>PLED01000002.1 GCA_003136355.1 Vulcanimicrobiota bacterium | reverse complement strand
TGCGCTCGCCGCACGCGCACGCGAAGATCGTTTCGATCGGTCGCAGCAAGGCGATGGCCGTTCCCGGCGTCGTGGCCGTCTACACGTGGGAAGACGTTCCGCGCCGGCCCTATACAACCGCGATCCATGAAGACAATCGCGTCGATCCCGACGACACCTACCTGCTCGACAACATCGCGCGTTTTGTGGGACAGCGCATTGTCGCCGTTGTCGCCGAAACCGAAGGGGCGGCCGAGGAAGGCTGCCGCAAGATTGAAGTCGAGTACGATATTCTGCAACCGGTCTTCGATCCGGAAGAAGCGATGATTCCGGGCGCGCCGGTGCTGCACGAGCGCGGCGTCGACTCGCACATACTGCATCCGGAACGGAATATTTTTCTCGAACTCCACGGCGAGGTCGGCAGTGTGGCCGAAGGCTTCGCGCAGGCCGACGCGATCTATGAAGGCGACTATGACGCGCCGCGCCAGCAGCACGTTCATTTGGAAACGATGCAGTCGCTAGCGTGGCGCAGCGACGACGGACGCTTGCACGTGCGCACCAGCTCGCAGGGCCCGTTCATCGTCAAGGGCAGACTTTGCTATCTCTTCGGGATCATGCCGGCCGATCTGCACGTCTTCACCGAACGCGTCGGCGGCGGCTTCGGCGGCAAGCAAGACATGATGAGCGAAGACCTGACGCTTTTTGCGACGATGAAAACCGGGCGTCCGGTTAAATGGGAGTTCACACGCGAAGAACAGTTCATCGGCGCGACGACGCGCCATCCCATGAAAACGCACGTGAAACTCGGCGCCAAGAGCGATGGAACGCTGACGGCCATTCAATATCGCATCGTCTCCAATACCGGCGCCTACGGAAATCACGGCGGTGAGACGCTTGCCAACGGCATGTCCGGACCGTGGGCGATCTACAAATGTCCGAATAAGAAGGGCGACGGATACGCGGTCTACACCAATTTGCAATGCGGCGGCGGTTTCCGCGGATACGGCACGACGCAGCCTACGTTTGCGATGGAGTCGGCGCTCGACGAGCTGGCCGACCTCCTACAGATCGATCCGATCGACATGCGCCGCAAGAACGTCGTCGGAGCGTCCGACAAAATGGAAGCGATCTGGGAAGAGTCGTCGGATTTAACGATGGGGAGCTACGGGCTGGATCAATGCCTCGACGCGATCGAAAAGGCGCTGGCCGGCGGACGCGGACTTCGCAAACCCGAGGGCGACGATTGGCTCGAAGGCAGCGGCATGGCAATTTCCATGCTGGATTGCGTGCCGCCGACCGAGCAGCGATCCGGTTCGGAAGTCTCGCTCCTCGAAGACGGGAGTTATCATTTCACGGTCGGTTCGGTGGAGATCGGCAACGGTTTGGTCACCGCGCAGCAGCAGGTCGTCGCGCAGATCATGAACTGCCCCACCTCGCGCGTCTCGTTCATCAATTCGGATACCGACAAGACACCCTACGACAGCGGAACCTTTGCCAGCGTCGGCATGATGGTGCCGACAAAGGCGGTCGAAAACGCCGCGCGCGCTTTGCACGAGAAGATCGTCACCTACGCGGCCAAGGCGACGAAAACCAAGCCGCAAGACTGCAAGGTCGAAGAAGGGTTCGTGGTGCACGGCAGACACCGGACGCCGCTCACCGAGTTATATGAGTCGGCCAAAAAAGAAGGCGAACACCTGGCCGCGTTCCGCAAAGCCTATGGATCGCCGCGAACCGTCGCGTTCATGGCGTACGGCGTGCGGCTGGCGGTGCACCGCATCACCGGCGAGATTCAGCTCCTCTTTAGTGCCGAAGCGGTCGACACCGGGACGGTCATCAACCCGAACCAACTGCGCGGCCAGTGCATCGGCGGCGTGGTGCAAGGCGTCGGTTACGCGCTTCAAGAGAAGATGGTCTACAACGACAAGGGCGCCGTTATCAACGCGCAGCTGCGGAACTATCGCATTCCGGCTTTTGCCGACGCGCCGGTAACCGAAATCTTCTTTGCCCACACATACGACAGCATCGGACCGCTCGGCGCAAAATCGATTGCGGAAAATACGATCAATCCGGTGGCGCCCGCGATCGGCAATGCGCTCAAGGCGGCGACCGGCGTGCGTTTCACCGCGCTGCCGTTCACCGAAGACCGGATTTTCGCAAAACTGCAAGACGTCGAGAAGGTCCCGGAACCGGTTTAAGGGCCAAACGCCAAGCCGGCCCAATTCTTCTTGCGGCACGTCACGGCGCGCGGACAGCCGAGGCGCATGGACGGCGCGGCCAGAGATCGCGTAATGGGTCCGTTGAATCGCACCACGCCGCCGGTGCTGAAGAGCTGCGCGTAGAGATTCTGCGCGGGGTCGAATGCCAGCGCCATCACGCCGTCCCCCGCATCAAGCGTGAACGCGGGTTTTTGTCCGGTCGCGAACGGCGGGGCATAGACGCGGATCGAGCCTTTGAATTTGCCGTAGCCAATTCCGGCGAAAAGCCGCCCGCGCCGGTCGACGGCTAAGGCGGTGCTCACACTCTTTTCGAGTGGAATCGTCGCCATCGGAGCGCTCGTGTAAGGATAAGGAATGACGTAGATGCGGCAAGGCGCCGCGGCGCACGTTCGCGTTCCGCCGGCGTCGCCGATAAACATCAGGCGGATAGCAGAATCGACTGCGAGCCCGATCGGCTGCATCGCTATGGTAATCGCGGCCGCGGGTTTACTAGACGCCGAAAACGGCGGCCGAAACTCGTAGACACGATTCGACAGGTCGTCGCTGACCCACAAGTTCCCGGCGCCGTCCCACGCGAGCTGGCGCGGATGCTGAAGTTTGGGCGGCGCGAATGTTACAGCCGGAACAGACGCGCTAGTAAATGGCGGCGAGTAGACGCTGATGGAAAGCTTGCCGAAGACCGCGCCGGACGCAACGGCCATCATGCCGTTCGAGGGATCGAACGCAAGAGCGTTCGTACAAGCTTGCGCGACCGCGCCCACCGGTAGACGGCGTGGCGAAAACGGCGGCGCGAGAATAAAGACCCTGTTGGAAAAGCACTGAGCGACGTACATCCGGCCGAGCGAAAGCGGTGCCGCCGGACCGGCGGCGAGTGCCAATACAGCTGCACCAACAAAGAGTATGCGCAAGCGGCTCACCCAAAGTCCTTACACTCCGCCGCCAGGTTCCGCCTGTCCGGCGCTGAACGGCCCACGCTCGGCAAGTCGACCGTGGCGCTCGAGCTGATGCGGACGAAACTGGCCCCGATCCTCTCGAGTCTTGCGGGCTTCTTGCGCATCGCCGTATTCGAATCGGGCGATGGCATTGATGCAGCAACAGGGCGACGTTATTGCCGGGCCGCCGGAGATGATGGATGCAGAGATAAAACTGCACGACGTCAACGAGGCCGCGCTGCAGCCCAGTTAGCGCTACGATTCACGGCAGGAAAAAAGGCGGGCCCTTTCGAGCCCGCCTTTTCATACTAGGTGCGAACTAGCGCTTCAGTGATTGCCACACTGATTGTTGTCCCCGCCGTCGCCATGCCCATCATTGCGATGGCCGTCTTTATCGGCGTGCTTCGAATCCTTGTCGGATTGATGGTTGTCGTTTCCGCCACCCTGACCGTGCTGGTCGCAGCCGTTCGGAGTAGGAGTCGGAACCGGGCACTGACGCTTGTCATCTTTGTCGCCCTTGCCGCAGCCGGGGCCCGGAGTCGGAGTCGGGCACTGACCCTTGCCATCCTTATCGCCGCCGCTGCCGCATCCGGGGCCTGGAGTCGAACTTGCCACCGGGCTCGGACCTGGGCTTGGGGTCGGAAGATTCAAGCTCATCTTTCCGATCTTGGCAGTACTGCTTTCCGTAAACCACATGCTGCCGTCCGGACCCGCAGTGATCAGTAGCGGTCCGTTCGCGGCCGTCGGGAGCGTGAATTCGGTCATCGTCGGCGCCGACGCTCCATTCGGCACGACCCGCGTGATGGCGTTTGTTTGGAATTCCGCAACGTAGAAGTTGCCGTCAGGGCCGAGTGCGATCCCGTTGGGACAAGAATTCGCCGTCGGCAGCGGGTATTCGGTAATGGTCCCCGAGGGTGTAATTTTCCCGACGATGTTGGAGTAGCATTCCGTAAACCAGATGTTGCCGTCAAGGCCGAGTGCGACGTTGTTCGGCGAAGCATCCGCGGTCGGAAGGGGATACCGAGTCTGCGTTGGCGTTGCACCGGTGGTGATGGCTGCCATGGCGTTGGAAGTCGGTTGGGATTCAGTAAACCACATACGGCCGTCCGAGCCCGTGGTGATGTCGTATGGGCCATCACCGTCCGGATACTCGCTTAGGACTCCACCTGGCGTCATCCGTCCGATCCGGCCCTGTCCGGCGTTTGCATCGCTATACTCCGTAAACCACACGTTGCCGTCCGGCCCGGTTTTTAGCAACTCGGGCGTTGAACGGCTGTTGGGCAGAGCGGGGAATTCCGATACGCTTCCGGTGACGGTGATACGCGCGAGACGGTTGCCGTCGTATTCCGTAAACCATAGCGTGCCGTCTGGACCGGTTGTTATGCCGTACGGCGTAGAGCCCACGCTAATGCCGGCAGAGTATTCCGTAATCGGCGCTCCGGTAACCGGAATGCGTCCGATCGAACTGCGCGTTCCGCCGCCCGGGTTGCCTTCGGCAAACCATAGCGCCCCGTCCGGCCCGACGGTTATGCCGGCGACTTGCGAATCGGTAGAGGGAACCGCGTATTCGGTAATGGTGGGGGTCGGTGGGGTCGTCGCCAGAGACGACGCTGCGGTCAGGCCTTTGCTTAAACTCATGGAACCCGCGGAAGATGTACCCGTGGAGGAGACTCCAGCGGGGAGCGCCCCTCCGCCATGCCCGCCGCAAGCCGCAAGGGCCAGAGCAGCACAGGCGAGCGAAAACCTCGCGATTTTGGGTTGGGCAAGGCGCATCAGTGGAACTCCGATTTCAAGAAAACCAGCATGGAAATCCACCTGGGTCAGCGCGATGGGTACGGTTCCCTTCAATGCGACTCCTGGCCAAAAAAGCGGCAACGGGGGATGCTAAGCGATCCCTTACATCCCGTTAACCTGGCTTAATGTGGGAAAAGCTACGACTCGTCGATCGCCGATGCCGCGTACTCCCGCATTGATTATTCTTGGAGGTACGTGCTGCGCACGGTTTCGAGAAATGTGTTTCCGCGAGCCGGCCGGCCATTTGCCATGAGCACTTTGGCGTCGAAGCCCGGATAGATTGAGCGGAAGCGGCGCTGCTTCCAGCCTTCGACCGTCATGCGATTCGGAGCTTTTTTTGCAAAGCGGTTGGAGTAACCCGGGATGCCGGTTCGATCTCCGCGCAGATCGCGGCGGTCTTCGGTTACGAAAACGGCATTAAAGCCTTCTATGCGCGCAATCTGGCTCTCGACACGCTCGATTGTGGCCATTAGCGCCGCACGGCCCGAACGATCTCTATCACGCGATCCTGATCGCTCTCAATGAGGTCGTAGAAGAGCGGCAAACTTAAGGTGCCCTCATAGTAGCGTTCCGCGACCGGAAAGTCGCCGGCCCCAAACCCACGGTCGCGATAATACGGCTGAGTGTGAATCGGAATGAAATGCACCTGGCTGCGAACACCATGCTGAAGCAACGCGGAAAAAAGCATGAGCCGCCGCTCGGACCTGTCCTCGCCCAATACCTGGACCGGATAGAGATGCCAGGCCGAAGTGCTGTCGGCGTCGCGGTGAGGTAGCTGGAGTGAAAGCCCGGCGAGGGCACGATCGTAGCGTTGTGCCAGCTCGGTGCGGCGCTCGACAAACTTGCCGAGCTTTGCCAGCTGGCTGGTTCCTAGCGCGGCCTGCATGTCGGTCATCCGGTAGTTGAAACCAAGTTCGACCTTTTCGTAGCGCCAGGGCTCTGCCTCATTGGAAGGTCGTGAGATACCGTGCGAGCGCAAAAGTGACACGCGCCCCGCAACCTCGGCGCGATTGGTAAGGACCATTCCGCCCTCGCCGGTTGTGATGCTCTTGGTCGCATGAAAGCTGATAACCGTTGCATCGGAATACACACAGCTTCCGATGGGGCTGTCGCGGTAAGTAGCGCCCAGCGCGTGCGAGGCGTCCTCGACAACCGCAACTCCGTATCGGCGAGCTAGCGCCGCAATGCCGGCCAGATCGCAGGGCCGCCCGCCGAAATGAACCAGAATCACGACCTTCGGGAGCGTGTGCGAGACTTCGGCGAACGCTAACTTTCGTTCGAGCTCCGAAACGCTGAGGTTGTAGGTGTGCGGATCGATGTCTACAAAATCGACCAACGCGCCGCATTGAAGAGCGCAATCGGCGGAGGCGACAAAACTATTCGGCGACGTCCAGACGCGGTCTCCGGGACCGACGCCCAGCGCGAGGCAAACGGCGTGCAAGGCCGTACTCGCGCTTGACATCGCCACGGCATGCCTGGCGCTGCAGTAACTGGACGCGAGATTCTCAAAGGCATTTATAGCCGGACCGCCGGTTAGCCAATCCGAGCCGAGGACCCGATTAACAGCGGCGATGTCGTCCTCATCGATGTGCTGTCGCGTGTAGGGCACGGATGTCGCCGAGCGCATCAATCCGCACCGAAACGTTCGACTATCGCAAGCTGGGCTGCGAGATTCGCAAACTCGAGTTGCGCTGTGACGACGGGAACCGGGCGCCAGATCTCTTTGTGCTGGTGGAGAACGGTACCCAGATTCAGCGGCGTTAGCAGACCATTCTCATAGATGTGGTCGATGATCATGAAAAGAAGGGCGTTGCCGAAGCCGTATTCCCCGTGTGATGCTCGCACGCGCCGCTTGCCGATAACGACTGACAGATCGTAATCGCCGGGAACGAAGTATGCGATTGCAAGCGTCTCGTCGTCGTGATCGCTTATTCGCGATATGACCAGCCGGCCGTGCGTGGCCAACCAACGGAAGTACTCGATTTCGGTGGTGCGATCGCCTTTCGCATCGCCTTTCAGTTGCCAGTACCATTCGAAATCATATTGGACTTCGGTGTCCCACTTCAGAACATCGTCAGGGGAAGCGTCGGTGATCACGCGGCACGTGAACTGCTGTTTTAAGGACTCGTATTCGCGCCGGCGCCGTCGTAGCCGCCCCTTTCTCCGATCGCGGTAGTATTCGCTGGAGCTTGAGCAGATCGGAACGACGTACTCGAGCCGTCCCGACGCGTTGCAGAGGATGCCGAGGGTCTCGAGGCCGCTGACAATAGGTTCGCGCAAGAAATTTGATTGATCGGGAATCGATGTTTCCAAGTCGAGCACGATCGCGCCGGTCCGCGTCACGGAAAAGGGCAGAACCCATGAGTCGCCCTCGACAATCAACGACGCTGCGGCGAGATACTTCGACGTGCTGCGTTTCTCGCAATTTTCGCAAACACGTCTTAAGTTGAAGTGCTCCTGTACATACAATGCTGCATTACCAAAACGTGGATCTTCGTTGAACATGCCCCGAAGTTTTTCAAAGCGATCTTTGTTATAGGTTGTATGGATCTCAGCCATGGCGTTTTGCCGGTTCAGACCCGGCTGCAGGAAATGTCGTCGAAAAAAACGTCCCATCCGCCATACTCGCCGGCAGGTATCTCATTCGGCTCGCCGTTCTCTACCCAAGTGTAGAGCCACACCGTAGCACGTTCCATCCGCGCACCGGGCGGCGGGTCCGGAACCTCAACGACTCCGCCGATCTCCGCATACGTTGTTGCCTCTCCGAACAGCGGGTGGGTGCGCAAGTCGGTGTAGCTCCCGTCGTCGTATCGCAACCTGAGAAAGGCGTAAACGCCGCGTACGGGCGTTTTTTGGAGGGCGTTATGTTGAGCGGTCTTGACGAATGCCCGAATTCGCCAAGCCTCGCCTTTTTGAATGGGAATGGGATTGACGTTTTCCACCGCCGCGTAAGGCTGCGACGCCGGTAAGATTGGCAGGTGCGAATCCAAGGTCATGCAGAGTGCGTTCCCGCCCGAGCGCTGGTACCCGGCCCTTTGGGCAAGCGAAACGCGAAATTGCGGATCGCAGACAACCGTATGCCAGCCGTTTGCGACGTCGTTCGATCCGAGCTCCCATCCGCCCGGGAAAATCCGCGCCGGCTCGACACGGTAGTCCTCAAAGCTTCCGTTCACCACCGCGTTGCGGGTGTCGCCATCAATGCGATGCTCCTGCGACGTTGCAGCTTTCGGCCCAATACGAGTGCAAGCGAAGAGTCCGGTGGCCCCCCGCGCCAAGAAAAACCCAAAACCGCTCATCGCCTTGAAGAACGCATCTTCAACCCGCTTTTCCATGAGCCGGACGACCATGTTTCGGACTTTCGGCAGCCATGTGGCGTTCGCAGCGAAGACTTCGTCTTCCACGCCGTTGACGTTGAGTTTTAGCAGGTCGATCTCGCCGAAGCCCGAGTTTGCCAGAACCGTGGCGAGATCTATTCCGACAATTTGAGCCGGTTCGCCCTTACGCGGCAGCCCAACCATGGTTGCCCACTCGCGCTCGATTCCGACAAACTCATTTTCGCGCAGAACGAGCTGTGCCGGTTCCGGCCAGATAGCGGCGTTTATGAGGGTGACCCGGCTGCTGTACGGTTCCAAGTTCAGCCGGCAAAGGTCGAGGTTTCTTTGGTCCGGTTCGAGCGCGATGACGCGCGCGTTTTTATATCTGGTCAAAAAGTACAGGGCCGAGTATCCGGCGTAAGCACCGCAGTCGACGATCAGTTTCGGATCGCGAACCTCTTCTCCGACGCAGCCAACCTCCTCGCGAACGAGTATGTTGCTGACGATCTCCAGGTCGTCCGTGTCGGTGCGGTAATAGATCGGGTTGCCGTCGATCTGAAGGTTGTGCGGCCGAATGATTTTCTGCACCTAGCAAGCGCCGCGAGAAGCGGTCTTTGCCTGATCGTAGATCCGCAGGTAATGCGATCTCAACCGTTCGATTTGGCCGACGCTTGCTAAAGTTGGAAGAGTCATCTGGTAGTGCGCAGCCCAGGAGCGAAGCAGGCCGTCGACATGCCGGATGTCGGGATCGCGCAACCCAAACCTGGCTGCCAGGGGTGCAATCGCGGTTGCGTCGTCCGCTATGTCGTACCGAATGAGGGATCGGGAGAGAGTTGTACAGTTGCGATCGGCCAAGAGAAGGAACGCATCCGTCTGATTCGTTAGAACCGCAGACCAGGCATCATAAATGCTGAACCGGTATTCCACGGCGCTGCCGCATTGATCACTTATTTGCGCGCCTACTTCACGTAGCGGAAATGGAATATAGCTCCAATACAGTTCTGTGGCAATGCGCTGATATCGGCCGTTGAGGTCTTGGTACCGTCGATAGGCATTCTGGATGCTCGTTGGCGGATATCGTTCCGAATCGACGATCGCGGCCCGCAGCAAAGAGAGCGCGCCCTTACAGGAGTCGGGTGCAACCGGCGGCACGGCATCGACGGGTGCCGGGACCAACAAAAGCGCCAGCGCTAAGCAACAAAGGAGTGCTTTAGCCGTACCGGCCTACACGATCGCGGGTTGTTTTTCCGGCGCTTTAAAATCCGGAGAGTTTTGAAAGACTCTGAAATTCATGATGCGCTTATCCGAGCCGATCTGCTTGCCTCCGCCTTCCGCATGAAAGGTCAGTGAGCCCGGGCCGCTGAGCGGGATGGAAACCACCTGGCGAGCTTTGATCTCATGCTCGCTGATTTGAGTCCCTCCCTCGTTCAATACTCGCAAGACAAAAGGTTTTGAATTTACGCCGGGTCCCGGCTCCAGCTCGAGTAGCAACCCGCTCGTGCCGTTTGGTCCCGCGATTGTAATCTTCGAATCCACGCCGGCCCAGCGAAACGTTTCGCCGTTGAAACTCTCGAGCGGGTACCATCCGGAACCAAGCTTGGCGTCCAGGTCGGGCGGAAGAATGTCGACGGGAGACGGAACGAACGTGACCTTGAATACACGGAAGTTGAGAAGCCGGCTGTCATTGGGCGCCCGTTTACCTCCGCCATCGACGTGAAGCACCAGCTTGCGCACAGCCGGCTCGCTGGCCGGCAAGGAGATCGATACCATCTGCCTGCCTTTGACCGTCGTTCGAGCCAGCGTTTCATCGCCTTCCTTGACGAGTAGCTCGAAGGGTTTGAGATCCAAACCCGGACCGGGCTCGAGATGAAGATTGAGATAATGTTTGATGTTTCTTAGGGCGGCGACGTAGATTTCGGCGTCGTTGGTCACCCAGCGAAAACTCTCCGCCCGGTAGGTTTCCAAGGGAAACCACCCCGCGCCGAGGCTCGTATTGTTGGCAGGCGTCAAAATATCCATAAGAATTCCTTCACGGTGTCTTGCGCAAGCTTCTGCGGGGCGGCTTTCGCAAACCTTCAGAGGACCAGATTGGCCCGAGATGCATCTTCGAAGAACATTTTGACGGTGTCTAAAGAGTACTCGTTCAGATCTTTGTTCAGCAAGGGAAGCTTGCCGAGCAGGTCGGCGGTCAACGTAATGACGTGAGATCCGGCCGAGTCGGCGTGAAAGATGTTCAGTAATTCGCGCGGGCTTGCCCAGATAAGCTGAAGATTCGGATGATCCGCAAGCAGAGAAACCGCCTGCTTAACCATAGGGACGGGGTCGACTCCGGTGTCCGCGATTCGACCGGCAAACAGCGAGATGAAGCCGGGTACCGATTTTCCCAAGGCATCGCGCGCTTGCGCTATCTGTTCGAGCGTCATCAGCGCGGTTACGTTGAGTTTGACGCCCTCTCCCACGAGCCGCTCGACCAGCGGAGCTGTCGGTTCACGCCTCGTGTTGGTGATGGGTATCTTAACATACACACTGTCACCCCATGAGGTGATCTTGCGAGCCTGGCGCCGCATCTCATCCTGCTCGTCACTCAAAACTTCGAACGAGATGGGTCGGTCGCCGACGGCAGCGAGCACGGCCTGTGCGAAAAATTGATAGTCGCTCACGCCGGCCGAACGCATCATGGTCGGATTCGTCGTGAAACCTTTTATGAGAGGATTCGCACAGAGCTCGAGAATGGTTGCGCAATCGGCTCCATCGGCGAAGATCTTCACGCGCAGCCCATCGAGCGCTCTCATTCGTTCGTCGATTCCCACTTCGTGCGGACTCGCTTTAGCCTGGGGTGGGAGACCATCAGGTGCCAAACTACCGCTTGAAAACCCTCAGCGTGCGGCGTTACGTGCTCCCTGTTTTCTGACGGGATAATGACGCACGCATCGGCAACTTCGGCAGTAAAGCCTCCGCCGCTACCGACGATTCCGACGATCCGGCTGCCGACTTCGCGCGCGTATTCGAGTGCCGCTATGATATTTAAACTCAAGCGCTTTGCGGCGTCTCCGCCACTGACGGAGAGAACGAAAACGACATCCTTCGGCGTGAGCCTACTTCCGCGCAACCATTGTGAAAAGACGGTCTCCCAGCCGTCGTCGTTCGTGCGCGCCGTAAGCTCCGATACATTATCGGTGGGTGCGTACGCTTCGGCCTCGGCAATTTTCCGGAAGTCGTTTACCGCGTGGGATGCGTTCGCCGCGCTGCCGCCTACTCCCAAAAAAAAGACGCGGCCGCCGTCTTCGCGAGCTCCCGCTACGATTTCCACGACGGCATCGATTGTGTCCGGATCAATTTGCCGCAGCGTGGTCCCGGCTTCGGCCAGATACGCGCGAGTAAAATTCGACATGCTTTTTTGACTTCCGGTAAGAAACTTGCATTATGCGTGCGGTAATCCTGGCAGCCGGGGAGGGTCAGCGGCTTCGTCCACTGACGAAGACGGTTCCGAAGCCGATGCTGACCGTGGCCGGCAAGCCGATTTTGGAGCATAACATACGATTGCTGGTGAGGTACGGCGTCAATGAGATTGCTATTAACACTCACCATTGTGCTTCGTCGATCGAGGACCACTTTGGCGACGGCTCGGAGTTTGGCGCAAAAATCACCTATTCAAAAGAAGAGCAGCTTCGTGGAACGGCGGGAGCGTTGCTGCCGCTGCGCGAGTTCCTGACGTCGACGTTCCTGGTCCTCTACGGAGATAACCTGACGACCTGCAATATCGGCGCGCTCGCCGAGCGGCATCTTTCTAAGCGGGCCATTGTGACACTGGCGGTTTACCGGAGAGAAAACGCGACGGCCGGTGGCATCGTGTCCATAGCGGCCGACGGACGTATCGTTCGGTTTTTGGAGAAACCGCGACGCGATCAGGTCTTCAGTTCGCTGGTGAACGCGGGGATCATGGTCTGCGATCGCGAGATCCTGGACGCGATCCCGCCAGGCGTCAGCGACTTCGGTACGGATGTCTTGCCAGCACTCATACGAGATGAGCAGCCGCTTTTTTCCTACCGTATGGACGAACGGCAAGAACACCTTTGGTGGATCGATTCACCGGCCGACTACGAGCGGACGAAGAAGGAAGTGCAGCCATGGGCGCTGGTTTAGATCTTTCTGCTAAGAACATTTTGATTACGGGAGGCAGTTTGGGCCTGGGCTTCGCGACGGCAGAGGCATGTTTGCGTGCAGGCGGTCGAGTCGTGATCTGTGCGCGCGATCGTTCGAATCTCGAGGATGCGCTCACAAAGTTAAAGCTGCTTGCCTGCCATAACGTTGAAGCGATTGCCGCTGACGTCACCAGCATAAAGCAAATTGAAGGCGCCTTGGATTTGCTGGAATCGCGTTTCGGTCCGGTTACCTCACTCGTTCACGCTGCAGCAGTGCAGGGACCGATCGGCGAAATTACCGCAGTCGATCCGAACGAATGGCTCGAGACGGTCCGGGTAGATCTCTTCGGCTCCTTCTTGGCGGTAAGGCAAACCTGTGCACGCATGAAGAAAAGCGGCGGAAGGATCATGCTCTTCTCCGGAGGCGGCGCCTCAGCTCCGCTGCCGGATTTTACCGCGTACGCGTGCAGTAAGGCCGCAGTAGTCCGTCTCGTGGAAACGGTCGCGCGCGAGATGACGCAGTACCGAATCGAGATAAATTGCCTCGCGCCGGGGCTGGTCGCCACCCGCATGGCCGCGCAGGCGGCCGCCGCAGGCCGCGCTCCAAACGTCGAGCCGGTTCCGGCGTCGTTGGGTGCCGAAGCGGCCGCGTTTCTGATCTCCGACCTGGCGGCCGGAATCAGCGGGAAATTTGTCGCAGCACCGTACGACGAGTGGCGTGATTGGCCGGCTCATCTTCCCGAACTACATGACTCCGATATTTTCACGTTGCGCCGTATCTTGCCACGCGATCGCGGAATGAACTGGCAATAGTGCTCGCGGCACTGTTGTCCCTCGCCATCTTCGCGTATTGTACGGTACTCGGATTGGGCGTTATCGCGGCTTTGAGCACGGAACAGAAACCCTATCTTCCCTTGTTGGCGCCCATTATCGGAGCTGCGACGGCAATCGTGCCCGCCGTATGGCTTAGCGAGGCAGGTGTGCCAATGGCGCGCGGCGGCCCGATTTTACTCGCTGCCTTATTAGCTGGAGCGATTGTGGCCGTCGTACGCACTCGGCGCCGCATTCAGGTCGTTTCGTATTGGCCGTTCGCGCTCATCTTGCTCGCCGGCTTCGGCATGGCAGCGTGGCCGCTTTTCCAGTTCGGCTTTAATTGGCTCAGTTACGGCAACGACGACATGGCCAATTATGTGCTGAATGCGGAGCGGCTGCTCGAGCTGGGCTGGTTTACCGTGCCCGATTACTCGGTCTACAATTTCAACAAGGATCCGACGGCGATCTACTGGATGAATTGGACGGTAGACAACGAGCGTTACGGAGCGGAGATGCTCGTCACGCTGACGCTAAGCGTTTTCCGCTTGAATGGCTTTCAAGTATTCATGCCGGTATGCGCGGCGCTCGGTCTCATGCAGATTGCCGCTGCCGCAGCGATCATCTATCGGAATGACAAGTACCGAACTGCCGCCATTCTTACAGCTGCGCTCCTGGCCATTGCCTCGCTGGCGATCTTCGGCATCGAGTACCAACTTCTCGCACAGCTCTTTGGCCTGCCGCTGCTGATTGCGTCAGTAGTATTGCTCTGCGACGTCCCGTCCAAACCTCGAATGCGTTCGGTACTGCTCTGCAGTGTTGCGACAGCCGGCTTAGCGATGGTGTATCCGGAGATATCGCCGTTTGCGTATCTCAGCGTAGCCGTCTACTTCGCCATACGGACTTTTGGGCGCTCGCTACACTGGCGAGTACCTGCGCTCTGGCTGGGGAGTGTCGGCATGACGACGCTGGTTCTTGTCAACATATACATGCGCAACTATTTAACGGTGATGGAGTCGCGAGTCGCACAGTCCGCGGCTGGCGAAAACACGCACTACTTTATCGTGACCTTCCCCTTCTACTTAATTCCAAGCGGCATACCTAACCTGTTTGGTATTCTCTCTGCGGTCCAGGGCCTCTCCGACCCCTGGTTGTCCCTAGGAATTCTTTTTGGGATCGCCCTCCTGGTGATCGCGTTTGTAGCAGCCGTGAGAGCAGCCCAATCCGAGGATCCCGCCGGGCCTGTTGTCTTGGTTATGTTCGCGCTCGGGATACTGCTTTTTGCCAAGCAAAACGGTTTCGGCTTATTTAAGAGCGCGATGTACGTGCAGCCTTTTTTAATCGGCTGCCTCGTCCTGTGGTGGCTGAACGTCAAGCAGCGTCTGAAGTGGCCGTCGGTCGCCGTGGTGCTCTTGTTCGTGTACGCCGGTCTGAACGTGCTGACGGGCGTGTTCTATGTGGACCGCAGCCGCGCGCTCTGGAGCAAATCAGGTGCGACGTTCGTCGAGATTCCGAATGCGTCGGCGTCGCATCTGCTGGATGAATTCTCGGGTCTCGTTCCAACGGCGCACCGTACTGGAACGACGTTCTTATCAGATTCTTCCAACGTCGTGTTTGCAAAGATCGAGAGTTTCTATGCACGACCGGCGAACATCATTTTTCCCTCCGACAATTTTCTGCCTGGAACCTACATGGTTCCGCCCGATCCAATAATTCAACGCTTGCTGATTCCGTCGCTGGTTGCGAAAGCCATCGAGATGAGCGCAACCCGGGGGCAGCATTTCAGAAGCCCGGATTACCTTTTTACCGACGACTATGGCCGGCTTGCGTTTAACGGCTTTTTTGCCGATACGGATGTGCCACGGCTCGAGCGTAATCCGCGCAATGTCTTTTTACTCGAGGATACGGCGGCGCAATCGGTCGTCAATCGCTGGTATCAAATGGACACGTCGAAGAACTTCAGAATCATTCCGCTGAGTAGCGTGCGCAATCACCTCATCTTCGTAGCGGCGCGCTATGGATTGGCCTACTATTCCCACAGCAAGACTTCGTCGTTGTTTCAGCTGGAGCCAGACCTCTTCTATCCGGGACGCACGATGGCCGGTATGGGCCGGCGTTTCCTGTTTGCAGTGGTGAACAGCAGCAAGAAGATACGGCTCGAGGTCGACTATACGGCCACCCTCAAAGACGACGGTGAATCGATCTTGCATAGTCCTTTCGTCACCGGAGCGACATTGGAAAAACGCTTTGCGCCCGTCGTGGGCCGCGGCTCGGCGCGGCTATTTCTTCCTGCCACCGCGCCGCGTATAATGGTCGGGCAGCCGTTCATCATGCTCGATATGAATGTCAATGGCACCCTGTTTCCTTCACGCCGGACCGGTCTGATGCGGCTCTACGGAACAAAAATTCCGTTGGACGGAAGGCTTCTCGTCGGGTTCGTCCGCGACATTTCGGCCATTTCTGAAGACGACTACCGAAGAATACGCCCGCCCAGCTTTTTATCCAATCTTCCAAAAGACTTGACCGATCGCACTCTTGAGTATTCGGGCGCGTACGAAGACGGCTGGGTTTCGGAAACTTCGCAGTACGTCTTGACGCGGCCGCGCGAAGCTTCCGTAATTTCCATTCGAGGATTGGTGCCATTGATCGAGGGCACCGAATATCATTCGCTTATGCGAGTTCGCGTCGACGGGCGCGAGATAGGCCGGGCGAACGTCGGCGTCGGAACGTTTGATTTTACATTCCCCGCGGGTAACGCGGCTGCGCGTCCGCGCGTTGAGCTTCTTTTTGACCGTTTTCAAAGACTGCCCAATGGGGACGGCCGGCCCGTCGCGCTCAAACTGTATTCTTTCGGGTTTCAGACCGCCGGGAGCGCCGCACGCGCTAGGAAATCGGCGCTACTGGGCAGTCGCGAGCGCTCGGACTGGTTTAATGCGATTCGCAAAGGCCACATAGATTTCGGGACGGGCTGGTATCCGCTCGAAACCTTCGGCGGCCAAACGTTCCGCTGGGCGAACAACGATGCGCGTATCGTTGCACTGAGCCGGACGAACGAGAGGTCCCGCCTGCAGATCGACGTCGCGCCGGGCCCTGGTGAAGGCGGACGGGAAGGGCGGCTGCATCTGCTCGATAGCGCAGGACGCGAGCTCGGCGTGGTAACGCTCGCGCAACGGCAGATCGCCACTTTTCGGCTCAGAGCCGCACCCCCATTGCAAACGTACGTTTTGCATATCGAAGGTGGCGGAGCCTCGATTCCAAGCGATCCTCGAATACTAGATTTTCGGGTCTTCGCCGCTTCCATAAAGTGATACAGGGTCGGGCACGATCTTTTCCTTCACGATCTTTTCCTTAATGAATCGAATCGAACGGTCGAGACCGTCTTCGAGCGACACCTTGGGAGACCAGCCTAGGGAGCGCGCGGCATCGATATTCGCCAAGGTTTCTTGCGCTTCGTCGCCCGGGGCGTCACCGCGGTGTTCAGGGGGGATTCGTTTGCCGAGCATAAGTGCAATTTTTTCGTAGAGCTCCAGTACCGAATAGTTTCGTCCGCTGCCAATATTAAAAGTGTGTCCATCCGTACGCGGGTCGGTCAAGCAGGCGACGTGAAATTCGTTCACGTCATCAACGAAAACAAAGTCCCGACGCTTTGAACCCGATCCGTAGATAATGGGCCTCTTGTTGTTAAGCAACGCGATGATGAAGGCGCTCATAACAGGCGGAATCGTGCGGCGGTAGTCTTGGCGCGGGCCGTACACGTTGAAGTATCGCAAGGCCGTCACACGCATGCCGAAATGCTCCCGATAGCGTTTTATAAAAGCCGCCCCCGCGAATTTGCTTATCGCGTAAAAACTTCTCGGCGCGACGTCCGTCTCGTGGCTCGGCAGGGATGGGCAGCCCTCGTAAAGCGCCGACGTCTCGGCATAGACAATCTTCTTCACGCCCGCGCGCCGGGCGGCTTCGAAGACGTTTACCGTGCCCTGCACATTAACTGAAGCCGCTTCCGCCGGGTCGCCTTCACAATCCGGAATACAGTTTTTGGCGGCCAGGTGGAAGATCGTGTCGACCCCGCGCAGAGTATCCGCGAGACGAGGGTTGCGAATATCCGTCTCTACAAAGTGCACTTTGGGTGGCACCTGATCGCGCAAACCGTACGCGAGATTGTCGATGCCAATTACTGCGTGTCCTTCAGTGAGGAGCCGGTCGGCCAGATTGCTTCCGATGAAGCCGGCGGCCCCGGTAATTGCTATACGCGACATCAGCCGTTAATCAGGACTCTGCTTCCCTCAAATTCGGCCGCATATTCTAAGCGCGCCATTCCTTTAGAATGCATGTACTCCGTCAGCCGCGTGCCGTCGTGCGCGCAGTACAGCATCAAAAAACCTCCTCCTCCTGCGCCCGCGATTTTTCCCCCTAATACACCGTACTCCTTACGCACATGTTCGTAAAGGTCGTCAATTCCCTCAAGTCCGACTTTGGCGGACAAACGCTTCTTGCGATTCCAGTGCTCGTGCAACAATTTCCCGAACGTGTCGAAATCGCCGGCTTTGATCGCCGCGCCGATTTGCAACCCGATCGCCAGCATTTCGCTTAGCGCACTTTCCGCATCGCCACTGCCTCTCTCCAAAGCGGCGCTTTCTTCTGCGAGTATCTCGACAGCCGGGCGCTGGACGTTCGTATAGTAGAGATGCGTCTTGGCTATGAGCTCGGCGATCATCTCGGGAGTAAGATCCACGCGACTCACGGCAACTGAGCCGTCGCGGGAAATGCGAAGTTCGGTGAGGCCGCCGAAGGCGGCCATGTAAGGGTCCTGACGGCCGATGGGCTTGCGCAGAGTGTCGATTTCGATCGCGCACGCCTCTTCGGCCAGATCGGCAAGACTCGTCTCTACCGAGAGGTGAGTGCGGACGGCGTACAAGAGCCCAACAAGATAGCAGCTCGACGATCCCAAGCCGGTTCCGGCCGGTAAATCGGCGAGCGACGAGATCTCGATTGCGTCCTCAATGCCGTGCCGCAGCAGCGCTTCGCGGGCGAGTTCGTGTTTGAGCTGCCGGGTATGCGAAACCGTTTCGCTTTGCGTGTAATGCAGCCGCACCAGCCGGTCGGCGCACGGCACGTTGAGCGTAACATACATATACTTGTTTATTCCCGTCGCTAGGATGTAGCCGCCGCGCTTTTTGTAGAATGCCGGCAGGTCGGTGCCGCCGCCGCCGAACGTTACGCGAAACGGAGTGCGAGTGGCGATCATGTGCAGATCATTCGGGCGGCACGCCTGTCAATACCCGTGCGAATCGATAAACGAAGAGCGCAAAGTGACCCGGCGACCCAGAATGCCGTATCTCTGCAAACGGCGATAAACGGCGCTGCGCAAAGTCCAAGAGCTCCGGGGCGCTCGGATAGTATTCTCGGCGCTCTTTGTTTTCGGCGAGCGAGGAAAGAAATCCGACCGCGATCCCGCGCTTGGCGGAGCCATAGAATGCGCGCAGCATCGATTTGACGTATGCCTCCCACCGGTCTTTACCGGTTTTGAGGCGAAGGTTGAACGTGCCCGAAGCCACCACGTAATCATACTTGGCGCGCGGCGGGGACCGCAGGATGTCCCGGCACTCCACGTCGATCTTCGGATTCCGAAGGCGAGCTCGTTCGGTCATGCCCGGGTGGATGTCGCACCCTTTGTACGTCGCTAACGGGTATCTTTGCTTCAGGAAATCATAGAGATTTGCCAAGCCGCAGCCGACGTCATAAACGGAAAAAGCTGTTCCGTCATCGGCGAACAGCTCCGCGATCTCGGCAAACTTACGGTGTTGTGAGGCTTCGCTGCGCCAACCGACAAGGCGGGCGTCGCCGGCGCGCCTTTCGAGGTACCTATCGTAAGCGCGAACGATCGCCCGAAAATTCACTTTCGTTACCGCTTCCTCCAACAGGAGGCGGGTTCATTCTAGACAACCACTCCGAGCGTGAAGCTGTCGATTTACGTCGCCACGCGCAACGGCTCCACAAGGAACCCGCCCGGAACTTTCGTTCACCTTTTGGAAAGCTTGCGGAACTTGGCCGACGAGATCGTCGTAGCGGTCGACTATTCCACGACTGACGATACGTTCGACGCTGCGCGGCAATTTACGCAGAACGTCTATCATTTTGCCCACGATCCCATGTGGGCGGAGATGCGCCGGCAGAGCTTCAGAAAGTGCACCGGCGACTGGATCTTCGCGCTCGACGACGACGATAGGCTGAGTTCCCGGTGGTCGCGAGAGATACTCGAAGGGTTAATGCGGTCCCGCCCTACTACGCATTACTGGATTCCGTCACGGTTTTTCGTAAACGAAAGCGGCTCCTACCTTTCAATCGCACCATGGATCGGTCACTCGAGCGTTCAACTCTATCGAAACATCGAGTCGATCGCATCGATTCCGACGACCCTGCATCAGCAGCTCGCGATCGCGGGAGAGCCGGCTTATTTGGCAGGTTTGTACGTCGATGCGATGGATTTTGTTTGGCACAATCGCGCCACCCGGGAAGCAAAGATCAGGTCGTACGATGAGGCGCACGATGAAGAAGTGACGCAGTTCAACCAGGCGCGATTCTATCTTTATGAAGATTACTATTTCGAAACCCGGCGCGCGGACGATGCATTTGCCCCCGCGATCATGGAGCCCTTGTCGGAAAGCGGAATCGAAGCGGGCGTGCACGTTCGCTTCCTCGATTGCCCCGGCAGGATGACTGCAGCGCAAACGTATTGGGTGACGATCCGCATCATCAACAAAACGGACCAGCCTCTGCTGCCGCAAAGCGAGTTCATCCGCTGGGGAAGTCTCGCGCTTGCGTATTCGTGGACGGGCGGCGGCGCCAACCTCGCGCCCGCCGTCCGCACGCCGTTTCCAGCTCGGATTATGCCCGGCCACCAGCACGACGCTTTGCTAAAGGTAACTGCGCCGCGGGAAGCCGGCGTCTACGGTTTTTGCACCGATATGCTACAGGACGATCGCATCCTGGAGGCAGTGCGGCGCGAAACGCGTACGATCGAGATCGTACCGCTGATTTGGCCGCCGAAGGTCGCGCCGGGAACCGCCGGTGGCTAGCGTGATGGTCGTGGCCGCGCACCCGGACGATGAAGTTCTCGGTTGCGGCGGCACGATCGCGCGCCACGTCTCCGCCGGCGACGACGTGCACGTCTTGATTCTGGCTGAAGGCGCCGTGGGCCGGCGCGGGGCGACCCGCGCCGATGCGGAGGAACTGCGCGCAGCCGCCCGCCAAGCGAATGAACTTTTGGGCGTGCGGAGCGTGACCCTCCACGATTATCCCGGCCAGCGAATGGATTCGCTGGATCGATTGGACGTCACTCAGCTCATCGAGTCACACCTCGAGAAAAATGCGCCCGCCGT
Organism: Vulcanimicrobiota bacterium; assembly: GCA_003136355.1. Taxonomy (GTDB): domain Bacteria; phylum Vulcanimicrobiota; class Vulcanimicrobiia; order Vulcanimicrobiales; family Vulcanimicrobiaceae; genus Rubrimentiphilum. The sequence continues at coordinate 91,984 of PLED01000002.1, read as the reverse complement.
TGTTTACGCGCATTTTTGGGGCGACGTGAACGCCGACCACGTCGTCGCCGGGGAATGCACGATTGCCGCTTGCAGACCTGTCCCGCAAACCTCGGTGCAAAGACTGTTGTTTTTTGAGGTGGCGTCCAGCACCGAATGGGCGCCCAAAAGCGCTTTTCAGCCGAATTGGTTTATCGACGTGACCGCAACGTTCGATCGAAAGATGCAAGCTTTACAAGAGTACGAGCTGGAGCTTCGTGCGTTCCCGCATCCGCGCTCCGAAGAGGCGATCCGCTATCTTGCCGGCTGGCGAGGCGCGACGGCCGGCTTGCCCTTCGCCGAAGCCTTTATGCTCTCGCATAACATCGATCGTTCCGGATGCTGACGGGCAAGGCGGTGCTGATCACGGGCGGCACAGGCTCGTTCGGTCAGGGCTTTGTCCGGAGCGTCCTAGCGCGATACAAACCGGCGCGCTTGGTCGTTTTCTCGCGGGACGAGCAAAAACAATATGAAATGCGCGCGAGATTCAGCGGGGCGCCCATGGAGTATGTTCTTGGAGACGTCCGCGATTACGAAACGGTTCGACGGGCGTTCGAGGGGATGAGCGTCATCGTCCATGCGGCTGCGTTAAAGCAGGTCGAAGCCGCCGAGCAAAATCCGCAGGAAGCGATCAAGACCAATATCAACGGGTCGGCGAACGTCGTAACGGCTGCGGCGGCGTGCCGAATACAGCGCGTGATCGAAATATCGACCGATAAAGCCGTCCATCCTGTCAATATTTACGGAGCGACGAAGTTTGTCGCCGACAAAATCTTCGTCTCGGCCGGATTTTCTGTGGCGCGCCTGGGAAATTTTTCCTCGCGCGGATCGGTCGTCCCTTATTTTCGGCGGCTAGCCGCCGAAGGAGCGGCCGAACTGCCGGTTACGGACGCGCGCATGACACGATTTTGGTTAACCTTGACGCAAGCAGTCGAATTTGTGCTGGCGTGCCTTGAAAGGATGAAAGGCGGCGAGATATTTGTACCGCGCGTGCCGTCGGTGCGCACGGTCGACATCGCAAAGGCCGCGGGCCCGTCGCTAAAGGTAAAGATCGTCGGTATCCGGCCTGGAGAACGCCTTCACGAGATTCTGCTGAGCGCGCAAGAGTCGGCCCGCGCCCTTGCGTTTACCGGATACTATGTCGTTCCGCCGGTGGTCGGAGCGAGCGATTATTCAACCGACGCCGCCGGCGAGCGCGGTGTGCCGGTGAAAGAGCCCTTCGAGTACAGTTCTGAGACAAACGATCGTTTCTTAACCGCCGCCGATCTCAGAAAGCAAGAAGACTTCATCTGATTCTGACAGCGCATCAGCCGGCCTATCTTCCGTGGTTGGGCTTCTTTCATAAGGCAGCTCTCAGCGACACGCTGTGCGTCGTCGACGCAGCGGCGTACAGCAGGTACGATTTCATCAATCGCAACCGCATAAAAACCGCGGATGGACCCCTGTGGCTCACCGTTCCGGTGCACGTGCTTGGTCCGCAGCGCCGCATCCGCGACCTGCGAATTGCCGACACGTCGTGGCAGCGAAAACACGTGGCCGCGATCCGGCAATCCTACGGAAAGTCGCCGTATTTCAATCAGTATGCGATCGAATTGGAATCGTTGTTGCTCAAGAAAAGGGCTTTTCTTTGCGACCTCAACAACGATTTGTTGCGGTTCTTCCTACGCATTCTCGCTATCCCCGTTAAGATGGTCGCTTCCAGCGACTATCATTTGACCGGCAAAGGATCCGAGTTCGTGCTCGATATGTGCCGCAAGCTCGGCGCCGCGACGTTTATCTTCGGATCGCACGGTCGAGACTATGCTGACGTCGCTGCCTTTCGCGGCGCCGGTGTGGAGGTCGTGTTTCAAGAGTATCACCATCCGGTGTATCCCCAACTCCACGGCGAGTTTCTCCCTGGTCTTTCCGTTATCGATCTAGTGTTTAACGCGGGTCCCCGCAGCCTCGAAATTATTTTCAGCGGCAACCTCACCGCCGTTCGGCCGGGCGAGATCGGCGGCGGCAAGTCCCAAGAGAATCATCCATTGGCCGCCCATCTTGGGATAAAAGACTAATAAATCCAAAATAAAATGAACGGAGAGCGCCGCACTTGCCGCGAGGGCTGCTACGGCCAGCGGCGTCTGCGCGCGCCGGACGAACGTGGCGACTGAAGTATATACAAGGAAAAGCGTGGCGGCCAGCAGCGGGGCGCCGCCTTCCACTAGGCTTTGAAGGTAGAGGCTGTTGGCGTGCGTCTTGATCGGTGCGCGGAGGAGCTTTCCAACCTCGAGTTCGTAGTTGCCCGCGCCGATGCCCCAGATGGGATGTGCGCGCCATAGCTCTATCGCGGCTCGCCACAGATCGCGGCGCGTTCCTAGCCCGCCGTGGATCTCGATGCGATGATGCGGCGCCGACGTCACCAGGCCGATCCCGCCCGCCACCAAGCGCCAAGCGATTCCGGCGCCGGCGATAACAGCCAACGCGGCGGTGCCCAACACCATTCGCGCGGCAGAAGAGCGCGCACACATAAAAGCGGTAAGCAGCAGCGCCAGCGCGAGCGCAACGAGCCCGCCGCGTGAAAATGACATGCAGGTAGCAACGATGCCGCTCGCGATCACGAAAATCTCCGGCCATCGCCGTCCTTTCATGAGCGTGTACGCCAACATTACCGGGAGCATCAGACCGAGATAAGCGGCGAGCTGATTCGGGCCTTCGAGCGGACCCGCGATGCGCGGCACCTCCGTATGCGCGATGATGAGTCCCGAATGCGCGCCCAGATACAGCTCCGGGATGGAAAGCGCGACGACGATCGCCGTAACCACGAGCACGCCCCAGCGGATCACCACTTCGTCGGGATCTTCATAAAAAGCAGTCGCGCAGACCGCCAAGATAATCGCATACTCCGTCCACTTCAGCGTTTCGCGTACGACCGGAGTGATAAATGCCGCGTGCAAAGCCGAGAGCGCGGTCGCGACCGCGATCAGCAGTACGGCGAGCAGCAACCGCGCGACCGGCGCGGCCTTCAGCGCGTGCAACGGAACTTTGCGGTACACCAAACCGGCGATGGCTGCGGCTAACGCGATCTTCGAAAGCGTCAGCGTGGTAACGCCGATCGACTGATAGTAAGCGAACGGATCGAGGAAGAGCAGCGCGACGACAGCGGAGATCGGCCTGCGCGACGTTGCGATTGCGACGATCGCAAAGACTGCGGAGTAAACCGCGACGCCGGCGAGACCGATATGAGGTGCGGTCACATCGGCCGGGATGACTGGGCCGAATTGCATGCCTGCGTGCTTCGGTGGGAGAAGACTTCGACCTCGCTTAGGAGAAATTCGTGAACACCGTGCACGATAACCCGAATATCGACGTCAACGATCTGATGGCACGGGTGCACGATCGCATTCGGCGTGATGAGCGCGCCGAAAGCGCGCCCGCGGCGGATCGCACGTACGTGTATGCCTCGGAGCTCGATGCCGCCGGCATCGAGGCTTTACTCTATACCGCGCGCAAGATGGCGCAAGTTCGCACCGTGTGGCCGCGCAAGCTCATGCGCTTTCCGTTTACTGTCAGCGGCGGTTTGCGGCGAATGCTGCTCAAACTCTTTGCCTTTCTGTTCAACGACCAGCGACATGTGAATTTTGCGCTCACTGAGGCGGTGCGCGAACACTTGCAAACAACCAAAGAGATGCACGGGCTTATCGCGAGCCTGCAAGGTGAAGTCCGTAATCTGGAAGCGCGTCTGGAAGAAGCGGAACGCCGTGCCGTTCGCTAGCGAATCGATCGCACTCGTTACCCCGTGGTTCGGTGACGATCAGACCAACGGCGCCGCGCTGCTTTCGTCGCAGCTCGTGCGCGAGCTCTTCGCTTCGAATCAACGTGTGGACGTCTTGACGACGTGCGCGAGATCGTTCCAGGACGATTGGTCCGCGAACTACTATGCGCAAGGCGCATCGAGTTTAGAGAATTTCACCGTGCGCCGCTTTGCCGTGAGGAAGCGCGATGCCGATGCGTTCGAGCAGGCCAACCGTTTTCTGCTGAGTCAACCGCTCGACTTTCTCAAGGCTCATCCGAGCTGCATCCCCGCGCGGGTAGCCGGCGCGTTTTGCCGCGAAAACATTCAATCGCCCGGGCTCTTGAAGTATCTGTCCGATTGGGGTCGCAGTTACAGCGCGATTCTTTTCACGCCGTATCTCTACGGGCCCGTGCTTGCAGGTCAGGAAATCGTTGGTGCCCGTTCGTTTCTGCAGCCGTGCTTGCATGACGAGGCGTACGCGTATCTCCCACAAGTTGCGCGCCTCTTTCACGGTGCGCGAGGACTGCTCTTTAATAGTAGAGCGGAATTCGATTTGGCGCGCCGGCTTTATGGGCCCAAAATAGCAACAAAGAGCACCATCGTCGGGCATTGGGTCCCCGCGCCGGAGACCGAAATTATCGATGGCGAGCGGGCGGTTCCACGGGAGCGCTTCGTTTTTTATCTCGGCCGCATATGCGAATCCAAGAACGTGAGCTCGATTGTGAAAGCGTTCCGCGACTACCGGCGCTACCGTCCGGTATCGCGGCTGCAGCTCGTGCTTGCCGGCGACGGCGAGCGCGAAGGGCTCGAGTCCGGCGGGGGGCTGCACGTGCTGGGGCGGATCGGTGAGCGCCGCAAAGCCGCGCTATTCCAATCGTGCGCGGCGCTGCTGCAGCCCAGCATCAACGAGAGCTTCTCGCGTTCGGTGATGGAAGCATGGAGTTACGGCAAGCCCGTTGCTGTCAACGCGCAATGCGCGCCGACCGCTGAGGCGGTAAGCGAGTGCGGCGGCGGCTGGGCGGCATCTTCACCGGCAGAGTGGATCGCGGCGCTCTCGGCCATCGATCGCGCGAACCCGCAGCAACTTCGCGATCTCGGTGAGCTCGGAAGAATGCATTACCTTGAATTCGGAACTCCGAAAAGCGTGCTCCGGCGCTACCGTGAAGCGCTCGGTATCTCGGCCGAGCCGGCGGCTGCGGCGCACGGGTAGTTGCCGAAACCCAAAGTCGCTTTCGTCGTTCCGCGCTGCGGTGCTGAGATTTTCGGCGGCGCTGAAGTGTATTGCCTTGAACTCGCGCGGCGCTTGGGAACGTTCTGGGACATCGACGTCCTGACGACATGCGCTCGCGACTATATGACGTGGAAAAACGATTACGAGCCGGGTCATGTCTACGAAGAAGGCGTCCACGTACAGCGCTTTCCGGTCGACCGGCCGCGCGACGTCCAGCATTTCAACGGACTATCCGAGCGCATCAGTTTCGATGTGGAGCGAGCCAGCATCTCGCTGCAAGAAGAGTGGATGCGCGCCCAAGGTCCGGTTTCGCGCGAGTTGGAACGGTACGTCGCCGCGCACCGGTTTCGTTACGATGCGTTCTTTTTTTTCTCTTATCTCTACGCGACCACGTACGGGCTCTTGCCACTGGTTGAAGAGAAGGCGTTCTTGATCCCATTCGCGCACGACGAATGGCCGCTGCGGATGTGCATGTGGGACGAATTTTTCAAACGTCCGCAATGCATCATTTTCAATACGCCGGAAGAACACGATTTCGTGCGCGCGCGATTTTCGCGCTCCGAAGTGGACGGCCCGATCATCGGCGCGGGCATGCAGCCCCCGGCCTACGCTCACGCCGAATCGTTTCGAGCGCAGTTCAACATTACCGAGCCGTTCATGCTCTATCTCGGCCGCGTCGATGCGTCCAAGGGATGCGGCGTACTGATTGAGGATTTCGTACGGTTTCGCGCCGCCCACGCGGCACCGGCGAAGCTCGTGCTGATCGGCGAGCTGCACCTCCCCTTGAAGGAGCATCCCGATGTGATAGTGCTCGGCCCAGTTGACGAGAAGACAAAATGGGACGCGCTGGCAGCCTGCGACTTGCTTGCTATGCCCTCGGCGTTCGAGAGCCTGTCGCTTGCCGTGTTGGAAGCCTGGTCGGTGGGGAAAGCCGTTCTCGTGAACGCTCATGCCGCGGCACTCGTGGGACAATGCAAACGGTCGGGAGGCGGCTTGTGGTATTCGAATTACGAAGAGTTCGAAGCGGCGCTCACGGTGTTGGATGACGAGGTTCGTAAGAGACTGGGAAGCCAGGGTATGGATTTCATTAATAACGCTTGCCGGTGGGAGACCGTTGAAGGCGCGTACCGGAGTCTACTGAACCGCACCGACGAGATGCCGATATTTGATAAGGAAGCGACCGGATGGTAGAATACCGGAAACCGCGTTTCTCAAGAGGCGGTCGAATTGGTCAACGGTAAGCCCGCAATCGACCTGACATCAAAGCGTATCTGCGTCACGGGTGGGGCCGGATTCTTAGGCTCCTTTTTAATGCAATCGCTGCGCAACGCAGGTTGCGCCAATGTCTTCGTCGTCGAGCATAGCGACTACGACCTTACTAAGGAATCCGACGTTAAACGTCTCTTCGAAGACGCGCGGCCGGAAGTCTTATTCCATCTGGCCGCCGTCGTCGGCGGCATCGGCGCCAATCAAGAACATCCCGGTTCGTTTTTCTACGCCAACGCCGTCATGGGAATTCAGCTTCTGGAATATGCCCGCCGCGCGGCCGTCGAAAAAACCGTCGTGATCGGAACGGTGTGCTCGTATCCGAATCTCGCGCCGATTCCGTTCCGCGAGGAGTCGCTCTGGGACGGGTACCCCGAAGTGACTAATGCTCCGTACGGTATCGCGAAGAAAGTTTTGCTCATTCAGTGTCAAGCCTACCGCGAGCAGTACGGCATGAACGCTATCTACTTGCTGCCGGGAAACATTTACGGTCCGCGAGATAATTTTGATCCGGCTTCGTCGCACGTCATTCCCGCGATGATCCGCAACATGCTTGAGGCGAAAGTCCGCAATGCAAGCAAAATCGTTTGCTGGGGGGACGGCTCGCCGACGCGCGAATTCTTGTATGTCGAGGACGCAGCCAAAGGCATCGTCAAAGCTGCCCAGCGATACGATGGAGGAGCGCCGGTTAACTTGGGAAGCGGCGACGAAACGTCGATCAAAGATCTTGCAGAGTTGGTCGCCGAGCTGTGCGACTACAAGGGCAAGATATTCTGGGATACGAGCAAGCCGAACGGCCAGCCGCGGCGCAAGCTCGACACGACGCGGGCCGAGCAACACTTCGGATTCCGCGCCGAGACGCCGCTGCGGCACGGCTTGGTCGAGACGATCACTTGGTACAAGAGCCGGCTCTCTGCGGTAAGCGCCTAGGGGGTCGACGCCGAAGGATGCAGGCGTGGAGCAATCCGATCTCGCCCGGGAAGTAGCCGACCTCAGAGCCGCGCTCTCGGCGCGCGACGCGCGCCTGAAGAACATGGTCGCGCAAGAGAAAGAGCTGCGCACGGTTCGGCAAGCCGCGCAAGAGCGAGGGAAGGCCCTTGACGAGCTCACCGCGGCGCTCGATGACCGGGATCGCCGGACCAAGGCGCTCCAAGACGCCGCCGACTTGCGCGAGCAAAAGATCCAGGAACTCACGGCGACGCTTCAATCCTTCGAAGTCTTTCGTAAAGCTGCCGAGGCCCGCGAACTGGTGATCGCGGAGCTCAAAGCCGCGCTCGCTGAACGCGATGGGCATGCCAAAAACTTGCAGGAAGCGGTTGCCGAGCGCAATACGCGTCTCGCGGAATTGGCCAACCGAGCCGAACCTTTCGAAGATACGCTCGCGGCTGCCGAAGCGCGCGAACGCGTGATCGCCGAGTTATCAGCGGCGCTTGAAGAAACGAACCGGCGCGCGAACCTGCTGCAAGAAGCTGCGGACGTCCGCTTGCAAAAATTGCAGGAGCTCCAGGCAGCCGTGGCCGCGATGCACGACGTCTATGCGGTCGCGCAAGAACGCGAGCGGATTATCGCGGAACTTCGCGCCGCGCTCGACGAGACCGACGCTCGTGCGAAGTCGCTTCAAGAAGCTGCCGATCTGCGCAGGCAAAAGGTCGAAGAGCTTTCCGCGGCTTTGGAAAAGCAAAACGCGCGCGCGACCGAACTTGAAGCTGACGCCAAAAATTTTCAGGAGATGCATGCTACCGCGCAAGAGCGCGAGAAGATCATTTTTGAACTCACTGCCGCATTGACCGAGCGCGAAAAAGACGCGCATAAAGTCTTAGCCGCAGCTCGCGAACGCGAAGTGCTGATCGAGCGGTTAAACGCGGCGCTGGAAGAGCGGGACCGGCGCATTGCCCAGATCGAACTTGTCGCCGAGGAGCGGCTGGTCGCACTCAAGGAGACCGACGAAGGCCTGCGCGCGATCACGGCTGAGGCCGACCGGCGCGCAATCATGCTTTCCGAAGTAACGTCGCTGTTGCGCGAAAAAACCGACGAGCATTGAGCGACCCGTCGCAGCCGCTCGTCAGCATCGTCACGCCGTCGTTTAATTCCGCGCCTTTTTTGCGGGAGTGCATTGAAAGCGTGCTGGCGCAAGACTACCCCAACATCGAATACATCATCATGGATGGAGGGTCGACCGACGAGACCCCCGCCATTCTCGATAGTTACCGCGACCGCATCGCCCGGATTCATGCCGCGCCCGACTTCGGCCAGGCTCAAGCGATCAATCGCGGCTTCTCGGGATCGGCTGGCGAGATTGTCGCGTTTTTGAACGCCGATGACGTCTATTTGCCGGGCGCAGTAAGGGAAGCGGTGCGAGCTTTACAATCGCAACCCGGCGCCGCCGTCGTTTACGGCAACGCTTACCACGTGGCCGCGGACGGCGCGATCGTGGCCCCTTATCCGACGCGGGACTTCGATCGCGCCGCTCTCTCGCGCGGGTGCTTTATTTGCCAGCCGGCCGCGTTCGTGCGCCGCGAAGCGTTCGAAGGCGCGGGCGCAATGAATCCGGCGCTGCATTACGTGCTCGACTACGATCTCTGGCTCCGCCTCGCGGCGTTCGGTCCGTTCGTGCGCATTGAGCCGTTTCTCGCGAAGTCCCGCGTGCATGCGGGAAGCAAATCGGTTTCCGACCGCGCGGCGTTTTATCGCGAAGTTTTCTCGATGTTGAAATCGCACTATGGTTACGTGCCCTACGAATGGGTGCAAGGCTACGCGAGCTGCCTCATCGACCGGAACGATCAATTTTTTGCCGAGCCGCGCAACACGTTTGGGGCGGCGGCTTTGGCTTTGTTGCTGGGAAGCTGGATCAATGTCGGCCGCGCCGGAACATTCTTCCGTGATTGGCTCGCCCACCGCAGCATCGGCAAAAGATTGTTTCAGCGCCGCTAATGGAAAACGAAGCGCTCCCGCTCGTAACGGTCGTCACGCCGTCGTTCAACCAGGCGCGATTTATCAAAGCGACGATCGAGAGCGTCCTTTCGCAGGACTACCCGAACATCGAATACATTATCATGGATGGTGGTTCGACCGACGGGACGAGCGCCGTCGTCGCGCCCTATACCGACCGGCTGAAATTTATCTCGGAAAGAGATCGCGGCCAGGGTGATGCGATCAACAAGGGGTTTCAAATGGCGAGCGGTTCGATCGTCGCCTATCTCAACTCGGATGATCTGTTCTTGCCTGGAGCTGTCGGCGCCGCGGTGGCGGCGCTGCAACAGAACCCGGAGTTCGGCGCCGTCTTCGGTGAAGGATACCGTATCGATGCCTTGGGCAACGTGATCGCGCGTTTTGAAGTGACCGAAGAGTACAACCTTTGGAAACTTGTGAACGTCTCGGATTACATCTTGCAACAAACCGTCTTTTGGCGGCGCTCGGTCTTCGACACGATCGGATTTTTCGATCTCGATCTGCACTATGGGCTGGATTGGGAGATCCTGATGCGCACGGGCAAACGTTACGTCATGGGATACATCCCTCAATTCATGGGCTGTCTGCGCGAGTATCCCGAGGCGAAAACGTCCGCGGGCGGCGCGCAGCGTTTCCGGGAGATCGCGCGCATCTTGCGCGCGCAGAGTTCCTGTCGTTTTCCGCCGGCCTATTTTATCTACGGTTTGGACACGTACGAAAAGATCGTTTGCCGCCGCCTCGGTACGCTCTTCGGATGGTGGCCAAGGCTGGCGCGGAAGCTCCAGCGCGGCGTGCTGCGCGTATCCCACTACTGGATCGGACAAGCCGCGACGCACTCACAGGGACTCTATTCCGACGGCTGGGCATCGACACGCGTGCACCTCATGCTTCCGCCGAGCGACGGGCGCTACATCGATCTGATCGTTACGCTTCCGCCGGCGCCCGTCGAGCGCCAGTCGATTGTCGTGCGCAGCGGACGGCGGATTTTTGCGCGCGAGAGCTTCGGCGCCGGTACGTTTACGCTCAGCATTCCGGTTCCGGAAGATCTTTGGGATGCCGCNNTGACGTTTACGATCGAAACGCGCCGCTATTTCACTCCGGAGGGCGCCGATCGCCGGCGCCTCTGCTATCTGTTAGAGAAGGTCGGGTACAGCGAGCGCTATCAGCTACCCGGGGGTTAGCGAAAAGACTCTGAAGTCAAGGATGCGCGGATCGCTGGCGGCCTTTTTCCCGCCGCCCGTGACGTGCAGAGTGAAGGCGTTCGCTCCCGATTTCACAGGAACGGAAAATGTCGCGTTGCCTTTTTTGTCGGGATTGATGGTGGCGACTGTTGCTCCCGAAGCATTGCGCACGGCGATCGCGAGCTGATGTCCGCCCATTCCCGGTCCCGGCAGAGTGACGATATGGATCTTTTGCGTTTTCGATCCGTTCGACGTCACGCTAAACGCGGCGTCGTTGTCTACCCAGCGGAACGTTTGACCCGCGTAGCGTTCGACGATGTCCCAGTTACCGCCCAGCGTGATGCCGCTGCCGGGATCGACGATGTCGGCATCGGCGACGGTGAAGACGCGGAAATTGAGAATCCGAGGATCCGACGTCTGTTTGCCGCCGCCGTTCACATGCAGCATGAACGTCGACGGCGCTCCGGGACGCACCGGAACTTGCGCGAGCACCCACTGATGACCGGCAACCGGAATGGACGCGACCGTCTTTCCGTTTTCCACGATCTGCAGCGTGAATTTTTTTGTCCCCAAGCTCGGCCCGGCTTCGAGTTCCAGCGCCACGTCCTTGACGTTCGTGCGCGGATTTCTCACGATGATTTGTGCGTTGTTGTTGACCCAGCGAAACGTTTGCCCGGCGAACGTTTCGTAGAGATACCAGCCTTTGCCCAAGGCGAGGTCGTTCGTGTCGTCAACGATGTCGGCAATCTTGCCGGTCAGCGGTCCGCTCTTGGTCGCGCCGGGCGCAGGCGCGGTTGCGTTCGTCCCGGCGCACGCGGCAAGCGCCGCGATCGAAAGTAAGATGCAAGCGCGGAATAAAGTCATAGCGCAGAGAATCCGCTTTTATGACCGGAAACCCTTCCCGAACTGTCGGAACGCGGTTTTACGAGCTCGTCCACATCTTGACGCTGCGCAATTTGAAGGTGCGTTACCGCGGTTCGGTGCTCGGCATCTACTGGTCGCTGCTCAATCCGATCATCATGACCGCCGTCTACTCGGCGATTTTCAGCGCGACGTTTGAGCGCTATTATCAGGGTTCGGCGCTACGCTACGCGCTCGCGGTTTTCATCGGGTTGGTCGCGGTCAATTTCTTTTCAGCTGCGACGACGCAGGCGTTGCCCGCACTCGTTTCCGGCGGCCTGCTGCTCAACAAAATAAAGCTTCCGCCCGCAATCTTTCCGCTTTCGATGGTCGCCGCACAATCATTTCAATTGCTCGTGGGAATCTTGCCCGCGCTCGCGATCATTACCGTCCTGATTTCGCGCAACCCCTATCACGTGCTGCTGCTGCCGCTGCCGATCGTGGCGCTGATCGTCTTAAGCACGGGCGTCGCATTTTTCGTGAGCTCGCTGTACGTCTTTTTCCGCGACATCCCGTATCTCTACGAACTCGTGACGTTCTTGCTGTGGCTAACCGTACCGATTTTTTATCCCGTAGCGATCGTTCCGGAAAAAGTTCGCGCGTTTTTATGGATCAATCCGCTCTATCCGATCATCGAGAGTTTGCGGCAAATCGCGCTCGAGCGCGCTATGCCCGACCTCCGGCTGATGGGCATTGCGGCGCTCGAGGCGGTCGTCGTGCTGGCTTTGGGTTGGCTGGTGTTCGCGGCAAACCGCCGCAAGTTCATGGACTTCGTCTAATGCCAGATCCCGCCGTCTCATTGAAGGGAGTCTCGCTCGAGCGCTTGATGCGCGACGAATACGCCTACGATCTCAAGAACCAGATTTTTTCGATTCTGGAGGGGCGCCATCAAAAACAGACGCGGAAAGCGGTGCTTTCGGATGTCGACATCGAGATCGCGCGCGGTGAAAAGGTCGGCTTGATCGGCCCCAACGGCNNCGGGTAAGTCGACGCTGCTCAAGACAATCTGCGGCATTCTCTATCCGACGAGTGGCGAGGTAAGCACCACCGGCAACATCGTTCCGCTTCTGGAACTCGGTGCGGGTTTCGATCCCGAGCTGCCCGTGGTCGAGAACATATTGCTTTACGGCGTGCTGCTCGGCTCATCGCGCAAGGCGATGATCGAAAAGGTGCCGAGCGTTCTGCAGTTCGCGGAGCTTCAAAATTACGCTTCGGTGCCGGTGAAGGTGCTCTCATCCGGCATGGCCGCGCGGCTGGGGTTCGCGATCGCTACCGACATGCAACCCGACATCCTGATTCTCGACGAAGTGCTCTCCATCGGCGACGAGCACTTCAAACAGAAGTGCCGGCGGCGGCTCGATCAGTTTTGGCACGAGCACGTGACGGTCATCGTCGTCTCGCACGAACTCGAGTTCATCCGCCAAGCGTGCGACCGCGCGATCTGGCTGGAAAACGGTCGCGTCGCCTTCGACGGGCCGGCCCGCGAAACGGTCGGGCATTACCTGTCCTCAATCGAGCGGCAGGCCATGGAAGCCATCGCGAGTTTACGCTAACGTTACTCTAACGCGTACGGCCGCTTGCTATGCAAACGCCCGGAGCACGGCGAACGTTATGGGTGCATGAAACACGGCCTCATGAGGCGCGCGGCCTTTGTCGCAGCCCTCCTTTTCGCAGTACCGGGCGGCCTATGGGCGGCTCCGCAGGGCCTCGCCTCGGGCGACCTGCTGCAGAGTTACGAGCTGCTGACGACGACCTACTATTCGAAGGTCGACGTCCAGGCAATGCTCGACGGCGCGCGCAAAGCGCTCAACGCCGAGCTGCAGCGCGGCGGCGCCGACCCGTTCCTCCCCGCGATGCGCGCGAAAAACGGCGCCGGCGAAAACGTGGCGCAAATCGCGGCCGAGATCGTGCGCGCGCAGGACGCGACGCACCAGCCTGAAACGGCCCTCACTTACGCCGCCATTCGCGGCATGGCCGGAGCTCTGGGCGACCAATATACGGCGTTCTTCACGCCCGACGAATACCAAAAGTTTAACCAGGCGCTCGACCCCGAGAAAATCTCCGGCATCGGCGTTCTGATCGAGCCCGATCCGGCGACGAAATATGTCCGCGCGTTTTACGTCGTCCCGGGAACGCCGGCCGACCGCGCGGGCATCCAATCCGGCGACGATTTCCTTACCGTCAACGGCACGTCGACGCAAGGTGTGAAACAAGAAGACGCCGTCAAATTGCTGCGCGGCGCCTCGGGTACGGTCGTGCGCTTGCAAGTGCAGCGCAACGGCGCTTCGCTCGGAACGCTAGCGGTAACGCGCAGCGACGTGCAGCCGCCGACCGTCATCTACAAAATGCTGGCCGATCACATCGGCTACATCGCGCTGTTGACGTTCGGCCGCGACACTCCCGAACAGTTCGGAATGGCGCTTAACCGTTTGAACGACCAAGGCGTGCGCGGCTACGTGCTCGATTTGCGCAACAACGGCGGCGGCTACGTGGACTCGGCAATCGACATCAGCTCGAAGTTCATCAATAACGATCGGCTGCTCACCGTCGAAGAACGCGGCTCGCGCGTCTACACCTATCAGGCACCCCAAATAGCAGTGCCGCTCAAACCGATGACGATTCTCGTTAACCGTTACACCGCGTCGGCCTCCGAAATTACCGCCGGTGCATTGCAAGACGACGGCGTCGGCGTACTGGTCGGCGAGAAAACCTTCGGCAAGGGCGTCATGCAGCAGCTGACGCAGCTGCCCGACGGCGCCGCGATCAAAATCACGATCGCGCACTACCTTACGCCGAAAAATCGCGACATCAACCTCAAGGGCATCGTGCCGGACTTTGCGGTGACCGAAAACCAGGGTGCGCGCTTCGGCGATGCGACCAACGACGCGCAGCTGCAAGCCGCCATCGCGATCCTCACCAAAAAAATAGCCGCGACTAACTAGAGAACCGCGTCGCGCGCTGGCGTTTAGGGCCGGCTTTTATGATAAAGTCATAATTAGCATATGGCTAAGTTCGGGCAGTCCTTTTGGACTCCAGCGCAAGACCGGCTATCATCGCGCCCATGGCGGTTGGGCGCCAACGAGGGCAGGTCTTTCAGGCCACAGAGATTGTGGATGCGTTCACCGATCTTGAGCGGCAGCTGGCCTCCCCTGCCGGTGACACTCTCGTCGAGGCACCTATCCGTGATGCACCGGCGCGACGGGATTAAACGATGCTAAACGAAAAAGTCAGTCAGGACTGGGCCACGGGCGATTAGCTCAGCTGGTAGAGCGCCTCCCTTACAAGGAGGATGTCGGCGGTTCGAGCCCGTCATCGCCCAAATGATTTTATGCTGCAAGCAAAAGCGTTGGTAACGACCGAGATCGCGGATGGAATCGCGACCGTGACGATGCGCCGCCCCGAGAAGCGCAACGCGCTTTCGCTCGAGGTGATGCGCGAGTTGCTGCGCGCGTTTTCGGCGATTGGCGAAAACAGCGATGTCGGCGCGGTCATCTTGGCCGGCGACGGCCCGGCATTTAGCGCCGGACACGATCTGCGCGAGCTCCGCGAACGCGACGTGGCGGCGTACCGCGAAATATTCGACGCCTGCGTCGAGCTGATGGAAGCGATTCAGCGCATTCCGCAGCCGGTGATTGCCGAGGTGGCGACGATCGCGACGGCCGCCGGCTGCCAGTTGGTCGCGTCGTGCGACCTGGCGGTCGCGTCCACGGATGCAAAGTTCGCGACGCCGGGCGTGCGCATCGGACTGTTCTGCACGACGCCGATGGTGGCGCTGACCCGCGCGATCGGACGCAAGCGAGCGATGGAGATGCTGCTGACGGGCGACTTCATCGACGCGGCGACGGCTGCGGAGTGGGGGCTGGTGAACCGCGCTGTGCCCGCGGACGGCCTGCGCGCCGAGACGATGGCGCTGGCAGCAAAGATTTGCGAGTCGAGCCGCGCGGTGATCGCTCTCGGCAAGACAGCCTTCTACGCGCAGTACGGCTTGGACCAGCACGACGCGTACGGTTACGCCAAGGAAGTCATGACCATGAACGCGTTGGCAGCCGACGCTCAGGAAGGGATGGCGGCGTTCCTGGAAAGACGGCCGCCGCGCTGGGGGTATTCGCCCGAAAAAAAATCTGTGGACGACGGCAGGGAGGATACCGCCCGCGCGGAATCGTGAATGCTCTCCCGGGCGGGCTAGTGGGCCCCGCCGGTGCAGAATGTAAAAGCGTCGCCCACACCCGGTATGCGGGCAACCGCATACGCGACGACAGTGAGGGCTCGCTTCTGGCGGGCCTTCCTGTTTTTTGAAGCGAATGCGCGCAATCGTGAACCGGCTCGATCCGCGGACGCGCTTTGCGGCCTTGATCCTTTTGATTGCTCTGCTCGCTTGCGCGGTCGTGGCGTTCGAACGCGCCCGCGTCGAGTCGGCGACGCGCCGCGTCGAGCTGACGATGGATTACAACGACTTTCTGTCGCTGGCGCGCTCGTACAATTACAATCCGGCGGATTTCTTGGTCGAGATGCGCCGCGCGGGCTTGACCTCGCTCGCCCTAACCGAAGAGCTCGGATCGAATGTCGTCAGTTCCAATAACGCCATCGCGCTTCCGGGGCCGGCTCTCGCGGCCCAGGCCCATGTGGGCGGAATCGCGGACCCGACGCTGCTGGCGCTGGTGCGCGCCGGGGCGGTCCGCGCCGATGAAGTCTACCTGCTCGTTTTCGACACGCCGACGTACCTGCGGTACCGGCTGCAGCTGCCGCTGCATTTCGAAGCGAAAAGCATCCGCGTCTTGCACGCCGTCAAACCCTACGTCATCGCGCTGCGTTCGCAGATCGACTACTTCAACACGTCCGGGCTCGGCATTCCGTCGGATCAGGTCGCGCTCGCGCGCCACTTACATCTGCTGGTCGATCCGCGTTTTCAAAACGACGAGCGGTTTAGTTTGCCGCAGATTCAGCGCGAGTTTGCCTACACCGGCGCCGGCAGCCGCTTGGCGACGGTCGTCTTCTTCGGACTGCGCAATCAAGTGATGGGGTTCCCCGACCATGTCAAAGACATGGCGCAACTCTTTTCGGAGAAACCGTACCGCGCGCTCAATTTCGGCGAGATCGAAACCTACGACTCCAGCCAAGTGCAGAAGGGGAGCAGCGAACTCGCGTCGCTCATCCCGGGCCGTACCGTGCGGGTCGAGGCGATCAACAAAGTCGAACTCGACAAACTCGCGCTGCCTGAAATCGTCGCGCGTTACGAACTCGGCGTGCGCGAACGCAACGTGCGCGTCGTGTATTTGCGGCCGTTCGCTCATCAATACAACGGTCTCTCGATCGAAAAAACCAACGTCGAAATGGTTCGCGAGATTGCAAGCGATCTCGCCGCGCGCGGCTTCAGGCCGGGTCGCGCGGCCCCGATTCCGCTGTATCGCGGGAATAGCCGCATCTTGGTCGGACTGGCCGCGCTCGCCGTGCCGTCGATTTTCTTACTGCTGCTCGGATTTTACGGCTGGTATCGACCGCTCTGGGCCATCCTGGCGTATAGCGCCACGGTGTTGCTGTATCTCGGCGGTATCGTTTCACATCACGACCTGCTCGCGCGTTCGATCATCGCGCTGAGCGGCGGCCTGCTCTTCGCGACCGCTGGATTCTCGGTTTTGAGCCGCGCGTTTTTGCAAGCGCCCGCTGCCGCGGTGGGACGCCAGATCCGCCGCAGCGTGGCGTGGACGCTGGTCGCAACGGGCATCACGCTGCTGGGCGCGCTCGTCGTGATCGGCGTGATGAGCTCGCCGCTGATCATGGAAGAAGTCGAACCGTTCCGCGGCGTGAAGCTGTTGCTCGCGTTGCCGCCGCTGATCGCGCTGGCGCTCTATCTCTTCACCGACAAATTCGATCCGCAGCGGCGCGACGGGCGCGAAACGCTATTGGAGCCGATCCGCATCTATCAGCTCGCGGCTGCCGCGGTCGTGCTGGGAGCCGGCGCGCTCGTGCTGCTGCGCAGCGGCAACCAAAGCGATATCTCGCCATCGGCATTTGAGCTGGCGCTGCGGCATCACCTAACGTCGCTGCTGACGGTGCGGCCGCGCTTCAAGGAATTCCTGATCGGGTTTCCGGCGCTCATGCTGATGCCCGCGCTGCGCATTCCGCACCGGCGCTGGCTCGGCGTTTTGCTCGCACTCGCCATCGGCATCGGCCTGGGCGACGTTATCGATACGTTCTCACATCTGCACACCGAACTGCTGGTCTCGGTCCTCCGCGTTTTGTATGGATTGGTGATCGGCGCGGTCATCGGCATCGTCGCCATCCTCATCTATCGCGCGTTTGCATCCCGCCGCTAAGCTCGTGCGGCTGTTACTGAGCGGATACTATGGGTTTGGAAACCTCGGCGACGAAGCGCTGCTCGCGGTCATCGTCGCGCAGCTGCGCACGCGCCATCCGTATGCCGAGATCGACGTCTTGAGCGCCAAGCCCGAGATGACGGCGCACGAATTGCGCGTCGACGCGACGCCGCGCTGGGATTCCAAGGCGGTGCGCGCCTCGATCGAGCGCGCGGACGTGGTGCTCTCGGGCGGCGGGGGATTGCTCCAAAACGCAACCAGCTTGCGCAGCCTCATCTATTATACCGGCATCATTCGCGCGGCGGTGCGCGCGCGGCGGACCACGATGATCTTCGCGCAGTCGATCGGTCCACTCGACTTCTGGGGAAGAACCGTCGTGCGCGAAACGTGCAAAGGCATCGCGGGCGCGACCGTCCGTGACGATCGATCGCGCGAGTTACTCGGCTCGCTGCTGCCGGATGTGCGCGTGGAACGGACCGCCGATCCGGCGTTCTTGTTCGAAGCGTCCGGCGAAGCGGACGATTTTTCAGCCGAGGGCTTGGGGCCGCAAAGCGATCCGCTGGCGATTATCAGCGTGCGCAAAGCCAACGGTTTGAAAGATCGCATCGACGTGCTGGCGCGCGCCGTCGATCGCTTGAGCGAACAGCATGGGTTGCGCGTTGCTTTCCTGCCGCTGGGCGGCGCATCCGACGCCGAAGTTTCGACCACGATCATTCGCAAGTGCCGCACGCCCGCGGTGCTGCTGCCCGAAGCGTCGCTCGAGCGTGCTGCAAACATTATCGGCCGCGCCAAAGTCTTGATCGGTATGCGGCTGCACTCGCTCATTCTGGCGGCGCGCCAGGGCGTACCGTTTCTCGCGATTCCCTACGATCCGAAGGTCACGGCTTTTTGCGCCGATCTGGCCTATCCGCTGCCGCCGCTTTTTTCGCTAGAAACGCCGGAGCCGAAACCGGCTCCCGAGGCGATCGATTCGGCGATCGACGATCTGTGGAACACGCGCGATTCGCTGCGCGAGTATTTGCTCGCCGCGCGCGAACCGCTCGAACGGCTGGCGCTGCGCAACTTCGAAGTCCTCGACGAATTGATTGCGCGAGGGCCTTCGCATGAGTAATCCGCCCGAACGCGATTATCGCGACACGCTCAACCTGCCGAAGACCGATTTCCCGATGAAGGCGGATTTGCCCAAGCGCGAGCCCGACCGGGTCGCCTGGTGGGAAGAACGGCGCACCTACGAACGGCGTCTCGAACGCAACGCGCGCAACGCGCCGTGGATCTTGCACGACGGCCCGCCGTACGCCAACGGCGAGCTGCACATGGGCCATTTCCTGAACATGGTCCTCAAAGACATCTTCGTGAAGATCGCGCTGATCGATTCGCGCTGGGCGAAGTTCGTGCCGGGCTGGGACATGCACGGCTTACCGATCGAGCTCGACACGCTCAAGCATCTGAAGATCAAAGATTTTCACGACGTCGACCCGATCGAGTTCCGGGAGAAATGCAAAGAGCGCGCGCTGCATTGGCTGGATCGCCAACGCTCGGTGCGCATGCGCATGGGCAACTTCGGCGACTGGCAGCATCCGTACCGCACGATCGATCCCGAGTTTGAGGCGACGATCGTCGAAACGCTCGGGGCGCTCGCAGCACAAAACCAAATCTACAAAGGCCTGCGCTCGACGCTGTGGTGCATTCACGACGAAACGGCGCTCGCCGAAGCCGAAATCGAGTACAAGCCGCGCGTCTCGCCGTCGGTCACGGTACGCTTCACGGCCAACGCCGCCCAACGAGCGGCGCTACTAAGTGTCATGGTGGCGGCTGATGGCGAGGGCCGCGGGCCACTCAGCATCCTCATCTGGACCACGACGCCGTGGACGCTGCCCGCGAATGCTGCCATCGCGCTGCGCCCGGATGCGGAGTACGGTTTATACGCGGTGGGCGATGAAGCCGTGATCGTCGCGGATGCGCTGGCGGAGAAAGCGTTGGGCGAGCGCTTTGCAGGCGCGCACAGAATCGGCGGCGCGAAAGGGAGCGCGCTGGAAGGCCTCGCGGTCCGCCATCCGTTTATGGATCGCGATTCGCCGATCGTGCTCGCCGATTACGTCGACATGGAAACCGGAACCGGCGCGGTGCACACGGCGCCCGGCCACGGCGCCGACGACTTCGAAACCGGCGTGAAGTACAATCTGCCAATCGTGAATCCGGTCGATTCGCGTGGTGTGTTTACGTCCGATGCCGGCCCGTACGCCGGCATGCACATTTGGAAAGCCAACCCAAAGATCGTCGACGATTTGCGCGCGAGCGGCGCGCTTTGGGATGACGCCGACTTCGAACACAGCTATCCGCATTGCTGGCGCTGCCACAATCCGGTAATTTTCCGCGCTACCGCGCAGTGGTTCATCGCGATGGACCAAAACCGGCTGCGCGCGCGCACGATTGAAAACATCCGCGGCGTGCAGTGGACGCCCGCGTGGGGGCAAGAACGCATCGCGCAAATGCTTGAAACGCACCCCGAATGGTGCATCTCGCGCCAGCGCACGTGGGGAACGCCGATTCCGGCGGTGGTTTGCACAGCGTGCGGCGAGTCGATCCTCGGTCCCGAAATCGCGCGCGTGACCGCCGGCATATTTCGGGAACGCGGCGCGAACGCGTGGTGGGTCGATCCGGTCGAGCGTTTTCTGCCGCCGGATTTCGCGTGCCCCAAATGCCGCGGCACGAGCTTCGAAAAAGAAAAGAACATCGTTGACATCTGGTTCGAATCCGGCGTGACGCATCTGGCCGTGCTCGGGAAGAACGGACTGCCTTGGCCGTCCGACCTCGTTCTTGAAGGCGGCGATCAGTATCGCGGCTGGTTCCGCAGCTCGATCGTGACCGCGACCGCCATAAAGGGCGCGGCGCCCTATAAACACGTGGTGAAGAACGGCTGGGTCAACGACGAGAGCGGCCGGCCGATGAGCAAATCGCTCGGCACCGGCATCGACGCGCAGGAAGCGATGCAAAAATGGGGCGCGGACGTACTGCGCTTGTGGGCTGCTTCAGTGGAGTTTGTCGACGACGTGCGTTTCGGGCCGCACGTCATCGAACAGGTCAGCCGCGTCTACCGCAATATCCGTAACCGGCTGCGTTTCATGGTCAGCAATATCGGCGATGTGGCTCCGGCCGAACTGATCGCGCGCGAGAACATGGAACCGTTCGATGCGCTGGCGTGCGAGCAAGTCGACCGCTGGACCGTAACCGTTCTTGAGTCGTTGCGCGACTACGATTTACACGGCGCGTATTTGGAGATCGTGCGCTTTGAAGGCGACGATCTGTCGAGTTTCTATTTCGACGCGCTGAAAGACCGGCTGTATTCGAGCGCCGCCGGATCGTCGCGCCGGCGCAGCGCGCAAAGCGCGCTTTTCTACATCTTACAGCGCGTACTGGCGGTGCTGGCGCCGCTTCTTTCGTTTACGGCGGAAGAGGCATGGCAAGCGGTGCCGGCGGAGTTGCGCGACGGCGACAGCGTTTTCGAGCTCTCCTTTGAGTCGCGTCATCCGGCCAATGAGAGATCCGCAGCGCTGTGGCAGCTGCTCAAAGAGTTGCGTCAGCAAGTGGCCGCCAACGAATCGCCGCGCGATTTTGAAACCGACGCGGGCAGTGTCGTCGTTCCCGCATCGATGCTGAACGATGTAACCGCGCTGGGCGACGGGCTGCGCGAAGCGCTCGTGGTTTCAGCTATCGAGCGCGTCTCGGGTGACGGCGATGAGCGCCGCGTCTATTTACAGCCTGCTAAAGGCGCGAAGTGCAAGCGCTGTTGGAAATACCTACCGCTTGGTTCCGATCCGCAACACCCGACGCTCTGCGCTCCGTGCGCTACGACGGTCAACGCGCTCTAGCGAGCGTTGCCATCCTGAGCGCTAGCGTTGTCATCCTGAGTAGGCGCATCTTCGATGCGCGTGTCGAAGGGCGAGGGGCCTCGCCGTAGGGTATAAGCATCATTCAGTTCGGAGGTGCATCGTGCGAAAATTGATACCCCTGCTTCTAGCTTTAGCGGCGCTGAGCGCGTGCGCGAACAATTCGGCAAGCACGCAGCGCGCGGCAACCGCAGCGAAACTCAGCGCTACCGGCAACGGGCGGTTGATTTTCCTTACCGGCAAAGACAGTCAAGGTTTTCGCATCAACGCGCAGCATCCGCCGCTTCGCACATCGTGCGCGGCGTGCCATGGTGCAAACGGCGCGGGTGGCGTGCACTTGCTCGGCGGCGCCGTCAGCGCCGACCTGCGGCAGAAAGCGCTGGCGGCCGTCAAGCCTGCCTATACACTCCAAAGCTTGGAGCGCGCCATTTCAACGGGCGTCGATAATCAAGGAAAGACGCTCAATCCGGTCATGCCGCGCTGGAAGATAACATCGCGCGATCTTCACGACGTTGCGGAGTTTGTCCAGACGCTCCGCTAACGATGTCATCCTGAGCCTTTATAAATGTCATCCTGAGCCTGGATAAATGTCATCCTGAGCCTGGATAAATGTCATCCTGAGCCTGTCGAAGGACCCCGAGTGGCGCGTCGATAGACGCGCTAATCGAGGGGCGGCCCTTTCAAAATTCAAAGGTCGTCGCAGAAGAGAGGCGTGCGAAAATATCACGTCTACATGCTGCAATGCGCCGATGGCAGCTTCTATGTCGGGATAACGAACAATCTGGACTTACGGGTTTGGCAGCATAACGAAGGTATTGACACGCACTGTTATACGTATCTGAGGCGTCCCGCCACGCTGGTTTATGCCACCGAGTTTGACGATCCGAACAGCGCCATATCTTGGGAGAAGAAACTCAAAGGCTGGTCACGTAAAAAGAAACAAGCGCTGGTCGACGACAACTGGATGAAAATACAAGAGCTTTCTCGGCGAAAAATCCTGTGAGCTAGCACTCCCCTCGGCTTGCGCGTCTATCGACGCGCCGCTCGGGGTCCTTCGACAGGCTCAGGATGACACTTCGACAAGCTCAGGATGACGAGTGACAAACGCCGGCTTACGATGACGAGTGACAAACGCCGGCTTAGGATGACAGTTTAGCCGAAACGAACCGAAAGCATGGAGATGGAACCCCCGTCCATTCCCGTGACGGGAAACGAAACCTCATCGGCGGCGCGCCGCATGCCGGCGATATAAAGAAGCGGCAGATAATGGTCGGGAGTAGGCGCCGAAAGCAGCGCGTCGCGGCCGAGCGATTCGTAGTCGACCAGCGGCATCATGTCGCCGGAGCTCAGTAACTCACGAACGCGCGCATCAAAGCGCATCGCCCAATCAAACGGTTCGGCTGGATGACGGCCCCAAGCGTAAGCGTGCAAGTTGTGCACCACGTTCCCGCTGCCGACGACCAGCACGTTCTCGTCGCGCAGAGGCCCCAGCAGTTTGCCGGTTTCGAAATGAAATTCGGGCGGCTTGGTTTCGTCGATGCTGAGCTGCACCACCGGAATATCGGCTTCCGGAAACACGTGCGCGAGCACCGACCACGCGCCGTGATCCAATCCCCACTGCTGGTCGATGCCGGCGTCGAGCGGCTCGAGCAGTTCGCGCACGCGCATCGCGAGCGCCGGATCTCCGGGCGCGGGATAGGAAAACTCGAAAAGTTCGCGCGGAAAGCCGCCGAAATCGTGAATCGTACGCGGCGACGGCATTCCCGTGAGCGCGGTGTACGGCGCGTACCAATGGGCTGAGACGCAAAGAATCGCCTTCGGACGCGGCAGCGACGCGCCTATATGGCTCCACGACCGCGTATAGGCGTTTTGCGCGAGCGCATTCATCGGGTTGCCGTGCCCGAAGAAGATCGCCGGCATGGTCATACGTGCAGAATGCTATCGCGAAACTTCTGCCAGCTCCCTCCCTCGATCGCGGCGCGCGCGTCGCGCATGAGGTCGTTGAGAACGAAGACGTTGTGGTACGAAAGCAAGCGAGGGCCAAGCATCTCATTGGAGCGGAAGAGATGCGCCAGATATGCGCGTGTGAACGTCTTGCAGACGAAACAGCCGCACTGCGCGTCCAGTGGCGTGAAATCGCGCACGTAGACGGCATTGCGGATGGCGAATTCGCCGGCGCGGGTCATCGCGCGGCCTGTGCGGCCGCACCGTGTGGGATAGACGCAGTCGAACATGTCGATGCCGCAATCCACCGCGGTGAGCACGTCGCGTACCGTACCGACGCCCATCAGATAGCGCGGCTTTTCCTCCGGCAGCAGATCGGCGCAGTACCGCGCGAGTTCGTACATCTCCGCGCGTGACTCGCCGACGGAGAGCCCGCCGATCGCGTATCCCGGAAAATCGAGTCCAACGATCGCTTTCGCGCTTTCCGCGCGCATTTTGCGGTCCAGTCCGCCTTGCATGATCGCAAAGACGGCCGTTTCGTCGCGGCTGCGCGCCCGCGCGCTGCGTTCGGCCCACGCGGTGGTCAGTTCCACGGATCGCCTCAGCGTTTCGGGCTCGGCCGGCAATTGCACGCACACGTCGAGCACCATGGCAACGTCTACGCCGATCTTCTCTTGAAACGCGATCACGTTTTCGGGCGTAAACCGCAAGCGGCTACCGTCGAGGTGCGACGCGAAGGTCACGCCGTCGTCGTCGAGTTCGCGCAGCGCCTGCAAACTGAAGACCTGAAAGCCGCCGCTATCGGTAAGGATGGGCCCGTCCCACGCCATGAACCGATGCAGCCCGCCGGCGGCGACCAGCACGTCCAAACCCGGACGCAGCCACAAGTGGTACGTATTGGCGAGAACGATCTGCGAGTGCGCCGCGCGCAGATCGTCCGGCGTCAGTCCCTTCACCGTTCCGGCCGTACCGACGGGCATGAAAGCCGGCGTTTCAACTGTGCCATGGGTTAGCTGAAGCGAGCCGCGTCGCGCGGTGCCGTCGGTTTTTTGCAGTATAAAGGCCCCTCGACTGGGTCGCTGCGCTCCCTGCTCGGGGTCGTTCGACAAGCTCACGATGACAATACGGTGTTTACGATGACAGGATGCGTTTCGCCGCATCGTATTCGGGCGGCGGAGCGGCTTCGAACTGCATCTGCTCGCGCGTGCGCGGATGCAGAAAACCTAGACGCCATGCGTGCAGCGCTTGGCCGGGAAGATCGAAACGCGGATCGGTTCGTCCGTAGACGTGATCGTTGATCAGCGGATAGCCGAGCGCGGCCATGTGCACGCGAATCTGGTGCGTCCGTCCGGTTTCCAGACGAAAGAGCAGCTCGGCGGCGTCGTTTAAGCGTTCGCGGATGGCGTAGTGCGTCACGGCCGGCTTGCCGCCGGAGGTGATCGCGTACTTCAGGCGGTTGTGCGGATCGCGGCCGATCGCACCGTTGATCGTGCCTTTCGGCTGCGCCGGAATACCGGTGGTGAGCCCGAGATATTCGCGCGAAATGTGGCGCGCTTTCATCCCTTTGGACAGAAAGCTCAGCGCCTCGGCGTTTTTTGCGACGAGCAACAGACCCGACGTATCGCGATCGAGCCGGTGCACCAAACCAGGCCGCAGTGCGGACTGTCCCGAGTGCGTCGAGGGGCTCGGAAGCGATCCAACGTGCCCTAATAACGCATTGACCAGCGTTCCGCTGGTCGCGCCGTGCGCAGGGTGCGTGACCATTCCCGCCGGTTTGTCGATCACGATGACGTCGTCGTCTTCATAAACGATCGGTACGTCGATCGTTTCGGCTTCGACCACGAGCGGAGCGCGGGGCTGCACTTCGCAGTCGATCGTGTCGCCTTCGGAAAGAAGGTAGCTTCCCTTGACCGCTTCGCCGTTGACGCGCAGATCGCCGATAGCCGCAGCTTGCGCCACCAGCGAGCGTGGAAATCCGGCGCGGTGCGCGACGACGAGATCGGCGCGCTTCCCCGCGTCGTCAGCTGCGACGGCGAGTCGCAAGGCTTGAAAGGATCAGCAAAATGACGCCGATCGTGATGCACGTGTCGGCGACGTCGAAGATGTTCGGCCAAATCTTGTAAAAATCGATGAAGTCGATCACGTAGCGGTAATGCAGGCGATCGACGATGTTGCCGATCGCGCCGCCGAGGATCATGCCGAAGGCGATGCGCACGGTCCGCGAGGTGCGCGCCTGATCGCGAAACGAAAACCAAAAGATCGCGAGCACGACGGCGGCCATCGCGATGAGCAGCACGGGCGAATCGCCGAAAAGTCCGAACGCGCCATGCTGATTTTGCTCGTACGTCCAGCGCAGCAAGCCGGGGACGACAAGCCGGCTTTCACCGGGCATAAAGTGCGTTGCGATATAGCGTTTGCTGAGCTGATCCGCCACGACGACAAGCGCCGCGACTAGGAACAGCTGCAGCGTGTCAGATCTTTGGCGTCGGAACATATTGATACAACTTGCCCGCGATGATGAGGAATTTATCTGTTAGCAGCACGATACCCACGAAGATCATGAAAACCCCGGCCACAATCTCGACGATCCGCAAAGAACGCTTCATGCGGTTGAGAACCGGCAGCACCGCGCCGAACGCCAGTGCTAAGATAATGAACGGCACCGCTAAACCCATCGAGTAGATGAACAGCAGCCACGCGCCCTGAGCCGCTCCGCCCGCTTGCGATGCGATCGCAAGGATCGCCGCGAGAATCGGTCCGATGCATGGCGACCATCCAGCCGCGAACGCAACGCCGACGACGCCGGACATAAAAAAGGAGCGGTTTCCCGGCTGCAGATGCAGGCGTTTGTCCATAGCCAAAAACTTCAGACGGAAGACGCCGATCATCTGCAGGCCCAAGATGATAATGATCGCGCCGCCGATTTGCGCGATGATATGCCGGTTCGTTTTGAGCAACATTCCGACCGCGCTGGCAGATGCTCCCAACGCCACGAATACGATCGTGAAGCCGATGATAAACGCGACGGCATGCGCGAGAACGCGCACTCGCGCGGGGGCGGCCGTGCTGTTTTGCAACTCCTCTATCGTTGAACCCGTCAGAAATGAAAGATACGCCGGCACCAGCGGAAGGACGCAGGGAGAAACGAAGGAAACGAGCCCCGCCAGGAACGCAATCCCGGCCCCGA
The DNA here is from genome assembly GCA_003136355.1 of Vulcanimicrobiota bacterium. Taxonomy (GTDB): domain Bacteria; phylum Vulcanimicrobiota; class Vulcanimicrobiia; order Vulcanimicrobiales; family Vulcanimicrobiaceae; genus Rubrimentiphilum. The sequence goes on along the minus strand of PLED01000002.1, from coordinate 65,335 downwards.
CGTGCGTGGTCACGCCAGCTTCATTTGACAGGACTGCTCTTGAATCATTGGTTCACGTATCCCAACATCGATCCGATCGCCATTCATATCTGGCGCATCAGCATTCATTGGTACGGCATATCCTATTTGATCGGATTTGCGGCCGTCTACTTCTGGATGAGCCGTCCGGCAGGCATGCGCCGCCTCGGGTTGACGCGCGATCAGATTCAAGATTTTCTCGTCTACGCGCTGGTCGGCGTGCTTGTCGGCGGCCGGACGTTCTTCGTGATCAACGACATCATCAGCAAGCACAACCTGTCGTCGTACTTAAGCAATCCGATCAATTTCATCGCGATTTGGAATGGCGGCATGGCCTTCCATGGCGCGATGATCGCGACCATCGTTGCGACGATTCTTTTTCTGCGCAAACATCCTGGTTTGACGTTCAGCGTGCTGGGCGACGAGATGGTCATGCTCTTGCCGGTCGGAATCGCGCTCACGCGTTTCGTCAATTTCATCAACGACGAACTCTGGGGTGATGTCTGCAAACCGGATCGGCCGTGGTGCATGGTGCCCGGCGCCAACGCCGACATACCGCCGCAAAACCGCGGGCTGCCGCTGCACCCCTCGCAGCTCTACGAAGCGATCCTCGATGCGTTGACGCTGCCGATTTTGCTCTTCATCTATAAGCGGCGTCCGCCCGACGGCGTTGTGGCCTGGAGTTGGTTCACGCTCTACGGTATTACCCGTTCGATCGCCGAAATTTGGCGGCAAGCCGATTTTTCGTGGCACGGCATTACCGGCGGCCAGCTCTACGCGCTCCCAATGATTGCAATCGGCGCAATCATGGTATATGTGTGCGCGCGCAGAGGGGGGCGTACGGACGCGGCGCCCGCCGCATGATCGCGGAGCGCTGGGCGCAGCTGCGCGCGGAAATTCCGGCGCACGTAGCGATCGTCGCCGTAACGAAATCGCAGCCGGCCGAAGCGCTCGAAGAAGCTATCGCGGCGGGCGTCCGGGATGTCGGCGAAAACTATCTGCAGGAAGCGCGCGCGAAATTCGATTTCCTTTGCGGCCGAAGTCCTGAGCTTGTCGAAGGGGCGTTCACCAAGCACTTCATCGGACGCGTGCAGAGCAACAAAGCCAAAGCGATCGTTGAGACGTTCGACGTGGTGCAGAGCGTGGACCGCATCGAGGCGGGACTGGCGCTTGCGAAGGCCGCGGCTGCAGCGGGCAAGCGGCTCCGGGTCCTCATCCAGCTGAACATTTCACCTAACGAGCGGTACGGCGTGCGCCCCGAGGAGGCGCCCGAGCTCGCGCGCGCGCTGCGGCAAGAGGCGAGCCTGACCGTGGACGGCGTGATGGCAATCGGTCCGCTGGGCGCATCGAGTTCGGAGACGGCGCGCGCATTCGAAGTCGCGGCCGGCGTCTTCGGGGCGGTTGGCGGAACGGTGCTCTCGCTCGGAATGTCCGGCGACTGGCGCGAGGCGTTGCGCGCCGGCTCGACGATGGTGCGGCTGGGCAGCGTTTTATTCGGCCCGCGAGCGGCGCCCGCGCGGGTCTAGCCGCCGGGCCGTCGAAGTTTCAGAGCTAAAGTGAGGCTGACATGAGCATGTTTACCAGGATCGGCTCGTTCTTTTCGATGAGCGACGAAGGTGACGAACTGTATGCGGAAGAAGGCTCGCGCAACGTCGTCCCGCTGAGCGGCGTCTCGCGCCGCGGCGGCACCGAAGTCAGCGTCTACGCGCCGCGCGCATTCGGCGACGTCACCGAAATCGCCGATGCTTTGCGCAATCGCCAAGTCGTGATCGTCAATCTCCAAAACGCGGACCGCTCGCTGCTGCAGCGCGTTGTCGACTTTACCTCCGGCGTCGCATACACGATCGACGGCAAGATCCAAAAACTCGCCGAAGCGATTTACCTGATCGTTCCTGCGGGCGTTGTGGTCAACTCGCAAGGCTTGCGCGAATCCATGATGGCCGACGGTTCCCTCGACTTTCTTTCCAATAGAGGATGAGCATGCAAAGAATCACGCCTGTCGACATCCAGCATAAGACCTTCAAAAAGGCGCTGCAGGGTTACGACCGCGCGGAAGTCGATCAGTTTTTGGACGAGGTGATCGAGACGCTCGAAGACGATGCGCAGCACCGCGCAGCGTTAGAAGCTGAAATCGCCGACCTCAAAGAACGGATCAGCCATTTCAAAGCGATGGAAGAGTCGCTGCAAAACACGCTGCTGCTGGCACAGCGCACGGCCGATGAAGTCAAAGCTTCGGCGCATAAAGAGGCGGATCTGATCAAAGAGCAGGCGCGCATTTCGGCCGAGCGCGAGATTTCGACGTTCACCGACGCGGCCGCCGACGCGCGCCGCGAGCACCAGCGCGCCAACGAAGCCGCCGAGAAAGCCCGCAGCGAGCTACGCAGCCTGCTGATGACGCACATCGCGCTGTTGGAAAGAACGCCTCCGCAAAGTAACGGCGAAACGCCGCAGGCGGCCGAACCGCCCAAGGCGTCCGGCGAAAGCTCGGAAACAGATCTGAGCGATACCAACCGCATCACGGTCTATTAGCACGATCGCGGTACTGCCCGGCGACGGCATCGGTCCCGAAGTGACCGGCGCCGCGGTGCGGGTTCTTCAAAAAGTGCGCCCCGATGTCGAGTGCGTCCAAGCCGATGTCGGCGGCGCGGCGCTGCGCGCGAGCAAGCCGGCGCTGCCCGAAGAGACGCGCGCACTCTGCGACCGCTCCGACGCGATCCTTTTCGGTTCGGTCGGATTGCCCGAATACGACGGCAAACCGCTGGTCGAACGCCCGGAATACGCGCTCTTCTTGCTGCGGCGCGATTACGAACTCTACGCGAACCTGCGTCCGGTGCGGCTTTTGCGCGGACTCGAGTCGGCGTCGAGTCTGAAGCCCGAGCTGCTCGAAGGTCTCGATCTGATCGTCGTGCGCGAATTGACCGGCGGCATTTATTTTGGAACGCCGAAGGAACAGCGTATTGCCAGCGACGGCATCGAAGAAGCCGTCGACACGATGTTCTACCGCGCGCCGGAGATCGAGCGCATCGCGCGCGTCGCATTCGAACTGGCGGGCAACCGGCGCAACCTCGTCACCTCGGTCGACAAACAAAACATTTTGGAGACCTCACGTTTGTGGCGGCGCGTGGTCGACCGCATCGCACCGGAGTATCCCGGCGTCCGCGTCGCGCACTTGCTGGTGGATAACGCGGCGATGCAGCTGGTGCGGCGGCCGGCCGAATTTGACGTGCTGCTCACCGAAAACATGTTCGGCGATATTCTTTCCGACGAAGCGGCGATGCTGACCGGATCGATTGGCAACTTGCCGAGCGCGAGCCTCGGCACGAAGGGCGAGCCTGGGAAGCAGTTCGGCCTCTACGAGCCGATCAGCGGCACCGCGCCGGATATCGCCGGGCGCGGCATCGCCAATCCCACCGCGGCGATTCTGTCGGCGGCGATGCTGCTGCGGCACAGTTTTGCCGATGAAACCGGCGCCACGAAAATCGAGAACGCCGTCGAGCGGACGTTTGCGGATGGCGCGCGCACGGCGGATCTGGCGACCGCGAACGAAAAGGCTCTATCGAGCGCGGAGTTCACCGAACGGGTGTTAGCGAATCTCTGAACGATGACCCTATCGCGTGCGATATTTTTCATCTGCATGACCGCATTGGTTGGATGCACGCGCGCGAATTTGGCGCCGCAAACATCGCTGTCGGACGCACTCGCGCAGGACCTGCGAGGATACTTAGCGGACCGCGGAACGGCCGAGCACATCTCCGCCGTTTCACTGAGCCTGAGCTTGCACGGACAACCGTCAACTATCGACGTCGCTGCGGGAACGACCACGTTCGGCGGCAGCACGCCGGTCACGCCCGCAAATCTGTTTGAAATCGGGAGCAACACGAAGGCCTTCACCGCCGTCATCCTGTTGCAACTCGAAGCCGAGAACAAACTGAACGTCAATCAAACCGTCGGGCAGTGGCTCCCGCAGTACCCTTCGTGGAAGGATGTAACGATCAAGCAGCTGCTGAGCATGACCAGCGGCATTGCGACCTATGATGCCACCCCGGCGTGGGAGCACGATTACTCATCGGCTCCGACGGCATTTTATAGTGCGCCGCAGTTGATCGCGTACGTGAGTCAGAGCACGCCGCTTCAGCCCGGCTGGCTCTACTCGAATACGGGATACGAGCTCGCTCAACTGATCATTGAAAAGATAACCGGAAACAGCTATGCCACCGAGCTGCAGAATCGGCTAATCGGTCCGCTTGGCCTACACAGCACATATTACGACGCGCACATTTATCCGGCGAGCGTTCAGGACCAAATGGTCTCGGGGTACTTTTTTAACTCGGATCCCGACAGTGCGGGTTTGGCTCCGTTGTTGGGACGCGACCAGAAACCGCTCAGCGCATCCTGGGCACAGGCTGCGGGCGGCATCGTCTGTTCGCCGAGCGACCTTACCCGCTGGGTGCGCGCGCTCTACTTGGGTCCTGTGTTGGCCTCCGCGCAGCGCAGCGAGCTGACGAGTTTGGTCTCGCAGTCAACCGGTGCGCCAATCGCGCAAGTCTCGGCGAGCAATCCGCGCGGGTTCGGGCTTGGCGTGGCGCAAGTCTTCCAACCCGCGGTTGGCGGCGCTGTGTGGTTTTACGAAGGCGAGACACTTGGGTATCGCATGGTGCATCTGTATTTTCCGGCGCAAGATGCGGTCCTCGTCATCGGATTGAACAGTCAGCCCACCGACGACCAGATCGGACAGTTGCTCACGACGGTGTACCAAACGCTGGTGGCGTACCGGCAGCTGTGATTAGACTTTTGCTGATTCGCTGAAGACGACTTCGCCGAAGTAGTTGCGCAGACGCACGTGCAGCGTCGCGTGCTTGCCGGCGTTGTTGGACTTCCACGCGTCGTGCCAGCGCTTGAGTGCGCCCGTTTCCATCTGCGCCTCGACCGGCGCGTCCATCTCGCTCATCGCTTCGGCATCGACGAAGACGTCGAGGGTCGTGCCTTTTATGTCGAAGCCGGTGATGACGGGCTTGTACTGCGCTTTGAGCGGCTCGATCGCGCGAAGTTCCCGCGCGGCGGCGGTATCGGCGGCGCCTTGGGGCGCCGGCTGCGAACATCCGGCCAGCATCAGCAGCGCGAGGATCGCGCGAGCGGCTTTCATCTTCCGGTCATCTTTCGTTCACGGACGCGGTCTACCATGCGGGCATGGATGGCATAGCATGGGCGGCGAGCGCAATGTCCGCCGCGCAAACCCGGCTGGAGATAGCCGCGCAGAACCTCGCCAACGGATCGACCGACGGTTTCCGGAGAAGCCTCGCGCGCGGATGGCTGCAGGCGCGCGGCGTCCGCGTGAGTCCGGTTCGCGACGACGGCCAGGGCGCTTTGCGCCGCACGGGCAGAGCGCTCGACCGCGCCATCGTCGGCGAAGGCGCTTTCGTGTTGCGCGGAGCCGGCGGACGCACGATCCGCACACGCAGCGGCGCATTCACGCGCGACCGTTTCGGAGCGCTGCGCGACGACCTCGGCCGGACGCTCGTCGGCACCTCACTGGCGCGCGGCTCGTATGTGCGCGGCGGTTTTCTGGAAAGCTCCAACGTCGACGCAGTCGGCGAGATGGTGAACGTGCTCGAAGCCGAGCGTTCGTTCGAGGCTGCGCAAAAGGTTTTGAGCGCGATCGATCAGACGGCGCAGCAAGCAAATTCCAAGATGTCGGAGTTCAAGTGAACCGCGCGCTCTATGCGGCCGCCACCGGAATGGCGGCGCAGCAAAAGAACCTGGAGATCGTCGCGGACAATTTGGCTAACGCCGACGTCGCCGGATTCAAAGGCGCGGCCGAAACCTTTACCGACATCGCGACGCGCCGCGGAACGCTGGGAACCGCTCCGGCCGGCTCTCACGTGATGTTCACGCAGGGCAAACTCGAACGCAGCGGCGGTCCCTTCGATCTGGCTATCCAGGGAGCCGGATTTTTTGCCGTGGCCGATGGCGCCGGACGATTCGCGTTCACGCGCAACGGCGAGTTCTCGCGCGCCTCCGACGGCTCGCTGCGAAATGCGCAAGGACGCCGTCTGCTCGGTGCGCGTATTCCGGCCGACGCGATGTCGGTGAACGTCGCTTCGGACGGCGCCGTGACCGCGCAGACGGCGGCTGGAGAGAAAAAGTGCGGCCGCATCCGCTTAGCGGAGTTTGCATCGCCGGAGTATTTGGAATCGGCCGGCGGTACGCTGTTCTTCGAAACCAAAGCCTCGGGAAAAGCGCGGTTCGTTTATCCCGGAAAGCACGGCGGTCCCGAGCTGAAGTTCGGCATGCTCGAGCGCTCTAACGTCACCATCGTCGAGGCGATGATGCAGATTCTGGCCGCCCAGCGCGCGTACGAAGCCAACGCCAAGGGCGTGCAGGCCGCCGACGAGATGATGCGCATCGGGCCCAACTTTATAAATCAGTTTTCCTGCGGAATAAAAAAGCAAAAATCGAATCGCCTTTGATTTTTAAAGCAGACTGGCAGCGTTAACGAATCGCCGTGCATTCATAGGCGCACTAACGTACGGCGATTTGCAACAGGCACAAAATTCGAGCCGTGCCAATTTGTGATCTGGCCCGGGCGCACGAAGTGCGGCTCGACACGCCGGTATGCACAGCTACATTCACCCCAGATCGACGTCGAGGAGACGGTCTCCCAACGATTGTAGCCAAACTAATCGACTCCGAAGGGTGGCTAACCAACGTCGAGCATGGCCCGGAGCTTCTTTTTGTATAAAAACGGCTAATCAATGTTAAAATTCGGGTTTTTGCTATGCTGTACTGATGGGCCCCTATAAGGTAAGCTCGATGGAGATTCTAGCTCCATTGTTCTTAAAATTTCGCATAAATATGCTGAAGGAGACTCCGATGTTCGAAGATATAGACTTGAAAATCGGCGATAACACTGCGCAGGCGGGTACCGTACAGGAGAACACGATTATGACCAATGATTGCTCGAAATTCATTCAATGCACGGTGCCGAATACCGATGCGTGCTGCACGGCTGTCTGCTAGGCATTCTTAGTAGTTGCGTAAGGGCTCGGAGCGTCTGCTTTGAGCTCTTTTGCTTTGGCCATGGCGATGCGTGACAAACAAAGGCGTCGAAGTATGTTCATTGTGCGACGCTCCGCCTTGGCATCTAGCCCAAGACGATTGCAGTGCATATGGTGTAGGTTACTGACCGTTCGTGTGAGGGGATTCCGAGAAATCGACTGTTGTGCGAGCGCAGTCAGGGCGGCATGAAAAGCGTCGCCGAATGGCGTAGTGGGTGTTTTGCACTGCAGCTCCTTGACCAGCGTCCAATCCTGTGCTTTCAACTTAACGCCGGGCTCTTCATCAAGTGCTTCCTTAACTCCGGGTTGCGCGTAGAAAGCCGAAAAGATTCCGTCGAAGCTTCGGGCGGCAGATCTAATCCGAAGCTCAGTCGGCTCGCCGTTGTCGGTCGCTAGGACGTTTAGACAGATCTCACTGTCGATCCAAAAGAGCTGCTCTGCGGCGGTGATCGCTCCGACGCCGCCATAACGCTCCAATTCTGGATCATATGTGTCGAGGGAGTATCGGTCGATTTGCTCGTCGCAGAGCCATGCTTCAAAAGCGCCAATTGCGCAGTCTCGAACGGCGGTATCAGAGCCCTCCTCAGCATGGAAGCGAAGCCTGACATGAGGTAGCGGGTCGGCATATCGGAGAAAGAACCACTTTTGTACCATCCGCTTGGCTTTGAGCGACTCGACAAGTGGGGCGATGCTCGATGTCAGCAACGTTTCCGTTCGATTTGCGCCGACGTACAGTTTGACGTAGAGCCACTCTGACCCGGGACCGTAACGTACGCGTTGAGTTGGTGAGCTGACGCTTGCAGCTGCGCGCTCAATCGGGCGAGAAGCATAGCTGGCGATGAACTCCGTGGCGTGCCGGTCTAAACCCCGGGTGACCCACATTTCGTCGACGCCGGGATAAATTTCTTTGAACAGCAACGTCGAGCTCGCGGCTTGGCGGCTCTGATCGCACAGGAGCGCAAGCGAAACGTCGGACTCCAAATCGATCGGCAACCATCGATCAGCTTCGCAAAGGTAGACGTGCCGGGAAACGGCCCATCTCTCGCGCCATTTGGCAATGCGCTCACGAGATTCTTGGATTGAAGCATCGAGCGCCGATTTATCCATTTTCCATGCTGCTAGGGAAAGAACAGTCCGTCCGTGGCGCAAGCGTGGCAAGCACGGAAAATTAGCTGCCGGTCCCCAATTGAACTCGCGCAAGCCGCGCCTTCTGTCGCGGCCGACCACCGATAGGAACCGGCATACGTTTGGCGCTAAGCCGTATGTGTTGAAGGCGTGGCCCTCGCGAACTTGGACCCGGCGTTGGAGCGACTGCGACCAGATGTAAAAACGGTCTATGTCGAGTCCAACCCACAGGTCGTCGAAGGGCAATCGAACCGCGCCAGAGTGGCCAAAGGTTCCGAAATTGATTTCATAGGCGTACAAGCGTTCCCGTACTGCGACATTGTATCCGCGTGCGCCGGGCGCATAGACGAGCTCTGCAGTTATTTCGTCCTCGTTCGCGTTACTGGCCAGCGTTCTGAAGCGTTGCATTGTTTGGTTGCGCAGGACGTGTCCAAACCTACCGAGGCTTTTCCCAGCGCTTTCGGACGCGCTGAACGCGGCCGGAGCCACTCTATATTCACCTTTCTCGAGCGCTGACAGAGAGCGCGCCGCAACGGTAAATGCGATTTCGATCGAATCAGGGAACACAGAATCTTCGAAAGAGATGGCCGGCAGATATTGATTGAATTCGTCTTCTGTGAGCGCAATCTCGAGCAGATGTTCTCGGGCGGCGCGCGCCGCAAGGCTCGTGATTGCAAAATCGCGAGAGTTTTGCGGTTCAGGGCGGACCTCAGTCAGCCCCTCGGGTGGACCCAATCCGAAATCAGCATCGACGAGTTCCAACAAGGGCACGATTCGATCAGTGCCTTCGTAGCGTTCCATGAAGCGCTCGCGATAGCGTTTGAGTTCCAAGATCGGCGCGCTCCGAAACAGGGACTCGCCCAGCACAGAAACGTCATCCATGATAGAGTTGCCGAGCATTCCGACGAAATCATGCCGCATGTCGATCTGTAAGACATTGTCCGCCGCGGCTGTAGTATTACGTAATGGCTCCATCGCCGATGTAAGATCCGCTGTGCATCGTTTGAGAACGGGCTTTCGGTCGAAGATTGCGCTCGCCTTGATCGCTTCGGCAAGTACATCCGCAAACGGTAAGCCGGCCCTAGTCATGCACTGAAAGACATAAGTGGAAGGATCCAATAAGGGTGATGGGCGCAATTCGGAAAGCACGATTCCAGCGTCCCAGAGTTGTCCGAATAGACGCTCTGCTTTCTCATGACTTGCCGCGTATCGCTCGGCAAGCGCGTTTATGCAGTCGGCGACGAGGGCGCCGTCGCGCGCGAAAGTTCTGAGAAATTCGACGGACTCTGTGTGTTTGAGCGAAACGGGTGTTTGCTCGTGAAGATACTCTGATCGGGACTGCGTCGCCCTGGTGAGATTTGGGTTCAGCACATATAGCCGGCCACCGCGCTTCAAGACGGCTTCGTTGGTGAACACATGTAACCGAAGCCGCGTGGAAGCATCCTTTTCAATTTCGTCAATACGTGTGAAGAGCCAGCCCATGTCCGGCCGAGTAAACGTGCGCAGCGTTTCCCCGCCTGCCAATCGAAGCGTTGTTTTCGCTCCTGCGTGAACCTCTCCGAGGCTTGCGAAGAGACCGAACGGGGTGGTACGAGTTGACATGCGCGCGACATAGGCTAGAATACGAAGCGGCATCTTCTTATTTTTGTATGGTTTATCCGACAGCCACTGATGTGCGGCTTCACATAGCGACGGAGAAGCAGCGCAAATGGCAGTGAGCACCGCAGGGTGGCGACGCAGGAGCGCCCGCAGCTCTTCGTAGGGATCATCTGCCGAGCATACATCAAAAATGGTCGAAAAGGGGAGCAAGGGAGTACGCCCGACGATCAGCGGCATTGATCCTAATGCGTAACGATCTTGAAAGCTATTTATAGGAAAGCACCTCGGTCGATGGTTCCCGGTCACGGACGAGCATTGCGCGGTACCAGGCGTTATCGCGCATCAAAGTAGCATGCGACCCGGTGACTACTACCCGGCCATCGGCGACGATGACGATCATGTCGAATTCCGCTATGGAGTGAAGGCGGTGAGTGATCACGATCAGCGTCCGGTTTTTCATTCGTCGACGCACGGATCCCAGTATCGCTCGTTCGCTTTCTAAGTCTACGCCGGTAAGTGCCTCGTCAAGGATCAATATCTCGGGCCGTTGCAGCAGGGCGCGTGCCAAGCTTACGCGCTGACGCTCGCCGCCGGAGAGATTGAATCCGTGCGCTCCAAGCTCGGTAGCATACCCTCGAGGCATCAGTCGAGCCATTGCATTGACTTCACAAAGTTCTGCTACGTTGTCGAACTCGGCCTGACTTACACCCGGCTTGCCGTAACGAATGTTATAATCAAGCGTCTCGCTGAAAATAAAGGCGTCCTGTGGAACCAGCGCGATCTTTGAGCGCAATTCCGAAAGCAAGATGTCACACAGGGGAGTCTCCGCCAAGATAACCGACCCGCGTTCGCCGTCAATGAAACGCATTAGTACCGCGGCGATAGTTGATTTTCCAGATCCGCTCGGCCCGACGATAGCCAGGTGCGCTCCGCGCTCAATACGCAGATTGAGAGATTTGAGAATTGGCCTTTGAGCTCGAGTAACCCAAACATCGCAGAATTCGATCGGTCCGACTCCAAGCGGATGCGTTCCCGAAGTCTCGTCAGGCAAGTCAAAAAGATCGAAAAGCCTTCGGAAGATGACTGCCATAATTGCCAATTGAACCTGCAGGTTCGAAATTGCACTGAAAGGCGACGACAGATTTCGCTGATATGCGAGAAAAGCAACCAAAGTACCTAAGGACAGTGCGCGCTGGCTTACCAAATAGGATCCAAAAGCGAGCAGCGCGACGGGGCCGAGTATCTGCAGGAACGATGACCACACCGATATCCATCCGCCAAACATCGCCTGTCTCAAGTTGACGGACCTCACGTTGTTGGCATGCGTTCCGAAGCGAACGCTCTCCCGGTTGAACGCGTTCGCTCCTTTGAGCAACGCCAGCGCGCCGGGGGTCAATGTTTCCTGAGCCTTGGTTTGCAATCGGTCCCTAGCTTCGCTGAGTTCCCGACGAAACGTCGCGAATCGGCGTTTAGCAAAGTGTTGGGGGACGGATAAAGCTAGTGTTGCGCAGCAGGCGATGGTGGCGAGCGTGCTATTTAGTTGGAACATGAACGCTACCGTCACTATGACCGCCAGAAACGCCGAAATAGTTGGGAACAGAGTGAACTGCATCTGGATGGTCACCGCGTCAATGTCGCCGGACAAACGGTTTATCGCCTCCCCCGCAGTAAATTTTAGCGCGGAATCGAATTTAGCGCGATGGATCTTGCTAATTATTTGCACCCTCAAATCGCGGGCAAGTGTTTCGCGGAAGAGCGTCGCTAAGTAATTGTTGGCAAGTGCAATGAGCGCGGAAGCGAGAACCACGCCTGCCATCCAATAAAGCTGGCGCATTGACTGCCAGAAGTTGCCGTGTTGCAGTGCGTCAACGATTCGCCCTGTCAGAAACGGCGCTAGAGGGCTTAATGCCGCGCCCAGAACAAATGTCGCCAAAATGCCGCTGGCGACGGCCGGCGATGCCCTGCATACCTCCCAAAGCTGGCGAACCGTCATTTTGCGTTCAAAATGCTGGCGCAAGGCCAAAATACACCATCCAAGAAGGGTCGGCTCGACACGCCAGAGTGAGCAGGCTCAGCGCGATGCCGCTGGCACCCTCCAGTAGATTGGCCGCCCCTTCAGCCTCATCTAAAGAAGCTCCCAAATAACCATAGGGGTAATTTTTGTTAAAAGAATCGACCACTCTCGTAACTAACTGCTCCGCGATATTAAGCAGTGCTAGATTTCCGCTTGCCACGCCCACGCTCGCAAAGATAAGCGCGTTTCCCATCGATCCGTGACATATGGCGTGGTCCTTCATGCCCCAGGTATCGATCGGCGCTTCGGATTGCCTCTCCAGGGCATCAATCGCCAGTTGTTGCAGAGGAATGTCATTTATCCGAACTGCGGCCTGGAACAACGCCGCTGCCACTCCTGGAGTACCATAGCACCAAGCGGCACGCGCCGGTTGCTGCCCGCGCGGATCGATATATCCGCCCCAACACGGCGAAGAAGCGTCGATCGTATTTGCCGCTATCCATGCTGCTATCTGCTTTATCGCCGCGTCATGAACGGGAGATCCCTCGGGCGAGATCAGAGTCAGCGCACTTAGGACGCCGGCGATTCCGTGCGCCATGCCGAGATCATTGCGTGGTGCACCGAGGCGATCAAGCGGATGGGGACAACTCCATCGGTCGCGTTCTCCAGCGGTCAGCCAAATTAGGTAGTTGAGCGATTGTCTTTTTGCTACGGATGGTGGTCGCATGTAAAATGCAAGGCAATCACCAGCCCATCCCGAGACGATATCATATACGTCAAAGCTTAATGGCTTCCCGAGTTCTGGCGAAGGGCTTTGTTCCACCGCGACTTCGCACCGATTTGCCAAGCGGGCATAGAGTGGATCGATCCGAGAGGCATATGTCGCCGCAGCGAGCAGACCATCCACGCCTGAGAAGAGCCGCCGAATTGGTGGCTCGCCGCTTGAAGCAGCTTGCGAGAGAAAGTGATGCGCCAGTCGAGCGTACTCAACATCGTTTGTTGCCTCCGCAAGCGCAGCGTAGAGCATCGATATGCCGGCAGGGCCGCACAATCCTCGGCCCAATGACCGAGCAGTCGAGAGGCGACGGGCGACGAGCTCGGCGATGTCGATAGCTGCATCGGACACTTCCCGTGAAAGCATGGGACGCCGTGCGGCCGTCATGACCGGTTTTGCGATGCACATCTCGCCGCGAGCCGATTGCGCCTGTACTCGGAGGGAGTTTGTCCTGATACTGCTTTGAACACTCTTGTAAAGCTGCAGAGATTTGTATAACCGAGCTCGTTCGCTAGCTCAGAAACTTGGAGGTCACTGCATTCGAGCTGTTTCATCGCATATTCGACCTTGAGGGTGCGAACGAAGCTGCTAAACGTAACGCCGATCTTATCTGCAAAATACCGCGAAAAGGCCGCCTTATGCATGCATACTAGTGTCGCAATAGCCTGTAGCTGAATGTGCTCGCTGATATGCTCGCGCACATATATCGCTGCCTGGTTTGCCCTGGCATAGTACAAAAGCCGTGTCGTTACGGATGGCGACAGCAACGTCAATGGAAGCCCTGCCGATTCATTCATGCCTCTAGAAATAGGAACAAGATGATTCACACCACACCTTACATCCAGTATTTTGCGTATCACACCATCGCATGCGCACGCTGTTGCCTTCAAATCTTGTTTTGTGGTAGGTTCGGGTCGCTTCCTGAGTCGGGCCGTTCGGAGCCCAGGTAATTAGCGGTCGTTCGAACGAGGTGGAAATTAGCCCTTTTGAGCTACTACGACGCTAAAGGCGGGCACCGCCCTGAACAAGGGATCGGAAAGGTTAAACAGCGCGCATGCTCTTACGAGTACAAAGCCAGCGCATTCAAAACCAGTTCGCAAAACTGCACGGGAGGGTAACTGTAGCTCTGAAAACGGCACTCCGGTATGCGTCAGGGAGAATGGCGTAAGCCAAGAACTTTTGGTCCTCTGTTCCGAACTCAGGAAGCACTGGTTTTTGGCTTTTACTTGGCAAAGTCGCTAAAACAAAGCGGCAAAAGTCCGACTGCATGGCGAGGAAGAGGTGAAGTGATGGCAAATGAGCCCGCGACCACATCCGAGACCGTACCGGGACCGAGTTTCTGGGGTAACGCACGAGATGTCGGCCTCGTGGCAGTTTCGGCCTTAACTTTTACCGGTACAGCCGAGTACTTTTCCTACTTGCATGAGTTTGGAATAGACGCGAGGACATCTGCTGATCCCGCAACCATCTTAATGATGTCAGCGGTTGTCATGAAAAATAATCTTGCGTTGATTGTATTCGTCGGCATCGTGGTTGGCATCGCGCTGACTGTTCTATGGTGGCGCAAAAGTCATCTCGCCAACGAGCGTCCTGTGCAGATCGCATTCGTGGCGGCGATATTCGCCGGTCTCTACTTTCTGGCGATCGATACCGGGCGAGCGCGAGCACACGCGGTACGAATGGGCGAAAGCGGCTCTTTCGTCGAGGAAATCACGATGAGAAACTCCAGTTCAACAAAAACAGTATCCGACGAGCTTCTCCGCATCAAGTCCGATACGAGGATAACCGTTGCGCTTGAAACTGATCGCGTGATTTTCCTATTCCTTCAACCCTCGCCCATCCAAGTCGGCGGCAAGACGGCCGTCCCGCGCGGGAGCCTACTCGAACTCAATCGCGATGATGTAAGCGCGATCAGGAGTTCTATACCTGATTTTGCGGTCCCATAGGGAGACTTCAAATGATTCGACGATTCTTTTCGTTCGCTCTTTTCATGACCCTAGCTTCTGGTTCGGCGTTCGCGGCTAACGCCGGGCAAGTATTGCGACAGGCTAACGGCAATGAGTGGACGGGGCATAAGATTTCCTCGGGAATATTCCTAACCTGTTCCGAGGTTCGAATACCGATACAGATGCCCCCTGATAAAATCGTTGGAACCGCATCGTGCGACGACGCTTCTCCCATTCTACATGGCTTGGCTTTTACCACAGGAGCAGTCGTCGCGCATCAATTTGGAATCTCCGGTGCGAATGCAGCCGAGGTCCGCAGCTATGGAACTAGCCACGAAACGTACATTTTGGTGAACTGGATCGCGTCGACCGGGCAATCGGGACAGGTCATCCTACGGCAGAGCCGCGCCCTCAGCGTCAGGCATTACAGACCTCTGATCGTCCGCAAGGGTAAGATCTCGGTTCACGAGGCGATGAGCCAAGGGGTCCCCTTCGGCGCCGCTGCGGCGTTCGGCTTGCAACCCAAGAGCAACATTCGCTGGTGATTCGTCATCGCGGATCTCCATCCAGGAAGATCTCCACCTGAGCATTGAGCCCGATCAGCTGAAATTGCTCGGGGCTGTATATATCGACCGCGAAGAACGAACTTCGAAACATCTAGCGATTGTGTATGAATGGCGTGCCGAGACCGACGACGTTGCGGTCGCACTTAGCGGCGCGGAGTTTTTCGAGCGCCGCGGCAATTCGCTAAGCGGCAAATTCATAGCAATCGACGAGCTTGCTCGAGACGTTGACAATAAGAAAATCGGCGAGGAGTGGAGCCGGCAGATAATCATGAGTCTCGTGGACGCTAGTTTCCCGTTTTCTCCTCAGCTTGTTTAACAATTCTGAGAAAGTTTCACGCGCCGCCGATTGTGCCACGATTCTAGGCGGATTCTTTTCTGTGCCGACGTTTTCGGGAGAGCTCATCTGCCGCCGCCATTCTCATTGCGGAACCGGGAAACAGCTGGTCGGCCGACACGCCAAGGCGATCCGCTGCTAGCAAGACGCTTACAAAGCTGAGCGTGCCGCTGCCGTTCTCGAAGTTGCAGATGGTTGACGGCGATAACCCAAGCGATCGGGCCATTTCCGCCTGTGTGAGCTCGCGCAGCCGTCTAAGAGAGGCGAAACGCTTGTGGTCGACGTCGTCTTGCTCGGGCGATATGCCAGCGATCGCGAGGTGTCTTTTCAGTAATACTATCGCGTCGGGAAAGTGGCCGCCCTTGAACGCAGTTTGGACGCGCGCTAGAATCGAGTCGGGATCCGAATGCCCGCGCGATGCTGCTAGGTCCCTGCAGCACAGATACAACTGAAGATCGCCGTAGTCGAGACCGGCGGGATCGAATGCGGTTCTTGTTCGCGGCACGCTACGATATTCTAATCTCGGCCAATCTCGAACCTTTACTAAATTTAGTAAATTTAGTAAATTTACTAAATGAGTGAAGAAGCTGCGCCGGCCGAGTTGTTTGCGCCTCGAGGGTTGGAGGCGTATGTTCGGGCGCTGGCCGATCTGAGACGGCGGTGTTGGGCGCAGCTGCCGGAAGACGTCCGGACGCTGCTGGAAGTGGGCGACTATGTCGGGCTCACGGCGGCGATCGGCGACCCCGACGCCCGTCTGGTCGAACTTCTCCCCGGGCCCTTGTGGGCCCGGTACGAGAGCCTCTTCTGGCGTCAGCGTGGTCACGGATACTCGCCTGAGAGCCTGGTTGGGGCGATCGCATTGGCACTGCGCCGGTCTAGACTAAGTCAATTAAACGGCGCATAAAACGCAGAAGCTACTTGACATTGTAACAGCCGCGCGCTAGGCTTGGTTTATGGCCACCGACCGTGATCGCTTTGCCCGGGTGCTCGATAAGCGCTTCGGGGCGCTATCGTACCAGCTCCAGGTGGGTGCGGAATCGGTCGTTGCCGAGATTTGCGATCATATCGCGATGCGCGATCACGAGGCGGATGGGGATTTGCCTGCCTTCTTTCGGCAAGTGCATCGCGTGCTCACGCGCCAAATGCAGCCTTTGTTCGCGGGCAACGACGCGGAGGTCGACGCGATCAGAGAACGGGCGCGGCAGTCGCACCCGGCCATGCGTCTTGCGGAGGCATTCAGTGAGGCGCAGCAATACGGGGACGATCTTTGCGTAGCCTACGCCCAGCGGCAAGTTCGATGGATGGAGGGATGCCTCGAGGGGCAGCGCGACTGGCCCGATGCGCGCGTTCCCCTTAGAAAATTAAAATCTGCTGTTATCGACGAGTTAGCCGCTCGGCACCGGAGCCGCTATCTGGAAATGCAGCCAGCGCCTCGTCCGACGCCAACGGTTCGAGACCAGTCGCAGATTGTTGGCGAGCCTATCCCCGTAAATCGCCCATGAATCCGTCTGTAGCCGGGCGCATTCGGTTTGACGGGCACTTTATAGCGGTCGACGTCGATCGCGACGATTTCGGTTCGCCCTCAATAATAGCCAGATTCGACGCGCGCCAACTTCACCCGTTCACGACGGAGGCAAGCGATCCGACTCTTTTTGAGCTCTTGGATCTCTGCGTCGCCTACTACGCGCTGGACCGGTTTGTGAAGCGTCCGATGAACGGGTTCGGGCGTACATTCGTGCTGCGCTATCCTGTGCGAAGTCCTGAACTCTGGCGTCGGAACGTCCCTCTTGTGCGACAGTGGCTGTTGGCTTTGACGGACGATGATGTCGAGGTGGTTCCCGTTCCATGGCGGGACGCCGGCGATCACCACGACAGGATGCAGAGCCTATCTCTGACTGAGCCCGTCGAAGCCGTCGGTTTGCTCAGCGATGGGCTTGATTCGCTGTGCGGGCTTGATGCGGCGCTACAGGAGTCTCGACGTATGGCCTGGGTATCGGTGATATCCGGCCATAGACGCAAGCGCATCAGCGCGATGATGGAACTGGGCAGCGAAAGCGAGATCGCGGCGATCGATCATTACATGATCCGCTTGCGCCTCAAGCGCGGAAACAAGGCCAAAGAAAAGACTCAAAGATCTCGCACGGTTCTCGCGGTCGCGATGGGCATGACTCTGGCGCATGCACTGGGATCCGATACGGTGGAATGTTATGAGAATGGATTTGGACTGCTGAATCTTCCCGTTCCAGATTTGCAATACGGGGGAATGTCGTCTCAGGTGCTGCAGCCCGGGCATCTTCCATTATGGGATCAGATCTCGCGCGCTTTCTTCGGGCGCACCATAGAGGTCCGCTACCCGAACCGGTTTCGCACAAAGGGAGAAATGCTCAAGAGTCTGTCCCCAGCGGCCCTGGCTCTCGTCAGAGAGACGTTTTCTTGCGATGCTGGCTATCGGCAAGCCAAACGCCGCGTGTTCCATTGCGGCACTTGTGGTTCGTGTCGGATCCGGCAGCTTTCCATAGCGAGTGCCCGCATAGAGTCCTTTGATGCGCACTATGCGTATGTTTCTAGGAAGGGCGACGCGTTGGAATATGCTGCTCTGTTGCGTTACCATGCAGGGCTTCTCGACGCGGCGCTGCGGTCAGAGGACCCGTGGCTTGCCCTCAACAGGCTCCAATCGAGCATTGCGATAGTCCCGCATTCCGACGACCTGAGAGTGGCGGCTCGAGCATCACAAGATATTCAGCATCATCGGGAGTTCTTGCAACTGCAGACACTTGAGTTGCTTCGACGGCACGTGGCCGAGTTGAATACGTGGAGACCGCTTGATCATGCCGCTTGACGGCCTTGAGCTGAATCCTGGCGTCATAGGTCCGAACATTGCCGCTGCCCGACGTCGCCGCTCCTTAAGTCAGGCTGATCTTGCGAAAAGGGTTGGAGTTTCGAGACCGACACTGATCGCCTTCGAGGCTGGCCAACGGTCGCCTGGCCCGGAGATGCTCACAACAATTGCCGCTGAATTGGAAACTCGAGTCCGCGACCTAGCAATGCTGCCCAAATACGATTCGCAGGCTGAGATAAGGTTCCGAAGTCCGATACGCGATGACAAGACCGCAGCAGGAGCTGTTCAGGCGCTAAGCGACTTCGCGCGTTACTATGTCTTGATGCAAGATGTTGCCGGTAAGAGTTTCCAGCAACCCTCGGTGATTGCGATTTCGATCGAAGAAGCTTCGGACGTAGAACACGCAGCGGAGGATCTTGCTGCTGCTGAACGCGCGAGACTGAGTTTGGGAGACGGTCCCTTGCTCGATCTGCGTGCGGTTTTGGAACAAGACATTGGGATGCTCGTCTTTGGGTTAAGGGAGTTGCAATCGGCGAAAATCGCAGGCATTTTCATGTACGCGAACGATCTGCCTTTAATAGGGTTCAACGTTCAACAATCTGATCCGAGAAGGCAGCGCTGGACGCTTGCACATGAGTACGCCCATTACCTAACGAATCGTTACGATCCAGAGATAACTTATGTAACAGAAAATCGCCGAAGCCGCAGCCGACAAGAGCAATTCGCAGAGATATTTGCGACAAATTTCTTGATGCCGGCGAGTGGCGTCTCGCGGCGGTTCGCTAAGATTGCCGGTCATGCGCAGCATACGACGCTTGCTCACATAATTTTGCTGGCGGATCAATTCCACGTGTCCTTTCAAGCGATGTGTAATCGCCTTGAGTCGCTCGGGCGAATACCGCGAAACACGTATGATCACGCGATGGCTAAAGGACTGCGGCCGGTCGAAGCGGAGCGCGCGCTCGGAATCGACAGGCGAACCGAATCGCTCCCTCCTTATCCTGCGCGATACCTGTACCTACTCTCATTGCTCCTGCGGAGGGGTACTCTGACCGAAGGTGATGCGGCTCACTACTTGCAGACCGACGATCTGAGCGCGCGCGATATTCTGCATGCTTTCGAGCCGACGTCTTCGAATCAGATTGACGAGCCGTTGCGCGCGCTTTAAGGTGGCCTGACCTGGTCACGGAGTTCCTGGCGCTGCTCTCTGACGGATGCAAGTCTCACCCCCCAGATTACGCTGACAACATGCGATTTCGCGAGCTGATTTATCAGGCGCGTTAGAGTCACCACTTCGCCGGATCTTCGCAAGCATGCTGATGCGCAATGAATTGCATCACGAACATTTCACGAGTATCCTAGTGGCATGGGTGCCAGAAAAAAGCCGCTGCCAACGGTATTGCCGGCGCGCAAAATAAAGCGGACCTTTATGAACCGAAAGCGCAAACGCAAACCTGTCGCCGCGCTGCGCCGGATGGTGGATTCGCGCGGCTGCCGGCTCACGCCGCCGAAAGCCTCTGGCCGCCAGTGGCCTGTCCTGTTCGGGCCGGCCGCCACGAAACTGCTGATGTACATAGCCATGAACCCGCGGTGCGAGTGTCGTGAGGCTAGGGCGTACTTGGAGATGAGCGGCGCCGCGTTCCAGTACGACATCCAACGTTTGCGCGCCATGGGCCTGGTGATCGGGAACTGGCAGTACGAGATCAATCCCGGCTTAGAAGGGAAGTGGTATCTCATCCAACTCTTGTGCGTCTTGGGCGGGCACTATGGGATGCCGGCATCCGCTCCGCGCCGGCGGCGGTACGCTCGTCCGAATGTACCGGTGCATGCGAAGCTGCCGCGCGATCTCTTTTGGACGCGGTCACGAGCCGACATACTTGCCTTCGTCGCGATGATCGGGGAAACGTACTCGTTCGAGGTGCAGAATGTCCTGACGATATTGTCGAGGATTCTGTCGGATCGCTTTTCCGATTTGGTCGCGGAGGGCGTCCTGCGTGCGAGAGTTCTCAAGGGCGCGAAGCTGTACTCTATCGATCCCGCCTACGCCGCAGCGTCCGAACTTGCTGCGCTGCTTCGGGGCATAGGACGCAAGCGGGCGGATCTCAGGACCGCCGTCAGGGGCGCGTATTTCCGCCGCGCGCACCTAATGGCAAACGGGACGCTCAAGAACCGGGCGATAATCGCTGGCATAAGGGCCGCGTGCTGGCGGATAGACGGCGTCAGGATTCCCATTGGACGCTGGGTCCCCGGCTATCGCGCTTTCGCAAGCAAGCTTTATTGAGGATCGCGCGGGCTAGGTTCGTGAATTTGATGAGCGATCTTCTGAGCCTCATACACCCAACCGGGCAGAGCACGGCAAAAAAAAGGCCGCACCGTGTGCAGCCCCCTTTTACCTTAGATCGAAGACCTTGAGCGCTTTAACAGATTGTTACCATTAGATCCCGCCACGGATTGACTCTTATCGGCACGATTGCTGAGTAAATGTACGCTTTCCCGGTTTTGTGATCGGGCAAGAGGCGGGTAATGCCAGCTAGCCGTTGATCGTTAAGTGACATGCCCGAACGAGCTTGGGCGTACAATTTATTCGCGGATGAGCGATATAAGAAGCCTACTGTATCCGGGCCGTACTTCACCGTAGCGACTGACTTCACGGTTTCGGTTTTGCCGCCCGTCGGAATGAATCGTGCACCGATTGACAAAGGCGCGCCATTGCAGTTGCTGGGCAGCCTCGGCGAAGGTGAAAGTGTCCCCGTGACTGCTAGCATCAAGACAAGAGGTGTTATCATGGCCGTTACCCTTGTGTGCGCGTATGGCATTTAAGCGCTTTGGCGCCGCCACTTGGCTGCTGTCCGGACGCCATTTGCGCTATCGACGTATCCGGAGGTGGATTGATCGCGCCGAAGCCAAAGTATTTTGACATCAAAGGACCGTTCCATGGTTCTACTGGGCTAGGCTCCGCAACAGGGTTCGTGCCAGCGTACCGATTACCATCAGAGCCATTATAGATCCAGCCAACCAGCGTGCCATTTGACCAAACAGAGCTGATCCCCGTAACGGTGATGACTTGGTTGGAATTGTATGGGATAAACTGTTGGCCTATAGACATCGAAGTGTTGTCGCCGCATGTGGACCCAGGCAGGCCCACACCACCGTGCACGCCCTGATCGAAGCCGGGACCTCCACCGGGCCCCGTTACCTCATTGCCGCCAAAATCAATATAATCGCACCCGAGTGGCGTGTCATGCGCTGGGTCCATGACACCCGGGGTCACCTCAAGGTAATAACATGTTATATCCATGTGAGGCTGCCCGAAGGAGAGGGACATTGTCTGCACGCCGCTATTTTTCGAAGCTGGCTTGCTGCGGCCATTTGAGAATAGATCGCTGCCAGGACCCTCATTGGTGCCGACGCACGCCCTCGTCCCGCAATTGGCGACGGCCCGGCTGTGCTGGCCGCCCGTAATGATTTCTATTGGCGTCGAAATAACTGATTGGGGGCAAACTCTGGTTCGGCAAGTATTGGTCGGGTCGCCGCCAACGAGGCCATAGCTTCCGCCGTTAGTCCACCATTCCGAATCATCATACGAATCCAAATCTCTTGCGGAATGTTGCGCGTAAGTGTTGTCGCCAAGAGCTAAATCCAACGTGTGAATTCCGGAACTCGATGCTTGACTTCCGGATCTAGCCGTGGACGAATTGTTACCAGCGGGAATAACGCCAGTCGAACCGGCGATCGAACTCGGGCTTCCCGCGCAACCAGAGAGCGTTATAGCCAAAAGCGCGACGGCAAATACCGCCGCGCAACTGCACAAAGTTTTTCTCATTGTCTCACCCAGCACCCATTGTTAAAGACCTGCTCTAGTGAGCAGATCACGGCTGCGGTTCGTCCCAGACTCGCCTGGCGAAAAGGTGCCGCATCCCGTTCCCTAACATTACGCCCTGCCGTTTGGGAAAACAATCTAGCGCCTGGCCGCTTCGAGTTAAATTTCGGATCATTTTGGTCGCGCTAATGGCATATGAACCCTCTCATGGTAGCGCAAGGGGTCCACTCTATCTTTCATAGTTATCGCATAAAAACGATGCTTGCTTCACGATCCAATGGAACGCCTCGGGACTCTCAATCAGGGCTCGTGCGCTTGGCGGCGTCTGTAAATTTTGCGCTGAACCTGTTGAGGAACTTGAACAGAGCGCTCTCGTAGGATTTCGCGAAGGCCGGATCGTTGCGGTCGGTGTATGCGGTCCTTGTTTGCTGCAGCGAGTTGAGGAATTTGATCCAGCTGTAGAAGGCGACGACATCGGCCACGCGACCGCCCTTGAGCATGCCGATGTGCGATGTCTGCGCATCGTACATCGGCGTTGAAAACGGAATGAGCGCATGGAACTTCTCGCGATCGCCCTGGACCTTGCGCCACCATCGGTGATGACCCGAGGTGATCTCGAGCAATGTTCCTATCTCGGCCAATATCGCTCGCGTGATCGTCCGCCGCTCGACTGTTCGCTCCGCGACGTAGACGAGGAGCGCCACCAGAACCGGCACGATTAAGCCGCCCATCACATCAAGCCATGAATGCATCGCGGTGCTTGTCCCTTCTGCCTCGCGCCGAACGCGCGACGCGCCCGGATCGCCGGAATCAGGTCCCCATCGAACGTGCGTTCCGGGCGAGGCCTTACGTTCTTGCCGTAGCTTATCTGAGCTAGTAACGTCCAGCTCCTGCTCAGTTCTCTGAGGGATTTTTTAGGGCGCGCAGTCACGTGAGAAGCCGACGCCTGCCCTTGCTTTGCTTTTTTGAGCCCGCCCTCGTTCGTGAACGTGTTGGAGTGGCCGATTCCGGCTACATTCGCTAGGTTTTTGCGGCAAGCCGAGGAACCCCCAACTGTCGGCTTAAGCGTCATTCAAGGGGTGCGTATGCTTCTTCATGTGGCCCGGGGCTCTCTCTTATTAGCCGTGGCACTCCTCCTGTCAGCGGCCACGAGAAATGAATGATAGAGCAACAGAGTCCCAGGAATCCTTTGGCACCTGCGCTGCTTCAACTGTTCGGTTGGTTCGGCTTCCTCGGAATCGGCTACGTGATGCAACGCCGCTATGGCGTCGGTATAGCCATGCTGATCGGCTGGTGGATGGTCTTTTGGATGCTGCTCATGATCGGCTTTGCCTCGTTCGGACTCGGCCATCTCTTGATGTTATGCGTGTGGTTCGTCGTGCCGCCGACGACTGCGGCATTCTTATACTTTGAAAACTAACTGGGCGGGATTCGGTGCCGAAGGCTGTAGCGTGCACTTTATGCCAGTGGCGCTATGGGTGACTGTCGCCGGTGAAATGCCGGCCGGCCGGTAACGCAACGAACAGAAAGGGTTCAACATCAATGGATGTAGCGGGCACTATGGTTCAACGATACAGAGACGCCTATTTGGTGGGGCGCACGATCGTCGCGTTCGGGCGTGCATGCAAAACGGCGGGCTGGGTGACCGCGGTGATTATCGTCGGGTTGCTGTTCCTCTCACTTGCGAACAACTCAAACAACTACAATAGCTCGCCGTTCGGCCAGGCGCCGAATCCGTTTACAACGGTCAGCGCGATTTTCGTCATATTTTTTGCTGGCGCGGTTTGGGTTGTGCTTCATATCGCGGGGATACTCATAAGCGCGAGCGGTGAGATATTGTTTGCGAGCCTAGATACAGCCGTCAACTCCAGTCCCTTTCTCACCGACGATCTCAAGGCGTCTGCGATGCTGCCGCGTTTTCGATCTAATTATGGCTTGCGACTCGACCAGATCAATGCAAACCTGGGTCGCCGCGCCAGAGTCCGTTTGACGGATCAACGCGAGTTGGTGGGAATTCTCCGCCTCAATCCTGATACGGGCCAACTGCGGATGGAGAGCGACGGTTCGCATTACGATTTTTGGGGCTGGGCGATAGAATCGATCGAGGGGCTTCCGGAAAACGGCTGAATTTCGAGAAGCGTCAACTTGCGGTATAGCGCTTTCTCCGGCGCCCCGTGTTTTTCTCGGCTTCGTTTTGAGGAGCTCTCGTATCGAACATCCATGAAGGAAGATCTGCGCTGAGTCTTTTTTGGCGCTCTACGAACTCGATTAGCAGATTTCGGTTATATGGTTGGCTTATTCTGATCTTTTGAGTGAGACGTCCGGGGAGCCGTTAAACCCCTGGCCGCAGTACGAGATGGTTGCGGATAACGAACTATGACGCTACTTGTTCTTTCCTTTCTTTGCGTTGGTTGATTGCTCTGTTGCTTGCGCCGACTTCGTTTCCAACATCCAGGACGGAATTCCGGCGCTGATGCGTTTCTGGCGCTCGACAAAGTCCCTGAACAGTTTCCTATCGCTCATTGGTGGTTTGGCCTTTCTGCAAGTAAGTGTTCGACGAATTCACTAAACAGCCCGAGCTGCGCCGTTTCAGCTGCGATTGCCAGTTTGGGAGTGGGTGTGTAGTAAGGTAGCGATGGAGGCTGAATCTTGACGTCGACTTTTTCTAGATAGCCTTCGTCATTTTTTCGGTCACGGGTTCCTACTGTAAAGAATTCCAGATAGCGCGGCGGCGCCACGCCCACAAATGTGTGAAAAGCCACACGCTTGTCGTCAATTGCGGTAGGATCGACATCAATCGAGTCATGGAAAAGATATTTTATGCCGCTCTTTGGATAAGGCTCAAGGTAGATGACCTCTGCTATTCCTGCTGCAACGATATGTCGAGCGCACTCGTGGCAAGGAAAGGTGGTGGTGTACATTGCTGCGCCAAGAGTATTCACGCCAAAACGTGCAGCGTCGATAATCGCGGCTGCCTCCGCATGGACCGCGCGAACATAATCAATGTTTTGATTCNNGGGCGCCTGATCTTTTTAATCTGCGGCGCCAGCGCGAGCATGTGCGAGCCCGGGTCTGCCCTGAAACGGCCGGCGCGCGATTCGCGAATCAACAGACCGGCCTTTTCGAGTGCCAACGTCCATTTTGGCACTCCCGATGCATCGGCCGCGCGGTCGGGATACCACGCCGGATCTCCGCCGTACGACTTGAGCATCCATTGGCTTCCCGCTTTAGTTACGACCATGTCGGTCGTGCAGATCGGATGCGCAGCCAGTGACTTATTGACGGCGTTCAACATCGCTGCATCGTTTTGGGAGCCGGAGTGTGAGCATGCGGAGCATGCAAGAGCAAATGCAAAGGCTATTAGGAGATTGCGTTTCATGATTTTGTTCGTGCTTTCGTGAGATGAGCTCGGGCGAAGACTCGACTCGCTCGGTGCAGTCGGGTCTTCGCGTCGTGCTCACGGCAGCGGCGAGAGCTTCTCGCGCCAGCGCTGCCCGTAGATCCACGTTTTTCGCCCGGTGAACGTGGCCGAGAGCACGCGGCAGGTGAAGTAGGAGACCGCACTCTGCGGCTCGGCTAGATTGATCCACCAGTTTGACGTGTAGAGGTTCGAGTCGCCGCCGGCCAAGGGCGGATCGACGTTGTAGGGAATATTCGTCGAGCCGATCGGCGTGCGTTCGACATCGTAGGCCTTGTATTGGATCTGGGCGTTGAGAAGTTGATGATTCGTCCGGTTGACGATATTCGAGAAGAACTGCTCGGCGCCGCTGAGCGTAACCTTGCAACTCGTCAGCGCGATTGGCGAATTCGGCACGCGGATGATTTGGGTCGGGAAAGCTTGCTGTGCGAGTGCGGCGCTTGCCGATACGGCGACGCTCAAAGCGGTTGCAGTAAGGATCATCGAGATGCGACCTGTTTTGAGATTCATCGTTTCTTTCTTATACAGATGAGTGCGTGCAAGACGAATCAGCGATCGGGTTTTGGGCCTTTTGACGCCTGGTTATTTGTAGACGATGATCCCGTCGAACGCGTGGAACGGGCCGCCCTGGTAGACGCCGGCGAGATCTTCGCCGAGCCCGATCCAGATGTCGCCGCTGTTCGAGAGGTTGATGTAGTGCTGCGTGGTCCCGCCTTGCGGGCACGTTTGCCAGTTGCCGCCCGGGCAGTTCGATTTCTCGGCGTACCACGATGTGGGCGACGAGTCTAAAGCGGCCTGCCACGTGGTATTGATGTCGCCGACGTGCGTAACGGGATACATCGAGCCGGGCTTGGCGCCGTAGGCGGCTTCGTACGGGGCGAATCCCGGATCGGTCGCGGGCGCGGTGCCGGCGTCGACGTCGATCGCCCATTGGCGCGCCTGTTCCTGCGCGTACTCGTCGACGACGATCGGCGCGGTGGCCGGGACGGAAACGTTGGCACGGTCGGAGTTGAGTTGCGCGATCCAGGCGCGCTCGTCGGCAGACAGTTGGACGATCTTCACTGAGCCGAGTGCGAGATTCGCGCCGGCGATGGGGATCTGCCGGTGCAAGATCGCGTACGTTTGCGCGCTTGTCGGATTCGCATCTTTGCTGATCGTCAGCATGTAGCTGCCGTTTACGAGATTGCTTACGGTGAATGCACCGCCGGAATCCGTCGTCGCTGTGAGCGTCGGCGCAAGCGGAGATCCGCAGCCGGCCCAGCCGGCGCAGGTGCTCGCGGGAAGCGATCCGATCGTGACCGTTGCGCCGCTCAGCGCACTGGTCCCATCGGTGAGCGTGCCGCTCACGCTGAATGTCGGGGTAGGCGTTGTCGGGACGACCGGCAGCGTACCGCCGCTTCCGCCACCTGATGAGCCGCCGGATCCGCAGGCTGCGAGGACAGCGAAAAAGACGATCCCGATGAATCGGAATCGCGCCGGATTTCTAGCGGCTCGCAGCATTGAGACTCTCCACCCTGGGCAGCGTTGGCCGTTATTGCTTCTGCCTCCGCGGGAGCCGCCCTGTCACGCCATACATGGCGTCTTGCATGACCCGCCTCATGTGGCGTGGGCATGTGGGGCTGTGGACGCCACAATTGGCGTGTGGCACTCTATGAGCGCGCGAAAAGGGCCGTTGCGTCCAATCTGCGGCGCCGGCGCACCGATATGCACCTGACGCAGGAGGACCTCGCCGGGCGGACCGACCTGGACGTGCGCCATCTGCAGAAGATCGAGGCCGGCGAGGTCAATCTGACGCTGAAGACGCTCGCCGCGCTGGCCAAGGGCTTGAAGATGAGCCTGCGCGACCTTTTCAAGTGATTCTGAAAAGCAGGAAGCCCGCCAAATAGCGGGCCCCTGTCGTCGCGGTAAACAGTTGCCCGTTTACCCGGGTGTGGGCAACGTCTGCACTCTCGATTTCGCCGGTGCCCGATCCTCGGCGTTTTGCGAAACCGCATAGATTACGTCCGCGCTGTTCGCGGGCGGGATGTACTGCTGCACTGCGTATGCTCTACATGACATAGAAGTGCCCGTGCAATATGGTGCAGCCTTCAGTATATCCGCGTTGAGCGCCACAAAGATTAGCACGGCAAAGCCAGCCAGAAGATTCTTTCGTTGCATTGCGCTCCTCCAGAAGAGCGGCCCCCACGCGCATGGGCCCGATATTTGCAGGCTAGCCAAAATGAGCTATTCATAAACGGTGCACCGGCGTTGGGGGTATCGCGAAGTTGAATAGCCCGTGCCGCCCGGGCCGTATCGTCCTCATTATCGGTGTTGCGCTGGCGGGCAGGGGACTGATGGGTCTGGCTTTGCGCATCGATGCGCGCGCCTTTTTGTTTTGGCGCCCTTGATTTGTGGGCTCCGCGTCATTCTTCTGTTCTTGGGCCGGCGCGGGGCCCTAGATGCACGTAAGGCGCTTCTTAGCGGCACACCCACCCCTGAACCTCGATGTTCGTCCCGAGGCCCCCAGCCACTCGGCGGCACTATCCAGCCGCTGACGTCGTGTGGCGCGTAGCTGAAAAGAGCCAAGCTATGTCTACAGACCGCAGGATCGTAAGCGACCCTACGGAACGTTGCCAGTTCATTCGTCGTCATTAACGGAGTGGGCACGTGCGCGTAATACCGGGTCGTCAGCGGCCAATTCTTTCGTTGCTGGTCGTTGCTCTGTTCGTTGCCAGCTGCGGCGGCCATAAGGAAGCCACCCCGGGGGCGCTACCTCCTCAACCGCCTTTACAAAAATCCTCTTCGGCGGTTTCCACTTTTGCCCAGACTCTCTCAGAGCGTCACCTCACGGACGCTGGAGAGACGTCACCCGATCAGCAAATTCATTTGTTGATTTCGCTGGCTCATCGGAATCAGGCCGATCTTGACAAGCTGATTCATGATCAGGCAACACCGGGTTCGCCATCTTATCTGCGTTTCTTAACGCCTGCCCAGTTTGATCAGCAGTTTGGCGCGCTTTCCTCTACCCGCGACACGATAAAACAAGGCCTGCAGCAAGCAGGATTCCAGGTCGATGTCGACCGTTTTGGCGCGTCTGTAGTTGAAGCCGATGCTCCAGCTGCCAAGGTTGAGGCGCTATTTAAAACACAATTGCATGACGTCCACGAAAAGACCGGCCGAATCGCTCACATGCCGACAAGCATGCCAATCACTCCGGACTTCCTGCAGCAAAATGTGGTTTCAATAGTAGGACTCGATACCACGACGATCGCTTGGCCGATCCCTTCCTCGAATTCCATCGCGCAAGTTGTGTGCGGGCCTGACGGATGTCCGACGCCGACTCCGCGGCCGACTCCCACTGGGAGCATATCGCCGCCGCCCGTGCCGACGCCTACACCATATCCTGGTTGTTCCGGACAAGCGATCTCGCCGCCAGCCGGCTATACTGATGATACAACCTACGGTCCCGCCGGATACGCGCCGTACACGTACGCGTACGACTACGACATGCCCGTGCAGCACGGGTGTTCGGGCAGCGCACAGTACCCGATCGGCATTTTGGGGGAGGCGGACGTAAGCGACGGCGATTTGGCTGCATTCTACTCGAACATGAACGTTCAGAGAACCGGCACCCTGTCCCGGGTCGGTACGGGAGGTACGCCATCAGCAGCATTCGAGGCCACACTTGATGTGGAAACCGTCAGCGCGCTGGCGCCGGCGACTAACGTGTACCTCTATCTCACACCGAGCCTTTCCCCTGACAATTTTACATCTGCGATGAACACGGTGGTACAGCAAAACGTCGTAGCTGTTCTCTCAATCAGTTTCGCTTTTTGCGAAAAGCAGCCGTGGCCGTCGCTGTACGAAGCGGCGAGCGGAGTCGATAACGCTGCGGCGCAGGCCAGTGCCCAGGGCATTACCGTCGCAGCGGCAAGTGGCGACTCTGGCGGCCCGTCTAGTTTGAGCGGTTGCTCCTCGGTAATGGCACCCGCCGCCAGCTCCTATGTGGTTGGCGTCGGCGGCACTTCACCATTTGCCGACAATAATAATCAGGGTGCTCCGGGGGCGAATGCCTATCGCCCAGGTTTCCAGTATGCATGGGGGCAGCCGGCCCCGAGCGCAGACGATCCGCCGTGCGCGCCAAATTTCTGCGGGACGGGTGGCGGTGCGTCGACGCATTTCCAGACTGCCGAGCAGCTCAGCGCGTGCGGTGGTTCGGGCACCACGTGGAAGTGCGTGCCGGATGTATCGTTTGCTGCCGACATCTACCATCGCGGAGCCATGGTTTTTAATGGGCAATTGCAGGCGGGCGCTGCTGGCAC
The DNA here is from genome assembly GCA_003136355.1 of Vulcanimicrobiota bacterium. Classification (GTDB taxonomy): domain Bacteria; phylum Vulcanimicrobiota; class Vulcanimicrobiia; order Vulcanimicrobiales; family Vulcanimicrobiaceae; genus Rubrimentiphilum. The sequence continues at coordinate 35,525 of PLED01000002.1, read as the reverse complement.
GTCGTTTGCAACTCCGATATTTGCGGCCATTCAAGCCGAAATCGATCAGCGGCAAAACGCGAGAAAAGGCAATGTCGTTGGTCGCCTCTATTCCCTTTGGCGTCAATACGGCTATGGTCCCTACGCGGCCGGGCATCCAGCGATCTTTCAAGATATCATTTCTGGAAATAGCGGCTATGCAGCCAACGGCGGTTACGATGCCGCCTCAGGGATAGGATCGCTCGACGGCTTCGAGCTAAGTTCGGTAGAATAGCGAGATGCGAACGTACAATGTCGTGATGCATATTCTCTGCTGTGTGTTGTTAACCGCGTGCGGCGGAGGGACGACATCCGTGATCCATCCGATTCTGCCGTTCGCGCCAACGCTTTCGTGGACCGCTTCGTGGGTCCAGGGAACACAACAACCGCCGATCGCGTTTCAATCCGTTGGACAAAGCGCAACGTTAACCGCCGCCGCGCAGTCTGGCGGTCCACAGCCCCCTTACGCGTTCGCTTCGGGGAGTTGCGTAACGTTTTCGAACGAAAGCACGAATGGCGCGGTTGAAAGCGCAACAGTCACCGCGGCGACGAGCGGTGTTTGCAACATCACAGTAAGTGGTGTCGGAGGTTCGTCCACTCAGGTTCAAACCACGACGATACAAGCCACCGTACCATAATGGGAGGGACGCCGCCGAATATGCCGGCGGCTTCTTTTCGATTTCTTTCGATTGCCCTTCCACTCAGTAAACGCCTGACCATAATGCAGCGTCATCTTTGCACAGTCGCCTTTGTCATGGTCGCGGCCGGCCTAACGGGCTGCTCCCCGGCGCAAAGTCCAACGAGTGCGTCGCCATATATGATCCTAGCGAACGGATCATGGCCAATGTACCAGTATTCGCCTTCGCACAACGCCGTGTTTGCGGAACCCAACGTCAATGCGCAGTGGGTTACAAAAATTGGCGGTCGAATCAATGGAGGGCTTGCGGTCGCGGGAAGAACCGTGTACGTAGACAGTTTCGACCAACATTTATACGCGCTTGATATCGATACGGGCAGGATACGTTGGAAGGCGCAAACCGGCAACCTGGCGATGTCAAGCCCGGTAGTTGCACATGACATCGTCATTGTAGGTTCCGGGCGCGATGGGTTTTTGGCGTCCGACGATAGCGCACAAATATGGGGTCAGCCGGCCGGAGACAATATCATTGCCTTTGATACAAGAAGCGGAAGACGCTTGTGGTCCTTTCATACGATTGGAGGGGATATGGCGTCACCTGGGATAGACGGCAGGCAGGTTGCCTTTGCCAACGGTGATCTGCATGGTTACTCGCTAGATTTGTACAGCGGACGGCAGATTTGGAAGCGACGCTTAGCAGGAATCGACACTATGGCTTCCGCGACGATTGCTGATGGGCTGGCTTTCATTGGGATCTGTCACAATATGCCGCATTTTCGTGAAACCGTTGCAATCCGCATCCGGGATGGTCGCGTCGTTTGGAGCAATCCAAATGGCAGCTGTGATGCATCTCCCGCAGTTGACAACGGCATCGTCTTCGTTGACGGAAATGACGAAGAAGTAAAGACGCCTTATGAACAGGGCGGCATCGATGTCATCGCGGCAATAGACGAAGTGAGGGGCAGGACACTTTGGAAACATACCAGTCCACCAGGCCCGTACACCTTAGTGGGTTCTGGCGAACACGCGATCGCCGCGACGGCGGTCTCGGGCGTCTTGTATCAATCAATTGTAAACGCTGACGCCGTCGTCGCCTTTGATGAACTTACTGGTAAGCCGCTGTGGCGAGTATCGACCGCGGGACCGGTCAAGATGAGTCCAATTGTGACGCTTGGGCGTGTTGTATTCGGGGACACAGCTGGTGTTCTTTACAGCGTGGAACGCGCCAGCGGCGACGTTCTGCATACCCAGTCATTTCGCAACCCGTTCTCTACATCGCCACCGGTTATCCTTGGGCAAACGCTGCTAGTAACAAACGGCGATTCGGTTCTCGCGCTCCCCTGGAATGCGCCTTAAGTACCTGTCGGATTAGTTATTTAAGAGATGCCATTTGCGGATAAAGTAAGCGAAGGCGACTGCATTTGCGGATTAGGTTTTTAAATCGAACGCCAGAATTGGGCCTCAGGTAGCGTTACGCCGTCGTTCGTCCGCTATACTGTTCCGGCTCGCGGATAGACGATGGATGTGCGCGCGGTCCTTGCAGCGTGCAACGCGTCGTTGTACGCGAAGCCGGCATAACGCGGATCGGCGGGGCGATGCTTGCCGGGCACCGTCACCATGACTCCGAGGTCGGAATCCCTCGATAGCTCGCGCGCTCAGATATGATGCATTGGCTCATTTTCGCTTCATGCGAAATTCCGGCGCCGATATAGACCCCCGTTTCCGCGCCGAGAGCCGGCCGCATTACACGCGATCCGCTGCGATGCGCTTCAAGAACGCGATCGAGTGCATCGTCGTCCGTCGGGGCCCCTATCACGACGAAGATGCGCCGGACCTCGTAGCTCACTTCGACGAATCTGCTATGTATCGGCATGATCCCCATAGGCGTTGGCAGATGCGCAGCTTCCACTGGTGCGGGTCTATTCATCTTGCTATCTTCGTCGGCCGAAGGGAGCCATCGTACAATCCGCGTTAATAGTTCGTACCAAAGAGATTAACAGCCCGAAGTCATTAAGGAAGCGGACGCGTGGGCGCAGGTCAGGCGGCTTCGCGAGTATGTTGATGCTGCGCAATCTGATCGCGATGATCGGTGGGTGAAATGGGCACGCGGCGTGGCTGATGCGATCGATCCGTGTGTTAAAGGATCTGGGGTCCGTTTAGATTAGACCGAACTCTTCGGGATCTCTCAGAGACAGATCACGGGCTTGCCTCGAAGCCGACATTAGGCCCATATAGATGAGGGCCGAGATCACGGCAATCTATCCGCCACTACTTTATCCTTTGTTGAGCCGGGGCTGTTTTCTAGTTCCGGCATCGGTCGGGGTTTGCGCGCGCTAGGTAACCCTCGCGTACGCCAGGCAATGCTTATGCGACCGCATTTTTCGCGCTTGATGTGCCCTGTCACGCTTAGCCCCAACGAATGGTTTGCACGCCCGATAAGAGCATCGGGGTGGGTTTAGCTGTTCCTATGACCCGATCGATTGCGCATGGTTGAAGATATTTCGCGGATCCCAGAAAGTTTTTACGTCGAGCAGCCGCGCATAGTTATCCTTGTAATAGAGTGACGGCCAATCCGCGAGATCCGTGTCACAGTAGTTCACGAAGCAGCCGTCGGTGACGCTGTTTGAAATCGGCTCGCCGCCGGTATCAGCGTACACGCTCTGGTAGAAGGTGCGGATCCAATTGAGATTGCTCGCATCGTCGCCAGCTGAATTCCAGTATGCCTGATACTGGAGCTTCATGATCGACGATCGCTGCGGAACCGCAGTGTCCGACGAAGCGCGCGCGTTCACCTCGCAGCCATAAGAGTCGACTTGCAGCAGCGCCGAGGCATTTTGAAAGGTCGGGTCTGTCAACGCGTTCCAGATCGCCGCGATCTGGTTGTCTGGGAACGGCTGGATCATGTAGGCCGACTTGTACTTGCCCCGCCGGTTCGGGCCGGATCCGTTGAGCGTCTGCGTTGCTTCCAGCCACGGCATCGTTCGATAGCCGTCCTGTTGAGCGACCAGAAGATGGTGTCCAACGGGCGCGGCTTGCGGCACGTGCGCTCCGACGCCGTTCGAGATGGCGGCGAGGAAATCGTCGAGCAGCGTGAGATCATTTCCCACGTACTGCGTCACCATGACAATCTGCGGGGCGGCGTTCTTCGTCAGATGCAGCAGCGAGAAAAGATCACGGTACGGATCGTCCGGAGCGCTGTGCTCAGCGAAGAACGCTCCAAAGTTCTGCAGTAGGCGCGAGAACTGCGCGAACGTAAACCCGCTCCAGTTCCACGCGACACTGCTCAAGGTTGCCACTGCGGGCGCCTGCGGAAGATCGGGGGCAAACCAGTATCGCGTCACGACACCGAAGTTTCCGCCGCCACCGCCCGTGTGCGCCCAGAACAGCGCTTGAATCTCCGGATCCGGACTGCTCGGCGAAGCCAAGATGAGCGACGCGTTTCCCTGCGCGCTGACACAGACAACTTCGATGGCGCACAGGTAATCGACGACGAGTCCAAATTTGCGCGATAGAAGCCCGTATCCGCCACCGCAGATGTGTCCGCCCGCGCCGACTGAATAGCATGATCCGCCTGGAATCGTGAGGCCGTATTGGCGATAGAGCTGCGTGTAGACGTCCCATAGCGTGCAGCCGGCCTCAACGCAGAATGCGCCGTCCATCCCCAGATCTTGATAGACACTGTTCATCGGGCTGAGGTCGATGATCGCGCCGGCTCCATCTGTCACGAATCCCTCGTAGCAATGGCCACCGCTGCGCACGGTCGGCCGCAGGCCGTTCCGGATTGCGGACTGCACTGCGTCGACGACTTGGCCCGGACTTCCGCAGACTTGCACGTAGGCTGGAGTCCCGGAGAAGCGTTGGTTGAATCCGGTGCACAGCGCCGCGTACCGAGAGTCGGAGGACAGGACCGTTGCTCCCGGAAAATCCGGCCCGCTCATCCTTGCCTGATCCAGCCTTTTGTGGCGATCCATTCGATGCCGCAGATGCCGGGGAGAAAGCAATATGCGCTGCCGCGCGTTTGCGTGAACGGCGGAGCGCCGATCGTCAGAGGCAGCGTCACAGTGCGCGGCGGCGGAATTGGCTTCGGCGCGCTTAGCGTGAAGTTATAGGGAGGCACGTCGCCGGGTTTGCTCGGATCGTAGGCCAGCACGTTGTATCCGATGGCCGGGTCTGCGGGATCTTGCGAGAGCGAGCCGTAGCTGTCGATCCACTGGCTCATAAGGAATTCGAACTGGTCGGTGAGTGATGAGTTGATGAAGAACCCGATCAGACCGGTCTCGCCCGTGTTGCGGTCGTTCGGATCGTACGGGTTCTGGTACGGCATTGCCCGGCGCATGATGCGATGGAGCGACGCGTCTTGATCCGGTTGGCTGTCCCTTGGATTTCCGCGGCGGATGTGCGAGCCGAATGGACACGTGTATCCGTGAAGATCGTTCGCATATCCGAAATCGTTGATGGTCTGATCGTCGAGGTTGGGCGGCGGCGTGCCTTTCGAAAAAGGCCAGTACATGAGCGACGTGCCGTTCGACCACCGGCCGATGATCGTCGCCTTGAGCGCTTCGCGCGCGTAGGCGAGATCTGCGATCGAGTACATCTGTCCGAATGCCGGCGCATTCGCGTCCAGAAACGCCTCGAAGTGATCAACATGTTGCTGGAGCATTCGGAATGCGCCAAAGCTCCCAAAGTTCCCAAACGGCGCGGGTTGCGGAACGTTGACGGTATCGGCGTTGAAGAATGGCGTCGTCCCGGTTCCCAGGATGAATGCCCCGGTGTCAACCAGCGTCTGATCGCCGTCGGGGGGCTGCTGCGAGATGTTTCCGATGAGAGTGGGCTGCCCGAGGCCGTCGCGGTAGCCGAAATAGATCTGGCCGTCCGGGAGGTCCTGAGAATCAAATGCTCCGGTTTCTGTAAACCCGGCCGAGAAGATGTTGCGCAGCACGGCACTGGTCGCGTTGAGGTTGGCGAGTGTGTCCGCCCACAGTGCAAGCATGACGTCGAACTTGCGATCGTCGATCAGCCAGTACTGCGGATCGTTGGGGCCGACGTCTCCGATCGAGACATTGTTGGTCGCCGCGCCGTTGTAGAACGGACGGTGCGCATACGTGTTGAACGAAGCGGCAACGAGCTCGCTCGGCATGCCGATGTTAACCAACCCGCCAGAAGTGAACCCGATGTTGAGGCAGGTGCTTGGCTTGTTTGCGCCCCAGGAAACAGCGGTCTGAATCTGTGGCACGCCCGCGCTTCCGTCCACGAGGCTGCCTGCGAATCCGCGCGCGGCATCTCGCTCCCCCTCCTTCGCCGATAAGGTAAAGTACCGCGCGAACCTCATGTGATACCCGCGCAGCACCACGCCTTGCACCTGAGAAAGATCGACTGGAAGCGGATAGGTTGTGGTCGCAGCTCCTGAGCTGATCAAGGTTGGCCGGGTCCCAGCTGATTGAGAATGTAGCCGACGGTCCAGAAGTAGCCCTGGAACAATTTCGGATTGCCCGGATTCTTCGGATTGTCCGGGACGAATCCGTTGGGCGAGCCCTGCGGGTTCTGCGCGAGGTCGTGTCCCTTGACGAAGACGTTGATGAACGCGTCGAGATGCTGCATAACGGGGACGTACTCGGAGCCGCCCACCAGAAATGGCAGAAACGAATCGAATGCCGCCGGATCGGCAGTGACGAGCACCTTGACGTAGTCGTAGAAGTCAAGGTCGTAGACCGTCGAGAGGAACGCGTACGGTCCGCCCAGCGACGACGGCATGATCGTCAGCCACGCGTAGTGCAGGATGTCGGTTCCGGCGCTGGGCTGGCCTGAATTCGCCGGCGTGAAGAGCGATCGAAGCTTCTGGGTTTGCTCGCTCGTCGGGTTGCCTGTTAGTTGGACCAATAAAGATAGAGAACTGGCGCTGCTCATGGATTGACTCCCAGGGCGTTGAGCGCGCCGGCCAAAACGGCCGGCGAGGCGATTCCCGGTGAAGAATCGCGGACACCCTTGCGGCATGGGTTTCCTCTGCCGCGCTGCGGCTAACCTCCGCATGACCTGAATAAGCTAGCCCGCTTCCCGGAAATCCCCGGAGCCCGATTCTGTCCCAGAACCGCAGCGGCCGGCCGTGACAGGCAGTTATGCCCAACGATTCATCGCTCTGCCGCGCCGATGCCGGATCTGGCGCATGTTCCGCGCCGGGGTGCGATCTAGCCATTCCCGGCCATTCCGTCCTACTCTTGAGTAACTAGCTCAACCGAGCTAGGTTACTTCGCACGCCCCCCATCAGGGGGCTGAAAAGGACGGAAAAATCATGTCTACAGCCTTCAAAAAGGCCATGTTCGTGTTAGCCGCGCTGGCGGTCTTTGCGGCCTGCACGCCGCGCTCACCTCAGATGGGCCTAATCCCGCCGCCGCCCGGCATCACGAGGATGGACGACACCCCTCCGCCGTGTCCGACCTGCGACAGCGACGGCGGAATGCCCAGATAGGCTAGGTCCAACGGGTAGCGGGTCATTCGTGGCCCGCTACCCAAATTAGGCCACGTGAACAAGAGTCAATCAAGACAACCTCCGGCGGTAATCATGAGGCTTATGCGTGAGGCCGTGGACGAAGGGCGCTTCTCTGACGCTGCGAGCCTGTTCGACCTGCAGCCGGCAACAGCGCCGGCCGATGCGGCCCTGTTACGCGCATGGGTCTTCATTAAGAAGCGCGATTATGCGGATGCGATAAAGCTCCTAAACGACATCGGCAACGTCACGCGAGCTCAGGATGCCGAGCGCCTCATGATCTTGGGCGTTGCGCACTCGCGCTCCAACCGGTTCTCGGAAGCCGACGAGTATTTCGAGCGCGCGGCCGAGGATGGGACCGAGCTTATCCGCACCGGAGAGTTAGCCTATTGGCGCGCTCGCCGCTACCTCGAAGAGCGGCGTACCGAAGACGCGCGAGCCCTGCTGGGCGAGGTTCGCAACGCGCCGGGCGATCGCGCGCGCATCTGGGCGGACTGGCTGGAGAGCGGAATCTTCACGCACCAGGAGCGATACTTGGACAGCGCCCTTGTTCTGATGCATCTGCTCGAGTTCATGGACGGCCTCAAAGAAGAGCATCGCGAGGACGAGGTCTGGGCGCTGCACACATTGGCGACGCGAGCGCGCGAGCTGGACGCTCCGAAGATCCGGCGCTTTGTGCAAGCGCGCGTGAACCGGCAGGAGTGGACCGAGGATTTCCGCGTCAACCAGTTCCAGACGTACAAGGCCGTGGCATGGTGCCATGCACTCGAGGGAGACTATTTCAATGCGTTCCGGTATTTGAAGATGGCCGGCGCGATCGCGCCGTCGCCGCCATGGCGCGCGATGACGCTCCTTGACCGGGCCTATCTCGCCAAGTGCGTCGGCGAAGGACTCTGGTCGCGATCGGAGCTCGCTGAGGCGCAAGAGATCCTTGAGAGCGTCTCATGGCGAACGACCGACGACGAGGAACGCGCCGCCCTCCCTCTGGCCGCCGAGCTGTACGTCGATCTCGACAGCGGCCGCGCCTCATCCTATCTCGCGAAATTCTTCGAGCTGCGCGACGCAATAAATCCGCAGCTGCATATGCGGTACGACGATCGGCTCTCCGCGCTCGCCGAGTACGCGAACGGCGTTGTGCAAATGAAGCTGGGGAATCGCAAGTCTGCGTCGGCCGCTTTTCGCAAGGCGTGGGACGTGTACAACGCGATCGGCTACGATTGGCGAGCCGGCCGCTGTGCGCTACGTATGTTCGAGTTGACGCGCAATGATTCTTGGCTGGAGCGCGCGAGGCAGAAGCTGCAGAACTACGGCGGCAGCTGGCTGCGCGACGGTTTGCGCAAGATGGCCGATCCGGAGTTGCCGCACGTGACGCCGGCGCAAAGGCGTGTGCTGGATCTATTGGTCGAAGGCAGAACGACGGAGCAGATCGTGAAGATCACCGGCACTCGCCCATTCACGATACAGAATCACATCAAACGGATGCTGCAGTCGTTCGGTGTGCCGACTCGAGCCTCGCTGGTTGCGGAGGCTGTGAAACGCGGGCTACGGCCTTAGCAGACGCCTGTTCTAAAGCGCAAGATACATTGAGCAGCATTCTTTTCTGGATGATTTATATTGCTATCGGCTGTGTTGCCGCTGTTTTTGCTACCTCCTTTGGCACCGCACCGTCCTACAGCGACAGATCGCTAATAGTGCTGCGAAGTAGAGAAGCTCGAGTGCGCCCGAACCGCCGTCGGGTGGAATCCCAAAGAAACGCTCTATGAATTGCATGAGATTCTCCTCATTATCAAGATGACTCAAACAGTCGGCGCGGGGGCGCGTGCCGCAGATTGCACTTGTCGGATCGTCCAAAAATCGGACGAGAGATTTGCGGTTGTCAGGTATGCGTAGGGAAGTGTAAAGTAGCCGGCCTGTCCCCAGCCGGTGCCCCACGAATTGCGGATCAGGAATTTTTGAGTCGCGTTATCATATCCGACGGCCATCACAGCGTGGCCGCCTTCCACTGTATCGTTAGGCTGAGGAAGCGGTGCCTCGCCGGACGTTGCCACGCCTTGCGACATGAAGCTCGAATACACGGTAAAGCCGAAGACGAACGGGTACCCTTGCGCGAGACACCCTTGCAGTTGCGAAAGTACCGGTGTGAGGCGCAGGTACTCAGTCGCCTTGCTGCTGAGCGCGTTCTGATAACATGCGGTTGGCGGTTTCTTTGTAAATTGGCCTTCGTCATATTTCCAGTCGTCCTCTTTGCAAACGCCCAGGTTCGCGACTGTTTTTACTCCGTCGCGCAGTTGCGCCCCGCTATCGGACTCTACCGTCCCCTCGATCTCGCGCTCGTTGTAGTAGATGAAGAGTCTTGAAGGAGCCACCGTCCCGAACTGCTCTTTCATTGCGACGAACTCGAAGAGCGCTGCGATCGCATTGGCCGTGCAGCTCCCGAGCTGTTTCTGGTCATACACCGGCGGATTCGTGGCGCGTAAGTCTGTGCTCGGCGGGAGCGTCGCGATGATCGGCGGCGCGGCCGCAAAAAGGCGGTCGCGGTGATCGGGAAGATCCGGAACCCATCCGAAGCGCTGGACGCTCCGCTGGTGCGGCCGCGAACCGGTTACTGTGTCAGGCATGCCAACCTCGATCCGAGCTGGAGCTGCCTGCCTCGTCGGGCAGGTGGACAAGGCTTCTACTAGCCCATTTTGGTCATATCCTGCCGCGTGAAAAGGCCGTTGGAGCGGATGGCAACGGCCTGGGAAATTATGCGGCAAATCGGGCTCGGCTTCGCCGCGCAGGCAGGAAGGGGAGGCTGAGCACCTGACTAAAACAAGCTAAGCCATCGAGCGGAGCACTCTGAGCGTTGGCTCGACTGGTTGGACCGGCATTTATGAGGAGTCGGGGCATGCTTCTTTTGCGTCCCTATTCTCGTTCTCTCGCCGTGGGCGTATCGGCGCTACTCCGTTGCGGACAGGCGGTGATCAGGTGGGCCCGCCCATGAGCGGCCTAACTGGGAGAGTCCTCGATCCGCACAGCCCCGGCTGGGAGGAAGCCCGCCGCAACTTCCGATCCTGCGTCGATTACGACGCGCTCATTCCGCGAGCCATCGTGTTTTGTCAAAGCGAGCTCGACGTGCAGAACGCGGTCCGATGGGCGCGTGAAAATAACGTGCCGCTGCGCGCGCGCTCTGGGCGCCACAGCTACGAAGCATATTCGCTGTTTCCCGGGGCCCTAATTGTCGATGTCAGCGAGATCGACTCAATCTGCGTCGATGGCTCTAACATGACCGGGCGAATCGGCGCAGGCGTGTACTGCCTGGACTTGCACCAACAGCTATTCGACGTAGGCTTCACGGTGCCGGCAGCCAGCGGCGCGAGTGTCGGAATAGCTGGTTTGGCGTTGGGCGGCGGTTTCGGCGTGACCTCGAGAAAGTACGGACTGACATGCGACAGTCTGACCGGCGTGACGATGGTGGATGCAAAAGGCGATCTGGTTCACGCCGACGCGGGCGAGAACGCGGATCTGCACTGGGCTAGCCAAGGGGGAGGCGGCGGAAACTTCGGCATCGTGACCTCGTTCGACGTTGCGCTGCACCCGATCGGATATGTTGCGATCTGCAACATCACCTGGCCATGGCAAGCTTTCGATTCGATCGTCGACGCTTGGCAGCGCTGGGCGCCGGTCGTTACGGACGATGTTTCAACGTTTTTGCGCCTGGCGGTCGATGGCGTGATCACCCTCTTCGGGCAGATGACGCCCGACAATCCATCGGATCTTTCGCAGTTTTCGGCGCTGCTGCAGCCCTTGCTCTCCGTGGCACCGCCCACCGGCATCAATATTCAAGCGATGCCCTACAGCGCAGCCGCGGCGGTCTTCGGCGGCGCCGATCCGGTGAACACCAAATGGCTTATCCATCCGCATAACGATCGTCAGCCCTTCAAGAGCACGTCGGCAGTCGCGCACGAGCTGTTTCCCGGCCAGGCGATCACTGCGCTTCGGAAGCAACTCGAAGCTTCACCGCCACAAACGCCGTGGGAGACGAACGAGCCGAGCATGGTGCAGCTCCTGGCGGGAGGTGGAGCTCCCTCGCGCATCGCTGTCGACGCGACGGCAGTGCCGCACCGAGCCGCAAAGTTCGTCGTTCAGTACGACGCGTATTGGACCGACCCGGCCGACATGCAACGCTCGGTCGACTGGATCGAGGGAGTGCGAACGGCGATGCTGCCCTATGCCTCGGGCGCCTACGCCAATTACGTCGACAGCCTCTTGCCGGATTATCTCGACGCGTACTACGGTCCGAATCTTGATCGCTTGATCGCGGTCAAGAAGGCGATCGATCCGGACAACGTGTTTTCTTTTCAGCAGAGCATTCCAACTCAATGACGACGCCGATCAAGAACATCGTTGTGCTGATGCTCGAAAACCGGTCTTTTGATCATCTGGTCGGCTATCTGCGCACAGACAAGTATCCGATCGACGGCGTGCGCGGCAATGAGAGCAATTATGTCGACCCACTGACGCGCAAGACGCGACCGGTGCCGGTCTCCGATGATGCACCCTACGTGCCCGATCTAGACCCGAGCCCGGGCCACGAGTTTGGAAACGTTGCCGTGCAGATTCACGGCGCAAATCCGGCTCCTACGCCAAGTGTCGGCTCGAACGTGGGCTACGTCGCTGATTACGATGCCGTGGCAGGCGCCGGCAGGGGTGGAGCGGTCATGCGATGTTTCGCGTCGGGAAAGCTTCCTGCGATGCACGCGCTCGCGCAAGAGTTCGCCCTGTGCGACGCATGGTTCGCATCCATGCCAGGCCCAACATGGCCCAACCGTTTCTTCGCGCACTGCGCCACTTCAGGCGGTTTTGTCGACAACGCCGTGCGTAATTATCCGATGCGCACGCTCTACCAAAATCTTGAAGCGGCAAACATAAACTGGCGCATCTACTACCACGACTTTCCGCAGTCTTTGGCGTTGGCGAACCAGCGGCCATATTTCTTACGCGGAGATTACGAGTTGTTCGATCAGGCGTTCTTGCGCGACTGCGCCAGCGGACTGCTGCCGCAGTTTTCGTTCATCGAACCACGGTATTTCAATGAGGGCGCTTCGCGCGCGAATGACCAGCATCCGATCCACGGCGTCTTGGGCGGCGATGCGTTAATCGCAGCAGTTTACGAAGGCATTCGAAACTCGCTCCAGTGGCCGGAGACCATGCTGATCGTGCTGTGGGATGAGCACGGCGGCTTTTTCGATCATCGGCTTGCGCCGGTTCCGTCCATCCCGCCGGACGGTTCGACGGAATTCTTCGACTTCAGATCCTATGGGGTGCGTGTTCCGGCGATTGTCGTTTCAGCATACACGCCTAAGGCGACCATCGACTCGCTAGTCTACGATCATACCTCCCTTGCCGCAACAGCGAAGGAGATCTTCGGGCTGCCTGCCTTCTTGACGGCGCGCGATGCCAAATCAAACACCGTCTCGCATCTGTACAACGGTCCGCTGCGGACCGACGTCCCTGCGGCGTTGCCGGGCGCCTCGCAACCCGAAATGCTGCGCGCGCGGTCCTTCCAATCGGACAGCGAACCGCCCAACGATCTGCAGGTCTCGCTGCTCGCGCTGGCGCGCAGCTTAAATCCAGCCGCGCGAGAGCTGGTTGCAGCACCACCCCCTCCGACCGAGGGCGAGGCCGCGGCCGAAGCTCGCGCTCACCTCAGCGCCTTTGCCGCTGCGCGCCAGTCATGATCGACCACAGGGATCGACGAGTCGCGCGATCTTACGAAAGGCTTTCCTAATGGGCACTGCACTTGACAAGGCAAGAGCCCTACAATACGGCCAGCTCATTAACGCGGTCTATGAGACGTTCGAATATGACAAGAGCGCGCTAACGCCCGAGCCGCGGGGGCTCCCCCAAGATTACGAAGCCTTCGCCTGGATCCAAATGAAAGATTTCTTCCTGGGCAATCAGGAGCTCAATTTCTATGGGTTCATTGTGCAGCGTCGCAGCCTGCCGTCCGAGTTCACCTTGGCCATACGAGGAACCGATACGTGGATCGAGTGGTGGGATGACGCTGATATTTTTTCGGTCCCTTTTACCTCGGACCCAGATGCGGGTCGCGTCACCGACGGGTTCAATCGAATTTACGAGACGCTAACGGTCGTGCAGAAACCGGACGCTTTTGAGCCCGCGCTAACATCGCCACAGCCGATGCAGGGGACGTTTGCCGAGCAAGTTGCTCAGGCTGTCCAGAAACGAACAGCTCGGCTTGTCGGGGCAAAGGCTGCGGATATGCCCCAATCAATGGCTGTCACCGGCCACAGTTTGGGGGCCGCCCTGTGCACGCTCTACGTTGCCCAAAACGCATACGAGAAGAAGCTGAATGTGACGGCGCTCTGTACGTTCGCATCTCCGCGTGTGGGGAACCAGGCGTTCTCCGATCACTTTCGCGCACTGGACGTAACTTCATGGCGGATTGTCAACGAACCTGACATTGCGCCGAATCTTCCCCCGGACATCTTTGGGTTCGTTCACGTGGACACAGTGTACGCATTCAACTCAACGGGGATCGCCAAATCGTCGTTGGGTTGCGCCCATGCGATGAATACCTATCTCTCGCTCCTCGATTCGGATTGGCAGTTAGATCCCGGCTGTGCTCCAGCAGGGCAGGATAGAGAAATGCTTTCGGTTTTGGCTCGGTCATGATAGGCCGTTACTACCACGGCCCGCCTCGCATCGTAATCTTGGCTCTGTTTTGCCTCATGCTGACCGGCTGTACGCGAGCGGTGAGCCTTCAGTCGATACAGGAGTATGCAAAGACGGTTAGCACCGCCAGCGCCTCCTTTGACGCTATAGCGGCCGATTTCGAGAACACATGTCTTGAGTATCGTGAATTTGCAATCAGCGCGCCGTCTGACTTGCGCACGCTGCCGGTCACGCAGCCCACTCCCTCGGCAACGAACCCTTCCCCGTACGATCTCGTTGCACACCTGCCGGATTGCGGACAGGCTGCCGACGTATCACAGCAGTGGAAGTTGCGCAATTCCATCATTACCGGTTATGTCCGGGCGCTGGCAGCCATCGCGGGCGTCGACACAAAACCATCCGGATTTGACACGCTTGCCTCGCGGCTGAGCGACGTCGGTGCGATCAAGCAGGCGCAGGCAAAACCATTCGCAGACCTTGCGACTTCAATCGCTTCGCTATTGATCAGGGGACGACAGGACGCACTCCTGCGTAAGTACGTCCACGAGGCCAACGCCCCCCTCTCGGCTGCGGCCGGGTCGCTCGCGGTCTTTGCGGAGACTGACTACGTGAACGTGCTCGTCAACGACAGAACGCAGATTGACCGAGATTACCAAACCTCGCTCCGTCACCGCGTCAGCCAAAAACCTATAGATATGATGAAAATTCGGGACGAGCGCGCCCAATGGGTCTTGCGGCGCGGTTCAGTCAATCAGCGGATCGCCGCTGCCGGCGCGTACGCCGACACCGTGCGGCGCATTGCTCAGACCAATGCTTCGCTCGTGCAGGAGACGGACAAGCCGGAATCGGCGTGGGACCTGTTTACGACCGCTAAAGAATCACTTAGTCCCATCATTGATAACCTGATCGTGTTAAACAAGACGTTTCATTAGATAGAGGCAGTACATGGCAGACACTCTTTCTCCATCTCAGATAACCTCACTCGCCAAGGAATACACGCAATTCGGCGCAACGATTAACGATTTCTTGAACAACAACGATGTCGCGGATGATGATCTTTATAAGGGTTTGAGCAAGGCCGCAGAAAAATGCGCGAGCATTGGGATGAACCTCTCAATTGCAGACGCCAAGACACAATTTGCCGATAGCGCGGAGGCTTTTCGGCAGCTGCTGGCCATCACTACCGATGCGAACAAGGAGGCGGATTCACTCAAAAATGAGGTGGCGCAGATTTCGCGGGCATTAAAGATCGCTGCCGGAATGCTTGGGTTGGTCACTGCTTTAGGTTCCGGTAATCCGTCAAATGTAACCAAGGCATTGGGCGATTTGCACGATGCCATTTGGGGTTCATAGGTACTCGATCATGAGAAGTTTGCGTCTGGTCACGACCCTGTGGCTGGTTTCGATTTTTTGCGTTGGCGCCGCCTCTGCCACGACCTCAACGCCTTCGCCGCGGCCAACCGGAGTGAATAAGAACGTCGCCGCGCAGCCATCTGCGCCGTCGGTTACGCCGCTGAGTCAGAAGGATCAATATGACCTCTCTCTAGTCCAGACATGGCTATCGTTCGGAAAAGAGGCCGTGTTATGGCCCGCGACACTTCTCATCGTGCTCATGATCGGTCGCGGTATCGGAAGAGACTTTATCCCGGCTCCCAATCCCCAGGCGACCGCACCAGATCCTGAAGCCTCCGGCGCCCTAAAAACAAACATGGAAACCCCTGTCTCGACGGAGGAACGTACACAGGCTACAGAGGCGGCGGAGATCATTATGCGCACGTATCGCCGATACGGATTCGAGTGTTCCGACCGTCGGAAGATGACTGCATCTGGACCGGCGGCTGCGCCGGACTCAGAAAAAACAGCCATTGCGGAGAGTAAAACCTTTCTTGAACCCTACTTCCGAAACGCGTTTCAATCGATGCTAAGGTCGCAGGCGGCTTTTCTCGAGGCACTCGCGCAACGCCCATTGCTTTCATCCGATGCGCGAGTATTTTTGGACGACGCCTCTATCCCGTTCCGACCGTGGCTCGAATATATGGAACGATTTAGTTTTATTGATCGCAGCTCAGGCACGTCTGCAGATAATGCTTGCATCGCCATTACCGGCCTAGGGCGGTTGTTTTTGGGCTGGTGCGATCGTAATGGCTTCACTTCGCAAACTATCGCTGCCGCCGGGCGCGACATCTAGGGAAACAAGATCGTGTTTGGTATGCCGCGCTGGCTCTGGAGCTGGGCGCAAGCATTGTGGTTCGCCCTCGGACTTTCGGCAGCGGCAATTCGCGTAGCAACCCAACCGGGGCAGCCGGACACGACGACGCTGGGATTTCTTGTGTTTGCCGTTCTCGCGCTGCTAGCTCCGGCTGTCAAGAACATCAGCTTTCCCGGTGGCGGAGGGATCGACTTTAAAGAAGAGATTGCTCAGGCTAGCCAGACCATCGAACAGAGTTATCGCCAAGCCATAACGGACCTAGCGAGCTTGTTGCGGTCGTTAACCGGCGCCGAGAGCCGGCTTCAGGCGGTGTTTCAACTCACGACTGTCACCCAGGCTGACGCGTATTCGTTTGCACTGCAGACCTGTCAGGATGCCATTGCGGTGAGTACGCGCTGGCTCGTGCCCACGACCGACGAATCAATGCGGGCGGTCGTGTGGTGGTATGATGTCAGTAGTGGTAGTTTGTCATTCGTACTAACGACAGACTCAAATGCGGCCTCGCTAGCCGAAGTAGAAGTGACCGTCGATGATGATGATAGCGTCGGGGATGCATTTCGTAACGCGCGCGTTGGGAATTATTCGGACGCGCCTGATGCTTTTCGAAGCCCTCAGCCGCCAGGGGCGCCGCGCTATAAGGGGATCATGTTCGTGCCGATTATTTTTGGGGCCCGCGTCGTCGGGATTGCGGAGTTCGATCGGGCGCAGCCACAGCGATTTGACGCGAACGCGGAAATCGTAGCTTCGGCGTTAGCTAACTTCGTGGGCTACGTGATGACACATCCGCGCGTTGGTCTGCCCTTTTTAAAATGAAGGCTAGGACAATAGGTCGCGCAGTTTTGTCGATGCTTCCTTCGCCTGTCGAACCAATCCAGCCCCGCGCGGCTGCAAATCACCCGCGCCCACACCTGGCTGGGGCGTAGGCACGCCATCGGCGACCTCTGGAAATCTTTCGCGCTGGATCACCGTCGAACTGCCACCCGTTGCGCTCGAGGCCTTCCCGGTCTTCTTAAACATCTCTACCAGTATACCACGCGATGGCCTCGACCGTCCTGTAGCCTCGACGCTCCGGTAGGGTCCCTTTTGAGGCGAGCATCGCGAAGATGCTGACACTTTTGATTCTCATATGTGTGCGAATCGCCATCGGAAGGGTGGTGGTTCGCATTCGCGTCATGACAGATTGGAGCGATCTCGCTCTGCCGAAGAGTTTTGCCGAAATCGATCGCCGTGAGCGCCAATACTATTGGCGACTGTTCTGGTGGGCTGCCGCTATGGAGCTCGCTGGTTTCCTCATTATTTGGAATGTAGGGTCACAGAATTGGCCGGCCATGACACTCGCTGAGACCCCGCGAGAAAAACTGTACTATTGGGCTGCTCTTATGGCAACTGTTACTTTGGGTATTTCGTGCCTAGCCCCGTTGCTGGCAGACGCACGGAGTGGCGGCGAGGCGGACAACTTGCCTACGCTGGACGCTCCATCTTGACGCTGGATGAGATTTTGAAGCATCGCCCGGGCGTCGATGCGATCTTCGGAGCTGCCGTGGCGGCGTCAGCGGCGATTGGCGCGGTCCTGACGTCGGTTCTAACCATCTTGCTTATTGCTTCGGCCGACCGAATGCGTGCGGGGTGGACGGCTAGCTCGTTGGTGCTGAGAAGGACGAACTTCCTATTGAACAAGCTGCGAGAAATGCATGCGACGGCGGATGCGGCTGGGACCGCCGAAATTCAGACGCGCTCAATTTCGACGATACCTCCAAATCTAATGGCCGCTTTTGATGAGGCCTCGTTTTCGGCATCCTACGATCCGAACATCAGCGACCTGTTCGCGAGAGTGGCCTTCGATGCGCATGCGTTCGGCGAGCGCGTCCTCGCTTCAGACGAGATGAGCGTGGCGGAATGGAAAGTGCGCTTGTTATCAGTAGGATGGCATCTTTCCGTTGCAAGGAGTCGCCTTAAATGGAGATCGCGCCTGCTTCAAGGCCGCTATCGGCTAGCAACCTCGGCTGCGTTGGCGCTTGGGGTCGCAGGAGTCGCCAGCCTTGCGCTCCTCATGTTCGGCATCTTTCTGACGTTGCAGTTGGTAAAGCTTGCATAGCCCGTCTTTTTTTCTACTAAGTGGTCGTTGTCTCGCTGCGTGCTGTGCAAATTGCTTGCCGAAGGTCGTCGAGCGTCGTTCTTCGGCCGTCAGTCTCAAACAGGTATCCCGGATATTTCGTCATCACTCGCGCGAGATAGTGCTGAGCCGTCGTGAGAAGTGAAAACGGTATGGGCCGCGTCCGCTGAAAGCACCAGCCGCGGAACCAAGCCGCGGACCCGAAGACGTCGTACTCGGAGATAACATCATCCATTCGCAGCTCGAGTACTTGCCACAACGGCATGCACCGCGAGAACTCGAGTATGAGTTGATATTGCTGATGGCGTTGCGTGAGACGCTGAAATGTGTCGATCGAAATAATTCCTTCCAATGGCCAGTTAGGTTTATTAGGATGATCTAACCAGGACCGCAGCGGCTCATAGATCCCAAAAATCAGTTGGAAGCGTTCGACGATCGATAATTTTTTGAGGTTTTCGAGATTCTGTCTGTGCATGTCCGCAGGCGCACAGACTGAATCGAATTGGGATAACACGTCGATGGAGAGTGAAGAGCTGACATCTTCGTACTCTCCGGCGAAAGCATATTCTGTACTCACGCAGCGCCAAGGCCGATGGGCCTCGACGTAGCTCGCATGTAAATGGGTCCGGGTAATCTGGGAGGTTGATTCAAGGCTCGCGCCTTCATCCCGAGTAGATCTACACTTTAGCTCATTTAAGCTATATAATAGGCGTCCGGGACCTTTTGATTCCGGCCCGTTGCTGAAGGTCGGCGTCTTCAACGGGATGGTTTCGCGTTGCGGCCGGTGTGGATTTTCTGTGGATAACTTACTGTTGGCTTAAGCCCCGAAGAGGTATCCGTCCCGGTGCCCCGGCGCCAACGCTGTGATGGAGAGTGCGATATGAACCTAAGACCTACTCGTGGCGGTTTTTTGCGGACCGCCGGCTCGGTCGCCTCGGCAGCGGTCGTCAGCTCATCGCTGCTCGACGCCCGGATCGCTCTAGGTGCGACGCCTTATGTGCGACGCGATATCGGCAACCTGCTCGCGACGGATCCGATCATCGTTTCCTACCGCCACGCGGTTGCGGCGATGAGAGCGCTGCCGACGACGGATCCGCGAAGCTGGGCGTACCAGGCAGCGATCCACGGCACCACGAGCATGCAGAACCTCCCGGCTTGGAACACATGTCAGCATGGCAATTACTTCTTCTGGTCGTGGCACCGGATGTACTTGTACTACTTCGAGCGCATCATTCGCAAGATGTCGTACAACCCAAACTGGGCGCTGCCGTATTGGAATTGGACCTCGTCCAACGAGCGCCACTTGCCGCCGATGTTCCGAGATCCGACGAGTGAGCTCTACACTCCGAACCGTAATCCGTCGATGAACAACGGCACGGGCTCCCTTCCCGCATCCGACGTCAATTACACGACCGCGTTTAATTTCACGGCGTTCACAAGCGCAAGCGCTTCGCTCGAGGGAACTCCGCACGGCGCCGTGCACGTTGACGTAGGCGGCTGGATGGGATCAGTTCCAACGGCCGGGCAGGACCCGATCTTTTATTTGCATCACTGCAACATCGATCGGCTGTGGAATCTGTGGCTGGCGCAAATGGGTGGGCGCATGGATCCGCTCAGCGACAACACGTGGAAGAACACTCAGTTTACGTTCTTCGACGAAAATGGCGCAACTGTGCACATGACGGGATGCGACGTCCTTCGAGCGGCGCAGCAGCTCAACTATGTCTACGAGGGCGAACCGCCGCAAGTGGTTCAAAACTGCGTAAGGTTCATTCAGTTTCCGTACTACTACTACGTGCTTGAGAGGATCCGTCTGCCGATTCCGCCGGAGATTCTGGGGTCGTCCAGAGTCTCGTTCCCACTTTTTGAAGCGAAGGCGATGCGTCAGCGCTTGGCGGCGGCCGCGGCCAGCAAGACGGAAAACGTGCTGCTGGAGTTAGATGACGTCGTGGCAGACCGCCAGCCGGGAGTCGTCTGGGAAGTGTATGTAGGACTGCCCAGCAATGCGCCGGCGAATCCGGAGAGTCCCTTCTACGTCGGCAACCTTGCGATGTTCGGCACTGGGATACGGGCCGGCGCGCACAACTTCCAGCCGGCTAAGTTTTCCTACGCAATCGATCGCGCTGTCTTGGCCTCGTTTGGTCTGAAAGAAGAGCGCGTTTCGGTAACGTTCGTTCCGCACGGAATACTGATAAACGGAAGACCCTCGACCCCAGAGGCTCTTTCTCCGGTGCGCGTTGGCGTGTCGGCACTAGTCATCGAGGCGCAGCGAAAACGTTGAACTCGATTCAAGAACGCAACGCTAAGTTTCAGTTGACGCTGGCGTTGGCGGCTGATGCTTTGAAATAGATGACGGGCGAGGGCCGAGTAAGGCGAATTCAAATGGTGATCCCGTTATGGCATTCTGTCCAGACTGAGCTCTCTATGCGCAGCTTAGCGACCACGCTCAATCGCACTTGCTAGAGCTAGCAGTCCGAAGATCTACGCCGATCCGTCCAAAGCTGTCGCAGCTCAACGATGCTGCACAAGGATAGCCGGAAAATCGACCTATGAGCGGCTTGCGTGAAGCGGATCCTGTCGTTTCCTGGTTTTCCGAGACGATCGAAGGTCCGATAAAGGACATGCACATTGTTCACGTTTTCACTCCAGCATGGAAAGCTTCGAGCCCACCTCGCTATCACAGTATTCGGAATCAGGAGTTATTCAACGACCCGCAACGCTGGATCAATTTGGAATGCATGTCGACACGCGCGAGGACGGAGGAGCGGGAGACGGCGCGGCTGAGAAACTCCGATCAACGCTTTCTTCCGCTCGGAAAGAAACGCAGCGTTAAGGCTGCAAATGGTTGCTATAGCTCCAACAGCCCGCAGGGACATAAATTGTGCCAGCAACCTCCGCGAGAGGATGTGCGGTGGACGGCTCAATGCATATCGACGGAACGCAAAGAGGAAGAAGGGCGCGATTTCAAACCGCATGGGTTCTTCGACGAGCTGCTCTATCGTCTCTATGCCAAGAATCTCGACATATTCGGAGACAAGGCCGCTCGCGAGCTCTATGTGTTCGACATCGGACGCGCCGCGAACGTACAACTGAAATACACGATAAAGCAGAAGGATACGGAAGAGCGGGATTGCGCGGCACATCAGAAGGGCGCAGACGAGTTTAAGGAGACGGCAGAAGCGGGCCCGGTCCGCACCGGGAAAGTTCGGCTGCGACTGTATGCGCTCCTAAAGGAGCTGGCCTATCCGCCGCTCGACGATTTCAATCATACGTTCTTCAGCCCGTTCATCGTCCTCGCCGCTGTCATATCTCCAGTTTATGACCCAGGAGACGAGATCCAAGCCGCCGCGATTCGGCAAGTATTCGACCTGTCTCTCGACCTGGATGACGCGCTCTTCGAAGCCTGCGAAAAAGAATGTCCAGGTCGGGGAACGCGGCTGGACGATTTCATGATTTGCCAAGCGCATGGCCTTGGACGGCACCTGAATATTGATTGGGCCAGACTCACGCGTCCTCCCTTGACACAGTTCTCGGTGTTCGTCATCGGGCTGGACGATGTCGAGATTCCTCAGAGATTTCTATGCGATCCTGCGGCGCCGCTCGAACCTTCGACGGTTGCGTGTTCCCGGTCGCGCTGGCGAACGCAGTTCTTGGATTATGCTGCCCGGTCTTGGCGCACGCAGTTCTTACACTATATTGCCCGGGTTTGCGCGCTCGGTTTTCAGATCACCGCGGAGCCGGGCGGGTTGTGGTCGCGCGCCCAGCAGTCCCTGCGGTGCGAGCAAGAGTTTGCCGATCTCGACCTCCGCAAACTCACGAAGAAGTACCTACCCCGACGAAGCTCGGTCTCTGTCAGGTCCGACATGGTCGGGGTGGTGGCTCCCGGCAGAAAGATCCTCGTTCACAACCTAAGTGCGGCTCAAATCTGCGAATTTAACGAACGTCGGTACGAGAAGAACGGGGACTTTTCGATAAACGGAGATTACACGCGCCGGGACGTTCTCGACAGCGTCGCCCGGAACGTGTTGCTCTGCAGCCTCGTCACGAGCCAAGAGGCCCTCTTGAGCCGGTTCCATTCCGTCATCTCGGAAGACGGCGACATAACCGAGGTCAAAGCCGACCTGAAGGAATTCGACAATTTCTACGACGTGGATCTGTTCGATCTGCCGAATGGCGCTTTCTACCAGGACGCCTTCAACGACCTGAAGCACGCGTTCGATCTCGATCACCAATACAAGATGCTGCTCACAAAGTTGGAGATCACGGTGAGCAACATTCACGCTGAAAACCTGAAGTGGGCGATTGTCGCTTTCTTGTTCGGAGCGTTCATGGCGCTCAGGTTCGACGAGCATTGGAAGCTTATCATCATTGCGGCGTTCTCGTCCATTGCTGTCGGGCTTGTGATCGTTCGACCAGGTTGGTCCCAGATGAAGCTTCTCTGCAAGAAACTTGGCAGGTGGATCATCTATGCCCCCGCCTTGATTGGCGAGTGGAGGGACACAAGGGCGCACCTATGACGTTCAGGGAGGATCGCTAGTATGGTAAGCTTCTCGCGAGTTGAAAGATTCGCGAGCAGATTTTGGGTGCTGCTGCTTCCAATCGCTCTTTCAACAGGGGCGGTAGTAGTGCTAATCTATTTCGTTTTGCATCCACGCCTCGAAACAGTTTGGACGCTTCGAGGCAACGAGTTTCTCTCGGAAGCCGCCTGTTATGACGCCGCAAATAAACTGAATGAGCCAAGACCCGTCGCCCTAAAGGTGCGCAGGTCAAGCAGTCTCCCGGCCACGCGATCCCAAAAAACTAGCTTGCCAAAGCGAAAGAATCAGGGTGGTCAAACGCCGGTTGTGTGTGCTTCGTATGTGAGGATGCTCTTGGGGTGGGAACACGCGGAACCGACAAGCCCGTTGCCGGCGTCATCGCCGAGACCGGGCAGTCGCGAGAAAAGCACGTGACAAGCGCCTATTCAAGACTAAAAGAGCGATCGATGAGTCTGCTTTTCTCGTGGCGCCGCGCCCTGACTGCGACACCGAAATTTTCTGGAGACCTGCACTTTCGGTTTTTAGACATGGCCAACATCATTTTCGGAGCTGCGTTAGCCCTCGCTGCGTCAAACGCGAGGTCGGTCTTTGGGACGTGCGAGCCTGCGGACTATATAGCTCTCGGGCTAATCTATGTAGTTCTGGCACAGATAGGTGTTGGCATCCTGGCGTGGATGATGTACACGCGAGATGTGCTGCTCTTTCAGAGAACTCAGCGCGCTGAGAGCGACGGCTACCTGGTCACCATGGCGATACCCTTGGTCTTCATCCTGCTCTTCTTTGCGTTTCAGCCACTCCAAGTGGCCTTTGTTCCGGCGCCATGGACCATGCTTACTTTGTTCTTTCTTTCGCTGGCGCTGCTATCTGCCAGTCTGCGCCGGCATTGCGGCCCTCATCCCATACTTGAGCGCGCGGTCGGAGATGCTGCTAAGACTTCCATCGCGCTGGCGATTTTCTTCGCGCTAATCGCGATCGCTGCCATGCTCGCGCATTCCGCGGTCCTTGTCCCAGTTCTCCATTGCCACGCTGGAGTCGCTGGCACTCTTTGATCAAAAGGGATCGCGCGGATCGGCAAACCAGAGCAGCGCGAAAACTAGGCAGCCGCTCAAGATGAAGCACGCCACTTCCTTTGACGGGAAGAAAATGAGGAGCACCGAGCTCGCGGCCGTCGCCGGCACAATAATAACATTGGCTCGTGGCAATAGGCGCTCGTCGTAGATACGCTTGCAGAAACCTAAGAACGCGAACCATGCGGATCTGATCATTTTATCACCTTCGGTAGATTGTCGCTCGCGCTAAGTCCGCTGGACCTGCCATTGTCTTTCTTTTCGGTCAGCACTGCGCTCGAAAGAGCGTCGCAGGGCTGGCCCGTCGAGCTTGCTGCATTTATTGATGTCTGCCAACGGGCAGGTGCTGAATAAAAATACTTTAAACTGACGGCATCGCGGAAGAGGTTCTGCTCGAGATCGTCCCGTTCGCGTCCCTCAGGAAAGAAGGCGTAATGCGCACCTGCGATTTCGACAAGGCAATCGGCAGTGCAACGTATTACGGCCGATGTGATGGAGGCTGGAGTTGATGGGCCGTAGGCTGGCCCTAGATCACATTCAGGTCGGCTAGGGGGCGCGAACAAATCATGCGGAAATCAGAATGTCGACTTTTCTGACTACAAATGGTAAATTCATTTGGCGTTTAGGGCGCCAACTGTTTGTGATTGTCATTGGCGCAGCATCCGCTGGCAAACTGATTTGGGCTTCTAGGGCTTCAAATACTGCGCCGAGCCAATTGCAAATTCTGGAAATCATCCTCCTCGCAGTTCTTGCCATCTTAGCAGCGCGCGCGGATATCGCGGAAGCGCTGGCGGAGCGTCCCACATTGCACGCGCGGCAAAGCGAGCACTCTAGGATCAATGAGTACATGTTTAACCTTCTCCGCAATGGCGGCAGAGTGGCTATTGTCAGCAACGATCTGACATGGGTGAAAGGCTCTGATTCGATCAAGAACCTACTGGTTGAAAAAGCTCAGGAAAGCGAAGTGACTATAATCGTGCCTCGCGCAAACGACGTAGCTGCGTTCTTAGAAGAGAACGGCGTGCGAGTCATCACATATCCGGGCCTATCAATCACGCCGAAGACTCGTTTTACGATCGCCCTTCAGGGCAGAGCCGACGAGTTCGTCGCAATAGGCCGTCAAAAGAACGGGTTCCACACGATCCGCGAGTACCAGAGGGACGAACTGCCCTGTTTGTTGGCAGAGGATTTGGTCGCAATTCTTGAGGCTTATGCCGCTCGCAACTGATTAGCCGGATTTATGGCTGACTTAGAAGTTGTCGCTGCTCCCACCATTTCTCGTTCAACTATTGAGCGCGAATGGGATATTCTTTCGCCGCACCGGGCAGAGCAGATACGGCAGCATAAGGATCTGAGCTTTTGGAGCCTGATGGTTCCGGTGATTACCGAACTCATGAGCGGGGCCGACCTGCGGTATGTCCTCGATATCGGCTGCGGCACAGGGGAATTAACTCAGCTAATGGCGGCTAAGTGCGGCCGTATTCTAGGCATTGACTTAAGCGGAGTGGCTGTTTCTTATGCGCATTCGTTTCTGATGGCGTCACGCAACGCTTCAGCGCTTCACTCGGCCGTTGAAGACCTGCGGGCTGTTGAGCCAAATCCCATCTTCAGCGCGGCTTTCGCAAACATGGTCTTAATGGATATCGTCGACTTAGGATCGGGTTTACGGGCGATCTCTCAGAGCATGTTGGGGAGGGGCGTCTTCGTGTTCTCCATCACGCACCCGGTTCACTGGCCAGTCTACCGAGGTTACGACAAGGCTGCCTGGTATGAATATGATCGAGAGATAATCATTCGTGCACCTTTCAAAATCACGAACCAGCAGCTAGGTGTTTGCTCCACTCATGTTCACCGGCCAATCTCCATGTACCTTAACGCTTTTGCAGAGGCCGGGTTTGGGAAAGTGCATCTGTTCGAGCCAGTGCCGCCAAAGACAGGAGACCCAAATTACGATCTGGCTTGGACTTCCCCCCGCTACTTATTCGGGGCGACTACGCGTGAAAAAAGACCGGGAACAGAGTTAAATGCTAGGTCGCTTAAAAAAACCTGGAATGTGCCGGGTTTTGGCCGCCATCATTTTGACGCCGGGCAATCTGGCAGCGCCTGATGCCGGACGCACGTAATATATCTGCGGCATGAGCGATGGCCTATGTGTCGCGGTCCTTCTGTTTGTCTAGTTCGTCTCGGAATCTGCTTCGCTCCAGACATGAGCGCGCTGACCTCCCTCTGTTTCAATTATCCAGATTTCATCTTCGCCACTAACAAGCTCGATGATGCTGCGCACGAATAGCTCTTGAAACAGAAACCTTGTCAGTCGGGCTTCGTCGTGACTTCGGCATGGGAATATGAACCTCACAACGGCTGTCGTCTCATCTATTAAGTAATGCTCGCCCTGTGCGGATATCTTTGAGGCCTCTGACAGCGGCATTAGATCCGCCCCGCGAAAGCGTCCATTCACATGATAGATGGAGTACCCGCGAAATTTTTTGTCGACGTAGGCTTTTGCCCGGTCGAGAACGCTGCCTTCCCCAAATAGCTGCGTTTGTGGAAAGTCTTTCTCGAGCGACTGCTGATCGATGCGCCGGAGCCGTGGCAGTACTGCATTTTCGTAGAAGAGAGAGTCGAGCGTGCTGCGCAGTGCTTTTTCGTGAGCGAGAGGCAAGTAGAACTCATAGGTCAGCACGTCGTTGTATTCAATTTTTTGGTAATCGGTCCGGGCGTCTTTGACTTGTGTCACATGCTTTTGAAACTCCCGGAAGCTCAGGTAGCGTCCAAAACTTCCTTTAACCCGGTACGTACTTGCGTCCGCGCCCTCTAGGAGTGATTCAAATTGCTTAGTCCAGTATGTGTCAAAGGTCGATTTCGTCCAGCCGGTTGCTAGTCGAAAATCTTCTCTTGCGAATGACTCGAGATCCACGTAGTGTTGAGATAGAAAGCGATGCGCTCGTTCCTGGCTATCGACGCCTTTCTTGCGGTTCACTTTTTGAACGTCTCGCGGTATTTAGTGTAGAGTGCGAGGCTTTTCTCGCCTACGACTAGCCAAGCGCTAATGAGTGCGGCCAAGCCGCCCAGAACATAGATGGTTTCCATCATTTGAAACTCACTTTGGCGCCCTGAATGCGCCGACATTGCCTATACGCTTGACTAATATAGGGGTGCGGGACCTTGTGAATAGGCAGTGAGTTATCGAAGCAAACCTGAGGATAACTGTGGTCTTGCGGCTCCGGCCTTGGTGAGCGTCCTCTCTTGTGAATAGTGGGGAGGCTGTGGAAAGCGCCACTTGGGCGGATTCAGTGTCGCGGACGGTTCGTGCGGCTGGAAGTCTTCGACATCGTTGAATCTTCGTGCAAAGCTCGCAGCATAACGCCGCATGAAAACGTATTCATTAGATTTCGAGGTTCAAATCCAAGCCCGATAAATTGCGTAAAGCCGCAGCGGCGCGCATTACCCTCGCCGCCGTAACGGTGACCGTGCGACGGCGTGCGGACTTCTCCATGCCATGAGAGAGGTCTTGCGCGTCGCTACAGCGCGAAGATGACGCTCTTAAGGATTCTCGCTCGCTTCAGCTTGGCGTGTTAGCCATGCGATCATGGCCTGGTTTGACGCCAAAGCGTCACAGAGTAGCGATGGCCAGCTATTGGGTCCACGTACCGATATGTGTCTAGCTGCTTCCAGCCCTAGATAATTCACAAGGTCACCCGATTTCAGTGCCAATCTTCGAAAACTCAGTATTTCCGAAATTGCGTAATTGGCGAACCGCTCAGACAATCGCAACATTGAGATGTGATGGTCTATTCTTGTGCGTTCGGCCGGGCCAAGGTTGGAGCGGCCTTTCAAGTTGATCGTGAACTCGGCCTGGCCGATCCATTGGAATTGAACGGCAAGTACTCGTTGCTTAAGGAACTTGTCGCCGAAAGGATAAAGAAAGTCGGCGCCTTTTGCGACACTGCTTGAAAAGATTCGATTGCATTGTGTGCAGGATGGAACAAGATTCCACGAGTACAGGCTATATTCCGCATATGAAATCCTAGGCAGATAGTGATCGATGTCGGGTGTTGTGCAATTTTCGCCACAGTATGGGCATCCCGGGCCAAACTGATGGCGTATGGCGTTTTTAAACTCTAGCACCTCTCGAATCGAACAGTCGTAAAGGTTTCGGAGCTTGTCTTGGACTTTGTTCAACGGCGGGCCGGCCTTTGCGAGAGAATGCAACATGCCGATTCTCGCCTGAAATTCCGCGAATCTAGCGATCACGGCCGCCTCGTTCTTGCGATAGGAGGTGAACGCCGTAGCGAATGCGACGTGTCGGTACATCTTCGCATCATCGTGGTTTACAAGTTGAAGATAACGCATTTTCAATCGCGCCTAAGGGAACGCAGTAGGACCTTCAGCTCCATTGACATGTCGTCATCGATAATGTTTTCTACCGAACCGATGGCTACCAGGCGTTCTTGGAGCCAGGCCACGTATGGGTGCGTCAGCAATAAATCGTCAAAAACATAGTTTATGATTCGCGTAAGGTCAGCTCCGAAGGTTTGAAATGGCGGTCTATAGGCGTTGATCGCACCGTCCGATGAGCGCCTTAGAATCCACGTTCGTTGTCGTGGCACTTCGCGCGCCATTATGGGCGAATGCGTAGCTATTATGGCAAACGCGTTGTAACGCTGGAGTAGCGTGCGAAGAATAGTAATTAATTGTACCTCTAAATTTGCATGAAGATATAGTTCTGGCTCGTCTACTAAGAGCAAGGCGTTCTGTTTGATGTATCGCAAGATAGACAACAATAAACCCACAAAAATTGTCTGGCCAGCGCTAAGTTTTACGGCCTGACCTTTTCGGGCAAACGTCAGTGCGCTCTCGCCGCTGAATTCGATGTGGGAAGGCATGATCGGTTCCCGTTTGCTCCATAGAATCTCGCTCGTCCACGAACCTATAGTTAGCCATAATTCGTCAAAATCCAAGCCGTCTTTCATTGCGGAGATGAATGTTTCGAAACGCGACGTCTCGCCTTTTATGACGGACTGTTGATCCAATCTATGCAATTCGGCGAGCTGCGACGGCGCCGCCTGAAGTATGCTTTCACCGCGAATGTTTTCAAAGGTACGAAAGCCGCAATACTGATATTGTTCGGACGCTAGGCCTACGGACGACCGCGCCGTCGGGAAGTCTTCAAAAGGCGTATATGATACAGCGACGATATGGCTGAAACCGCCTGTAGAAGTGACTCGAGGATTTAGGTCACTAACTGCAAGCTGTTCCTTTTCAGATAAAAAGCCGCGATCAATCATCGCGGCAACTATGGACTTTAGTGCCTGGGTTTTGCCGGTTCCGTTCGAACCTATGAGGAGATTTATGTTTGCCGGATAGTTCCTCGAGGGGGAAAAGTCAAAGTTGAGCGATTGACGCGGCTGTTCGCCGCGGAGGTCGTAGCTAATGTCGAAACTGCGATTTCGCCGCCTCTTGCGCCCGAAAATCACTTGTGCCGCCTCCTCAAAAGCCTGCTTCTCAGAAAGCGAGCGGAGCAACGATTTCCTAAAGCCTTCTGTGTTCCGCAACTCTAGCGAAGCACTATGAGGAGTCCGGATTTGCAAATAGGCAGCATCGTGCATTGTTTGAAGGATAGATTCGCGGAGGTGCGGACGAAGGTTGCTCTTGAGAGCCCGGTAGTAGTTAAGGCTGTTTCCGAGTGATACGAAAAGCTGGCTCGTACGGACAAAGAAGTCGGCGATTGCGTATCCTGTAAAGTTCCTTAGCGCGTCAGCCGTGGACGATTGCTCGTCAACTAGAATGCGAATGGCGCCGAGCGAGTATTCCTGCCCTTCCTTAAATAGGGTCGCGTGAAACAGCGTAACATATCCGTAGTCGTTCCATTTATCGCCCTGCAGATGAAAAATGAATGCATCGCCCGCGTCCGGAGGCATTATAGGAAAACGCCTAGGCTCGGCATCCAGATAGAACCTCACTTCCTGCACTTTACTCGGACCGGACCTTACCGTTCACGCGCATGCTTCAATTGTTGCCGACGTCAATTCAGTTAGCAGTGTACGCGTCGGAGCTAGGGCTACTAAAGATCGCCTAATTCTGCTCTGCCGTTACGAGTTCTTGGAATACACGGTCGGCGCCCCAAGCTTGCGCCGATGTATAGGCCAGTAGCCGCTGTTGTTCAATGCTCAGCGAATGCGTTGGTTTGTATCCGAGATCGTGGTTGGCTTCCGACCAAGCATGCTGGAACAGCGTCTTGATCTGAAGTTCGAAGAACGAGGGGGCGTCATCGACAGCAATCGCCGGCGGAATGACGTCGTGCGGCAACGTTAGGATGTAGTGTTGTCCGAAATAGCCGAATTCCCAATGAGAGTCGGGGACGATCGTCCGCACTTCGATGGGTACGAAATAGTCGAGTATCCTCTTTTGAATCCGTTTGACGTCGTCAATGTACAGGACAACGATCCGAGCGGCGATCTGATCTTGAATTTGGACAAGAGGCATCTCATAGCGGGGTTTCCCCTGCTCACCGACGGCTGAAGCTTTGTTTATGAAGCGTTCAGGATCTTTGGCACGCGCGGTTATGCGATCGATTCGCGACTCGCCTTGCATCTGGTCGACGATGAACCTTTCGAGCTGCTCGGCGATCGGCCTGAGGATTGATTCGTATCGGCGCGCATAATCCGCTAGAAGTTCGGTGTTCATTTTGTTCGTCGCAGGTTTTCATTGACGATTCGCCCTGTCGTCGTAAAGCGAGATGCGTCCGGTCTATCAGGAAGCGCCTCCCTCGAGAAAATTTCATCGAACCGCTCATCCTCCGCGATCAGCACCGCTCCGTTATCCAATTCCAGGGACCGGTATGGCACAAATTTGTCGAACTCTTCGACGTCGAAGTGGAAGGATTCGGAAAAAAGCTCGGGGCGCTGGAAGCTCGCTCTAAATAGGTTGCTGGCTTGATCCGACAGGTGGAGTTCCGGAGCGATGCGATCCGGCGACACGACAGTTCCATCTCGGCCTCGCAATAATGTGGCCGTCGATAACAGTTGGGATTTCGTTTCGAGATCGGTTGCATCGTGTAGAGCTTTTCTGAGGGCCAGGGCGAGCCGCTTCGTTCCCACTTTTGCGTTCGTTGCGAAGACGGACTTCAGAAAGTCCCCGATCCAGTAGTTGGAGAGCTCGCGAGGACCTTCGATTTGCTTGTCCACAGCTTTGCCTTTCCAGAATGATCCTTCGGTCAGCGGTCCGCCGTAGACGACGCACTTGTATGCCTTTGCGCTCTTCATGAAGACGCGCTCCAGAAATTCGATGTTGATCTTTCCTTTACCAAGGAGGTCGGCGACGACGCCCTGATCGGCGGGGAAGCGTGCCATGATGAGGCGCTTGCGCTTATCATCGCCGGCAATGAGAAAGAGGAGCCCCATGCCGGACCGGTGTGTTGTGACGGCCTCCAGTTCGCCCGCAATCGCGGAGCCTCGGTCCAGCGTTGGCGCCTCGGCGTATTTCAAAAATAGGTCGCGGCGTGCGTTCTCCTGTCGGCCATCGGTGGGCTCGAAGACGATGTCGATGTTGCATTCTTCATGCACGTCTCTGTAGAGTTTCGTCAGAATCGGAACCTCGCCAATTCCGACGGTGGCTCCGGGAACTTTTGAGTGTGTTTCGTCAGACTTTCCGGGCGACACGAGAAAACTGTGTATGTGGGTTATAGACATTCCTGGCGGCCTTATTCACCTTTCATTTTGCTCTGGTCGCTCGGCGAGCAGAAGCGCAAAAACCGAGGCCTCGGGGCCTAGCCAATTGCAGCTATGCCTTGCTCGCCCCTTTGTCTGCGGCGGCCCGCGGTGCTATTTCCGCCGCGAGCCGCGGCTATGAGCGAAGGCATTTGTGGAACAGAATCCGCTCCCAGCCTTGGTGACGCAGATTTGGCTCGGCGGCCGATTACTGAGATCACGTAAGCTTCTTGGTCGGGGCGAAGAATCAGTGATATATAGCTCAAAAAGGCCATAACATCCCATCAGCGGAACAGCCCCGTCGTTAAGACATCGTAGCGGACTGCGTCTTGCTTCCGCGCGACTCGCAGAAAGTGACTAGGGTTAACTCTTATGAGAATGCTCGCGCAAGCCATCGTTCCAAAGGTCGGGATTGTATGAAAGTTCCCACAAGTCACCTGTTCGAGGCCGGATTGCTCGCAGTAGCCGCGGTCTTGCAAGTTTGGGTCTTCAGTCAAACCTACAAGTCAAAGGCTGGCGGCGGAAAAGACTTGCCGACCTTCATTATTGGTATTATTGTTCTGATCATCATCCTGGTGGGCGCGGTCGTCATCCTCATGGAGTAAGTGCGGGTTTCCCCATCAACATGACCCTGTTGCAAGAGCGATTGGAAGCAGCAGCAGACGAAAATCTGCTCGCGAATCTTTCAACTCCGGGCAATCGCCGAAAAAGCAGGTAACAAGCCAGGTGCGCACCACCTGTCGTGCGTGCGAGTTAGAATTCTTTGAGAGAAGAGCATCCCTCCAACTCTGCCGGCTCATTCGCGTATGGAACGTTCTTGTGGAACTTGACCAAGGCGCGCCACGCCATGTCAGCGCTTGCTCAAGAAGCATTTTCGGCAAGAGATAAGGAGCTTGCCCTGGTCGCGAGTGAGGGCGATTGGAACAAAGCCGCTTTCGGGTTACTCGTCGCGGCTGCCAGGGCGATGCGGAACGAGATCTCGCGCTCGATCCGCGACAATTGTGCCGGCGCGGTATTGCAGATCGCGTGGACTCTCTTCGATGCGCACCTCGATCTGCTCGGCATCCCACTTGAGAATCGACGCGACGTGAAGTCGGGACATCTTTTCTCCGGTGCAGAGCGTTTTTCACGGGTCTTGTGGGCGTCGCGCAATGCCTTTGCGCATGGCCCCGAATGGAGAGCAGGCGGCCCGAAGACCCCGGCGGGGCGCCTGTCGGCGGAGATACTGCGCGCCGTGGGCGTGAACGATCCGTTGAAAGAAGATATCTTCAATCTGTTCATTCTGCTCGGCGATGGGGATATCGAAGTTTTCATCGGGCGCCTGCAAGAAGCGGCGAAGGAAGTCGCCACCGCGACTCCTGTTACCGCGATCGCTCCGGCGCAGGCAGACGCTGCGGCTACGGCCGCCGTCGGACTGCTGGTCATCGGTGTAGGGTTGCTTGCCTATCACGTTATCAAGACTGTTACGTCAGACACCGAGGGCATAGTGGCGTTTCAATTCACCGATGATGATCACACCGTCAGCGTGCCGATTGCCAAAGGGAAGCTCGGCTCGCCGATGCAGTTCCGTACGATCATCGAAGAGGAGGCTGTTCTAGCGCTCTCTCTTGAAAGGGCGGCTCCCTTTAAGGAGGCGGATGCGCGCCTCAAGGCCTGGAACTCGCAGTTGGAGGCTCTTTCGGCAATAGATGTCGGGTCAGCGCGGTTCTATCGCGATCTCCTCGATCTTTCTGACCGCATCGAAGAAATCTACGCGTTGGTGTTGCGTCTTCCGGAGCCTTTTCAGTTGCTCGTTGACGAACGGGGCTGCAGGAGCTTGGAGGAATGCCATGCCCTCATGGCCAGCCTGTTGGAGGCCCACGGCTTTCGGAAAATTCCGTATCGTGAGGTTCAGACTAGTGCTCTCTCTTTGAACGACTCGGCCAAAGCCGGAACAAGGCGCCGAGCCGAAGTGACCGTTAGATCAGTGCCGTTAGAGCCGTGAGCGGCATCGTTTCTGAGAGCGTCCTCATTGCAATAGCCAGCCTCAGCGCGATCTTGTGGACCGGCGGGTTGATCGCTCGGCAGGTACGGCCGCACAAGCGCGACGTGGACGTCGGATCGGGTTTGCGCTTGCTCGGGTTTGGGATATTCGTGCCGATTCTGTTCCTCTGCTTTCCGCAGGCCCTGCGACCGGCTGCGGTAGTCTACGCGATTTTGAACGCCATCTCCGCATTGTTCCAGTGGCTTATGTATAAGGCCAGTGCCCGGTATCGAGTCGCCAACCTACCTGAGGCATCGTCCGCATTCTATAACGACCTCATTGCCGGAGCGCGGTGGCTAGTGGTTTCCGTTTTTCTCTCCGTTATCGTCGCGATGTTTCCGACCGCTGCGGTCTCGGCCGGCGTATCGCTTGCGGCGGCCTTCATTGGCTACCAGTTGCTCTCGAGTTACCTAGGGCGAGAAGGCGAGGAATATATTGAAGAGTCGTTATTTCAATCCGTGCACGCGTTCCGTGAGTTTTTGCGGACTGTACGCAAACTGAGCACGCAAAATCGCGACGCAGAGACGCCTCCAAGTGTTACGGAAGGTACGGCACCCGATGACGTTGATGGTACTCGGCGCTGATGCATGAAACGTTAGTGCGCGCAAAGATCGAGGCCGCAATTGGAGTATTGGCAGCCTTCACATATCTGTACTCAGATTTCGATACGTACTGTGAAGCCTACGGCTAATTTCTGCGGAAGATCTCCCTGGATGATCTGCCAACCGGAATAAATATAACGGTACATTCCTAAACCACGCAGGGGGACGTTCTTCGTAAAGCGCCGGCGTTCCATTTAGCGCCAACCCTCGCTGATTGTGGCCGGCGCTGGACTGATCAATCAGGGAATCAATGTTCTGTTGGGACGCGACTACCTCAAGGATAAGGTTCTAATTTATAACGGAACGATGCTGCTTTGCACGGTTTGTTTTTTGAGTTGCTCTAGAGCAGACTATTGATCATCTTTAGGTTTGACTGCACCTCGGCGGCTCCTAGTTCAATCAGCCGCGATCCGATTTCTGAGTGGCTTCTCGCGAGCCGTTCAGCCTCGGCAAGTATTGATAGCATGGAGGGCTTTAGTTCCGAACCGATCCTGGATGCCGCAGCCCAGACTACGTCTGCATCAAGGCCCTGGGGCATTGCCGCTACAAGCATCCGACGGTCATCGCTGTTATCCGCATGATCAAGTTCTTTAAAGAATGCTGCACGATCCAAACCACCGTTTTGAGCTAGCAATTCTGCGGCAATGCCTGCCGTGGCAATGTCACGAATTGAATGGAATTTATTAGGATCATAGGTGCCGTCAGGCAGCCGCAGATTGCCAATCTCAGTAGCATTACCGTCTTTGCTTACGTATTCTCGTCGCGTTCCATCGTGAGCAAAACCTAATTCACATAGCACGATGCAGTTAACTTGTAGTCCACGCCGGTACGCAATTAGGCCATGCGCGAATTCATGCAGCAGGACCGTTTTAACGGGGATGCGGCGCTGTGGGAACAAAGTCAGTCTAACCTATCGCATTAACGGCACGCCGGCAAGCGCTTTTCGCCAGCCTGCCGTCGCGCAAGATCGCGCCGCGTTGGAGTGCTTTCCCTAAGAGACGGCACCGACGCCACATGGTCTGTTCGGGGTGGGCGCTCGGTAGTCTCGCCTCCTGGTGCTTTTTACTCCCAGTCGCCTTCTTCGCGCGATGCGGCCTTGGATCGTACTCCTGGTCATCAAGAACGATCGCGGCCAGTCGCTTTATGGTCTGTTTGCTGGCTATGCCTGTCTTAAGCGCCCTGTCGGCCTTCGAAACGAGATCTGGAGGTGGTTTCTGCTTTCTTGCCATTTAATTCATCTCCAGACTGGCGACCCGCCCGTCTCAAATCTGACGCTTTCGTAATCGGCTGATGTTAGCGATTCTATCTGCTACGCCGGCACGGTTATAAATTGCGTTTTCCAAGGTTGGCTCGTTCTGGGATCCGTGAAAACCTCGTCTTCAGGAAGCGGAATCCGATTCTATAACAGCGGTGTGCTTATGGTCTCGGATCGGGCAGTTCGTGCGGGCAG
>PLED01000023.1 GCA_003136355.1 Vulcanimicrobiota bacterium | reverse complement strand
GACGTCGTGACTTTGCCGCTCTCGAGCGCGGCCGCCGCGGTCAACAGTTTGAAGGTCGAACCGGGTTCGTAGGCGTCCTGCACCGCACGCTCGCGGCGCTCATCGGGCGAAAACTTCCAGTACGTGTTCGGATCGAAGTGCGGCAAATCGGCGAGCGCGAGCACTTCGCCGGTAAACGGATCCATGACAAGCGCCGTACCACTCTGCGCGTGAAATTCCGTGACCTGTTTTTTGAGCGCGGCCTCGGCGACGAATTGGAGGTACGGATCGATCGTCAGCTCGAGTGTCATCCCAGGCTTGGCCGCGCGCACGGCGCGCTGGCGTCCGAACGGAATCGGATGTCCGAACTCGTCGGCTTCCAGCGTGACGCGTCCCGACGTTCCTTTTAATAGGTCGTCGTAGGCGTACTCGATGCCGGCCAATCCGTTCTCGTCGATTCCCACAAATCCGACGACCGTCGAAGCCGTTTGCCCGGCGAGATCGACGCGGCGCCCCGTATCTTCTTCCATGACGGAGATTCCGGGCAGTTGAAGCGCGGAGATCGCGTCGGCCTGGTCGTGCGGAATCTTGCGCGCGACCCAGACGAACTGCATGGTGCGATCGCGCAGCAGCGCGGTCGTCGACGCGGGAATCTGCCCCAGCACTTTCTGCAGCCGCGCGATCGTCGTGCCGGCGTCACCGAGATCGTGCGGCACCGCGTAGACGCTTTCGGAGGGAAGCGAATACGCCAGCACGTTGCCGTCGCGATCGAGAATGCTGCCGCGCCGCGCGAAGACGTCGACCGTGTCGCTGCGCTGTGCCAGCGCCTGTTTCGCGTAGATCGGTCCTTTGAAAACTTGCACTTCGACGAGCCGCCAGCCCAGGATGAGCGCGACCGCGGCGGCGACGTAAAAGAGCGCCTTGGCGCGGCGGGGAGCGACGCGCGAGAAGTTCCGGCCGTGCACGAGTCTCTTTCAGACCCTATTTAGCGCCGAACCAGCTCGCTAAACTGGAAAGAAACAGCCTCGATCGTCCCTGCGGCGCAGCCGGCGGAAGCGTGACCAAGGCAAACTGCTGCGGCTCGCGCATGTGCAGCGCCGCGGCCATCTTTGCCAACCGATCGTCAGAGCGCAGCGTCGCCAGCCGGTCGTCCAAGCGCGCGGTCTCCGCTTGGAGCGATGCGCGATGCCTGTCGGCGCGCGCCACGGCGTAATTCAGGCTCGTCAAATTCGCAATCAGCATAACGTAGATCATCACGCCGACCAGCACCACGCCGAGCGCTCCGCAAAACCGGACCAGGCTCGTGTAGCGCGCGCGCGAGTTGTGCGTCTTGCGCAGATGTGTTGCGTGCTTGGCCGTGCGAACGTTTCGCAGACGCGGATTGGCTTGATAGGCGACCATCAGCTCGCTCTCCGCTCGGCAGCACGCATTTTTGCGCTGCTCGCGCGCGGATTCTGCCCAATCTCATCGTGATCGGGCACCAGCGGTTTGCGCGTCAGCACTTCCAAACGATCGTCCTGCAAGAATTTCCGTTTGACGATCCGGTCTTCCAACGAATGAAAACTGATCGCGACGATACGTCCCGCGCCGCGCAGCCGGTCAACCGCGCCGTCGAGACCGCTCCGAAGCGCTTCGAGTTCGTCGTTGACGGCAATGCGCAGCGCTTGAAAGACGCGCGTCGCCGGGTGAATACGCTCGCGCCGGCCCGGGCGATGCATCAGACCGCTGATCATGCGCGCGAATTCCAGCGTCGTCCCCGGAAACGACCCGGCCTTCCGGCGGTGGACGATCGTTCGCGCGATCCTTCGCGCGGCACGTTCTTGACCGTAGTCAAAGAAGATCTCCGCCAGTTCGGTTTCGCTCGCACTCATCAGCACGTCGTAAGCGCTGCGTCCGGCCAACGGATTCATACGCATGTCGAGCGGTCCGGATTCCCGGAAAGAAAAGCCGCGCGACGTTTCGTCAAATTGCATCGAAGAAACCCCCAAGTCGAACAGCACGCCGTCCACCAGCTCGACGCCGAGGCGATCGAGAACGTCCGGCAGCTCGCGGAAATTCGCATGAATAAATGTAAAGGCGGAATCGTCTATCTCGGCAGCCCGCTGCGCCGCCGAAGGATCCGCGTCGAGCGCAATGAGCCGCCCGCCCTTCAAACGCGAGAGGATGCCACGCGAATGGCCACCCGCGCCAAAGGTCGCATCCACATAGATCCCAGATGGGCGGATCGCCAGCCACTCTAAAGCTTGCGCGTGAAAAACGGGAATGTGTTGCATCGCTCCAGCCCGCCATCAATAAAGTCCCAGCTCCGCCATTAAGTCACCGGCCTCGGGATCGGGCGCGGCGTGCGAGGCGTAGCGCTCTTTCGCCCAGATCTCGACCCGAGTGAGCGAGCCGACCGAAACGACCTCGCGCTCGATGCCGGCGTATGCCCGCAACGCCGACGGGACGAGCAGACGTCCTTGCACGTCGCATGCAACCTCCTCGGTGTGCGCAAAGATGTAGCGCACGAGGCGGCGGAAGCGCTCGTCCTTCCGCGGGGCGCCTTCGAGCCGGCTGCAGAAATCGGCCCAAGCCGCTTGCGGATAGAGGGCGAGGCACGGGTCCGGCTGCGCGATGGTTAAGACGAAGCCGTTCCCTAGGCGTTCGCGGAAGCGCGCGGGCACGATGAGACGGCCCTTATGGTCAAGGGCATGCTCGACCGTACCAGTAAAGCGCGGCAAATCCGCGTGCAACCAATCCTCCCTCGGTCACCACAACGCACCACTTTGCACCACTATACGCTCGATAGGTACGTGTGGCAAGCGTGAAATTGGGAATCGAACGCGTGTTCGATACGAAACAGCAGCCGGGTTTGCCGCGTTCTAAGGAAGTCGAAGGCAGGGTCGATACCTTGCAGAAGACTGAAAAGACTCACGAATGAAAAGATTGCTCGGGACTGCGGTATTCCTGAGCTTGCTCTGCGGTTGTAGCGGAGCGGGTTATCTTCCGTATGCGCCGCACGCGCTCGATCCCGCGCAACTTCAAAAGCTCGTCACGTCCGCGGCTGCACGCAACGGCGTGCCGACCGGATTGGTGAACGCCGTCGTCATGGCGGAATCGGCCGGCGATCCGTCGGCCATAAGCAGCGCGGGAGCGCAAGGCCTCATGCAATTGATGCCGGGCACCGCCGCCGGCTGCGGAATCGGCAATGCGTTCGATCCGCAAGAGAATGTCGATTGCGGAACGCGCTATCTTCACGGTTTGCTCAAACGCTACCGCAACAATGTCGAACTGGCAGTTGCGGCATACAACGCCGGGCCGGGCGCCGTCGACCAATATCACGGCGTTCCGCCGTATGCCGAAACGCAAGCCTACGTCGACCGCGTTCTGACGGCTTACCGCAGCTACTAGCGAACTGTTAACGCGGATGGCCTCCATTTCCGGAGCACGCCCCGCGCCCCTCAACCTGCTCCGCTCCTTACGCCTGCCGCTGCTCGACGCTTACATTTTGCGCGAGTTCATGGGGCCGTTCGTCTTTGCATTTCTAGCGTTCTTTTTATTTTGGGGCTTCAATATTTTCTTCTTGGCCGCGAGCCAAGTGATCGGTCACGGCGCGCCGATTTTTCTCGTCCTGCGATTCGTCGTTTTTCGCATCCCGCAATCAATCCCGATGGCTTTTCCTTTCGCGGCGCTCTTCGCGACACTCCTGGGCATCGGACGGCTGATGGCCGACAACGAAATCAACGCGATCCGCACGTCGGGAACGTCGCTGTGGCGCCTGTGTCTTACACCGCTCGTCTTTGGGTTCACAGTCTTTCTGTTCTCTTGGGCAATGAACGAATTCGTCGCGCCGAAGTCCGTCGAAGTCTCAACGCGTACCTTCTATCAGATCATCTATCACACCGGCGCGCTGCCGGTTGAGGCGCAATTCTTCCGCAAAGATCCCGACACGAACAACGAGTTTTTCATCGACCATGTAATGCCCGACGGACGCACGATGGTCGGCGTGCAGATATTCAAACCCGGACGCAACGGCTATTGGAACGAAACGATCCAGGCCAAGACCGCGCACGTCGCCGGCCCGACGCTCGTTCTCAACGGCGTCGTCATCACGTTTTACAACGGCCAAGGCTATATGACGTCGCAAGTGGACAAGTCTGAGGCCAGCATCGGTCTGCCGCTGGGAGAAAACGCCTCGCAGTTCCTCAGCAGTTCGAGCAGCGATGCGTGGACGATGGATTCCAAACAGCTCTCACATCAGGTGAGCGCCTTACAAGCGCAGGGCGTCGGCGGTGAAGCGCTCGGAAATCTGCAGGTCAATCTCGCCGACAAGCTCGCGTTCCCGTTCTCGGCGCTCGTCGCCGTTCTGCTGGCACTGCCGCTTGCGATCATGTTCGGCAAGAAAGGGCGCATGATGGGAATCGCGATGTCGATCATCGCGTTCTTCGTGTACTTTATTCTCTCCGAAGCAGCCGCCGCGTTCGGCAGCACGGGACGCGTGAATCCGTACCTCGTCTCGTGGGTGCCCAATCTCGTCTTTGGCATCGGCGGCTTGGCGTTGCTTTGGTACGAAGAGCACTAGGCCGCGCAGTGTTTGGTTCGCAAGCGCGCGCTGTCCGCGCAACGATCTGCTTAGCTGCGTTTCTCGCGGGTTTTCTTCCGCTTGCCGCGCCGGCGCGCGACGTCAACTTTCAGAATGCAAACCTGAGGAACCACGACTTCCGCGACGCCGACTTGCGCAATGCGGATCTGCAAGGCGCCGACTTGACGGGCGCAAACCTGACGCACGCCAACCTGACCGGCGCGAATTTGCAAGGCGCGCACTTACAGGGCGCGATTTTGCAAAATGCGATCTTGCTGCGCGCCAACCTGCAATCGCTCGACGCGCAAGACGCGGTTTTTCAGGGCGCGAGATTAGAGCAGGCAAACCTGCAGAGCGCGCTGCTCTATGGTGGGAATTTTTACCGCGCCAATTTGCGCCACGCCGATCTCGCCGGAGCGAATCTTGAAGCGGCTAACCTGCGGCTTGCCGATGTGCGCGATGCCAACTTGCAGGGCGCCAATCTCTTGCGCACCGACACGCGCGGCGCGCGCTGGCTCGGCGCCAGCTTGCAAAACGCGCAGCGTTCCGATCAGATAGCGCTGGCGACACCTCTGCCCGAATTAGCCGTCCC
The DNA here is from genome assembly GCA_003136355.1 of Vulcanimicrobiota bacterium. Classification (GTDB taxonomy): domain Bacteria; phylum Vulcanimicrobiota; class Vulcanimicrobiia; order Vulcanimicrobiales; family Vulcanimicrobiaceae; genus Rubrimentiphilum. Next base: position 10,341 of record PLED01000023.1, on the reverse strand, counting down.
TCCGGCGGCAGCTTCACCAACACCAATCGCGCGCGTCGTCGTCGCGCCAATCATACGCGTTACCGCGGCGCCAATCGTTCGCGTTACGATCGCGGCCAGGCGCGTCCCGGTGAAGCTTGCGTCCGCCCGAGCGGTACCCTCGCCAAAACCACTGCACACGTCAGCCCCGATCGCCGTGCGAAAGATCGCGGCGATCGCGCCGCCCGTGCCCCACCTGATTCCAGCGCCGAATCCTTCGTTGACGCCGCACCCGTTGCTGACGCCGATGCCGATGCCCGCCCCCGCACCGCTGCCGGCGCCCGCCCCTTCGCCCGTGGCCGAGAACGTGATGTCCTCCGAAGCGATATTCGGGTTGCTCAACGCGAATACGTGCGCGTCGCGAGCGGCGCGCGCGAGCGATCTGGTCGCGCAAGTCACGCCCACGCCGGCGCCATCGCCAACCTCGAGCGCATCCGTACCGAACGCGCCGCTCGCGCCGGGCCAGCTCTACGCCACACCGATTCCCAGCGGAAACACGGTGACGCCGCCCCCGATTCCAACACCGTCGCCAAACGTAAAAGCCAGTACGGGGCCGGTCTTTTTGATTCGCGGTTCCGCGCCGCCATCGATCGTACCGAACGGATCGCCGACGCCGGAGACCTCACCGACTCCGATTGTCGCGCCCACGCTGAAACCCGGTTTCGTGGCCGTTATGGCCGACAAGTTCGTCGGTAACGCAAACAAACAGGGTGCGCCCGGTGACGCCATCGGCAACGTACATATTTTTTATCAGGACGAAGTGCTCGTCGGCGACCGCGCACACTACGACGGATTCAAAACGATCAGCGTCACCGGCAATCCGTACATCGTCAATAGCACGGATACGTCGATCTTGCACGCTGATCGGATAGAATTCGACACGCTGGCTCAGCGCGCCGATCTGATTAACGGCCGCGGCGAAAGCTCGCAAGGCGTCGAACGCGGGCTCGTCTATTTCGCCGCTAAAGATTTGAAGACCGACGAACACGGCGTCTCGCACGGAGATTATGCCAACGTCACCACGTGCGAACGCCCGCGCGCAGGTTACCACATCACCGGGCGTACCATCGACATTTATCCCGGCGACCGGATGGTCATCAGTAAAGCCGTGCTCTTCCTGGGCGCCGCCGCCGTCTTCTATTTGCCCAAGGTGATCATTCCGCTGCGCAGCATCGAGGACGAGCGCCAGCGGCCGTCGTTTTTCCCCGAAGTCGGCTATAACTCGTATCAGGGCTTTTACATCAAAGCCAAACCCGGATTTGGACGCGACCAGTATTTTTACGGCTACTACCGGATCGAATATTACTCCCGCCAGGGCTTCGGTTTGGGGTACACCGCGTTCTTGGCGCGGCAAAACGGCAAACGGCAAACGTCGGTCGACACCTACGCGATCCACGATAGGCGCACGCAGACGACAGCCTGGAATTTGAACGCCCAGGACAGCGAAAACTTTTCGCAATCGCTGCGCGCGCGCTTCGGGTTCGCCTACAACAGCAACTTCGGGCCGTTAATCAATCTGCCGCCCAATGAAAGCATCAGCGCATCCGTCGCGCACACCGGCACAAATGCGCAGCAGAACTACACGTTCGCGCACAGCAGCATTGCGACGCAGTCGGCGACGGACAACTTCGGTTTTACCGAATCCCGCAGCTTCGGAGCGACGACGCAAAACAGCCTCAGCCTGAACCTCAGTTCGGCGCGCACGAACTACGGCCTGAACAATGCGAGCAGCAACTCGACCGGTACGTTCAGCGATCTCCTGCAGTGGAGCAATAAGGTCGCCGCCTACACGCTCAACTACGACAAGACATTCGCGCGTACGCCTTACGGCCTGAACAAAGAGCCCGAGCTCGAAATCCACCCGTACAGTTTTCTGAAGCACTTCATCATCCCGATCACCTCTTCGTTCACGATCGGAAACTACAACGAGCCGCAGACGCCGCTCTCGACCTCGCGCGCCGACTTGTTCTTCAACTTCGGTCCGGCGCTCTACCACGTCTTGGGCAGTGACATCAGCGCCGGCGTGAACGTGCACCAGTTCGCTTACGGCACAGGCGACCTGAAAGCCAGCATCCAGCAAAACGCAACAATGTCCACGCCGATCGGGACCCACGTCCTCAACGCGATCACGTACAACGAGACGAACTACAACGGGCCGGCATTTTTGCCATTCAGCACGCTCGATCAGCAGCCGACGTTCAACTATAAAAGTGCAGCGGACGTGCTGCGATTCTTCAACAGCGACTTCTACAACTTAACCCTGAGCTTCAACACTGCGTTCAACCGCGCGGCTCAGCCGGTTCAGTACCAATTAGCGGTGCATCCGTCGCGACGCTCGTACGTCGCACTAGCGGGATCATTCATCCCCGGTCCGGGCAACGGTTTCTTCACGACGAACCTGCAGTTCTCGACGCCGTTCGGCAACGGTTCGACGCTGCAGTTCATCGGCGACATCGACTGGAAGAACAAAGGCCGCATCATCAACAAGAGCATCTACTGGAGCCGCATCATCGGCGACTGCTATCAAATCCAGCTCCAGTACAATCAGGCCGCCAAACAAGTGAACCTCACGCTCAATCTGCTCGCGTTTCCATCACGCGGCGCGAGTTTCGGCCTGAATTCCACGGGCTCGATCATTCCGACCAGCTTCAACTTCTAGGCAACCGGATAGACGACGCTTCCGGATTGGGTAGGCGGCAAACCGTACGCAGGCAATGTTGCTACCCAGACGGGGTCGGGTCGGTAAGGGAATGTGTGCCATTTTTGAGCCGGCCATGGATGGCCGCTTCAAAACTTTGTTTTCTCAAAAATGCACCCAAGCCGCAAAAAAACATGGACGTTTTTTTGCGAGCGGTTCCCGTGCGACACGACCCCGTCTGGGTATAGTGGCTCCATGCAACAGACTATTGAATGCGCGCACGATTTGTGCAATTGCACGCTGACGGCCGAGATGGAAACCGAAGAGTATTGCAGTCCCGTTTGCAAGGACGATGAAGCCGGAGGGATAGAGTCCGATGCCTGCAAGTGCGGGCACCCGCCTTGCGACGTGCAGTAGTTACGGGCTGTTGATGACCTCGCCCGCCGCGATTTGCGCGCTGCGCGGCGTGACTTGCGGCCAGCCGGCGTTCGCATTGAACTGCTGATCGAACGATGTTGAGACGTCGAAGCCGGGAAGTCCCGACGTCGGAAACGTGAACGTCTGATCTTGCGGGCCGCCGATGCCCGGCGCGTCGATCGGCTGACCCGAACCGTTGGTCGTGAACCAGTTAGCGTACCAGAGGTTTGGATTCGCTCCGGGAACTGGAGACGGCGTCGGAACAATGCCGTTAAAGAGCCGCCGGTCGAACGTCACCGTGAACTGCGTGTTCTGGCCGTTGCTATTGAGATTGAACTGCAGCTGCTGCGGTGTATATGGGAGAACTTGCGGCGACGCGACTTGGCCACCTCCGACGCCGGTGTTGCGGACATATTGCACGACCTGCACCGATGAGAGCACGCCGTTGCCGCCGACGACAATCGCAAACCAGTAGTTCGCATAGTTGGTCTGGTAGCCGTTCGCGTAGGGCATCCCGCCGCTCGTCGACGTGTTGAACATGATGACGTATTGGACGTTGGTGAAATCCATCGGTTGAGCGGTCGTGAACTTCACCTGCATGAAACCTGCCGGGAGTCCCGAAGGCGTGGTCGAGCGGTCGGGAGTCACTTGACGGCCGCAGGCAGCAAACGTGAACGCCGCAACAGAGACGACGAACAACATTTTGCGTAGCACACTTACCTCCGTCACCGTTTCCGCTTTGAGCGCGGTTGCGCTCGCACTTGCTTTTCCCAAGACGGGACAGGCGTGGCTTGCCCCGCTGGCGGCGGCGGGCCTGTTCTGGGCTTGGCAACGCCTCTCCTGGAAACGCGCCTTCTTCGCCGGATGGTTCGCCGGAACGATCTTTTTCGCGATAAATTTTTCTTGGTTCACATATACCGTCGGCGCCTACGTCGGATCGTTTGCGTTTGCCGTCGTGCTGATTCCGGCGCTCGTCGAAGGATTGGCCTTCGCCGCGACCGCACTGGCCGCGCGGGCCGCAGACCGGTGGAGTCCGCCGTGGGCGGCGCCGGCCGCTGCCGCGGCAGCATTCACCGTCTTCGAATGGCTGCGATCGATCGGAGTGCTTGCCGTTCCTTTCGCCCAAATCGGCTACTCGCAAACGGTGACTCCGCTGATCGCGTTCGCGCCGTACATCGGCGCATTCGGGATTACGTTCGTCGTCATGCTGTTGGGTGCGTACGGCGCGCAGGCGCTGGCAAACCGCGATCCTCGACGGCTCTCAATCGCCGTGGTCGTGGTCGTCGCGGCGTGGGCGCTCTGCTTCGCGGCGTGGCCGGCGCGCCACGATCCGCGCGTGCCGATAGTGCGCGTGAGCGCGGTGCAAGGCAATATCGCGCAGACGGTCAAGTGGAATCCGCAGTCGTTTTGGCCGACCGTCAATACCTATGTGACCTTAACCCGCAAACTGCAGCCGCTGCGTCCGCAACTCGTCGTGCTGCCCGAGACGGTGATTCCGACCGATCTGAACGCCTCCGATCCGAACGGCGTTCGCGCGCTGGTGCGCAAGGATTTCTCGGAAGCCGCGCATGCTTTGAATGCGACGCTCGTGGTCGGAAGTTTGGAAGCGCGCGGGCCAAAAGATTACAACGCGCTCTTCGTCTTTAATCCGTCGGGACAGATCTCGCAAGTTTATGAAAAGCGCCAGCTCGTCCCGTTCACCGAATCGTTTCCGGGCGAAGCTTTTCTGCGGTGGCTTCCCGACTCCGATCTCATCGGCCGCTTTGCCGCCGGAAGTGACGACACCGTTATCTCGGCGGGCGGCGTAGCATTCGCTCCACTCATTTGTTGGGAATCGGCTTTCGCCGATCTCGTGCACGCCCAAGTCTCGCGCGGTGCACAGTTCTTGGTGATCTCAACCGACGATGCATGGTTCGGCGAAACCTCCGGCACATTTCAGCACGCGCAAATCGCGCAGATGCGCGCCGTCGAAAACGGAGAATGGGTCCTGCAGTCGGCCGCGACGGGTATCAGCGGGATCATCGCTCCCGACGGATCGTGGACGCAGCGAACGGCGTTGGACAAACCCGCTCTCGTGGAAGGCACGGTTGGATCGCCGCCGGGTTCCATCTTCGCGCGCATCGGTCCAGCGCCGGTCGTCATCGCTCTCGCGCTCATCTATGCGGCGATTCTCGCCCTTCGAAGACTGCCCGTGCGCGCAGTGCAGTGGCGTGCCCCGCAATTGCGCATTTTATTCTTGCTCGCGGGAGCCGCTCTGCTGATTTGGGTTGTTGTCGAGGTCGTGCTGGCGGGCAGCGCGCCGGGCGGCCCGCCGCAAGGCATGACGCCGTTGACGCTGCACGGCGGACGCGTGACGGGAAACCGCATGAGCACCAAGTCTTGGATGTTCGAGTACGACCACGCCGAGATGTCGGCCGACGGCGTGCTCGCAACCGTCCAAGGCGTGCGCCGCGGAGTGCTCTATAAAAACGGCAAGCCGTATCTCAGCGTTCGCGCCGAGCAAGTTTCGGTGAACACCGCGACGTTCGATTTCACGGCGACCGGCGACGTGCATGTTACGCAAATGCAAGATACGAGCTCGGAACGCTCGTTCGACACCGATCTTATTCAGTGGCTCAATGCCGCGAAAATGCTCACGTTGCCGCATCCAAGCGTCGTTCGCAGCGGAGGTGAGACGCTGAGGGTTTCTTCGATAAACGTGAACTTCAACAGCGGCGCGATTCACTTCGGCCGCGTGAGTGGGGGCGTCGCGCCCTAATCCCTACTGGCCGCTGTTTTTCTTTTTCGCCTCGGCGATCAGCTGCTTCACCTTTTGACCGCCCTTGTGGCCGATCTCTTCGTAAAAATCGGCGCCATATTTTTCTTTGACCACGCGGCCGCCTTTTTGTCCGATCGACTCGTAGAACTCCACGCCATGGCGCTGACGTGTCGCTTCGCCGCCCTTGCGTCCGATCGCCTCATAAAAACCCGTGCCATAGCGGTCGCGGACGGTGTCGCCGCCCTTCTTGCCGGCCTCGCGCACGGACATCTCGCCGCCCGGCGGCTTGTCGTCGGCTTTGCGTGGTTTTGCCATGGGGGTGCCCGGAGGGTAGCCGCTAGGAGCTCTTGCGCTTGAGTTTTTGGCCGCCTTTTTGGCCTATGACCTCGTAGAACGAAGGCCCGTACTTTTCTTTGGTGGCCTCGCCGCCCTTACGCCCGATGGCCTCGTAGAACTCAGTGCCGTACTTGGCCTTGACGCGCTCGCCGCCACGCTTGCCTGCTTCTCGAACAGTCATGCCCCCGCCCGGGTTTTGCGCTTCGTCTTGAATCGCCATGTGGTGTCGCCCCTTAATGATTGGGAATGTATCGCGAATTAAATACCCACTCGACCGCTTGTTAAACGAAAACAGGGATATGGAAGCGGCCCCGAAGCATTCAAAAATGAGAATTGCCGCGCTTACCGTCTGTTTTGCACTCTGCTCGACCGCATTGGGACAAAGTCAGGACAATGCGGCCAATCTCGCGCAAATAACTGCGCGCGGCAGAGCGTTGTTTGCATATGACGCGGCGGCCGCCGCCGCGACCGATGCCGTAAAAGCAGCTTCGGGTGCGGCCGTGCCGCCCGGTCAAGGATTGTATATCGGTCATCCCGATCAAAACGGAGCCTGGGTCTTTGACTTTGGAACGATCTCGCCCGATCGCGCGGCGTTCAGTACGTATTTTCGCGCCGCCGAAACCGCGCCGCATACTGCGAAGTTCGCGGTTACGAAACTCGCGCCGCCGGAAGCCGGTACACCCTTCGATCTCGCGGCGGCACGAGCCGCAATGGCCGTGCAAGACGACTTCGGGAAGGTTACACGACCGTACAACTACGCGATCCTCCCGCTGCAAAACGGGGACATGTATGTCTACATGTATCCCGCGCAAACCGATCCGAAGATCCATCCGCTGGGTGGCGACGAACGATACCTCGTTTCGGCGGACGGAAAAACGATCTTAGAAAAGCACCGCATGCATCAGCGCATCATTGAGATGCCGGCGGACGCTCCGGCGGGCTCGACGATGCAGGCAGGGTTTCACAGCGACATTTTCAGCGGTACCCCTGAAGATACCGACGTCTTTCACGTCTTGATCCGCCGGCCGTTAGTCGAAGAGTTTGTCGTTGCGCAAGGTGAGGTTTATCTGATTCAAACCGACGGCACGATCGTTGATAAAGGGAAACGCCCCTAAGGTTCAGCTCGCGGAAAGTGCGTCGAAAACCGCGCGCGTGCGTTCCTTGAGCTGCGCGAAACTCCCGTCGTTTTCGATTGCGTACGTCGCTCGCGACCGCGCCGCTTCCGGGTCGATTTGCGAGCTCATGCGGGCGCGAATCTGATTTTCGCTTAATCTGTCGCGGCGCGCGATGCGCGCGATCCGCTCATTTTCCGGCGCGATAACGACAACCGATGCATCGCAGCGCTCGTCGTAGCCGGTTTCGAACAGCAGCGGGACAACTTGCACCACGATCTGTCCGGGTTTAGCGTACGCTTCGGCCGCGTCGGCCAAACGGCGCACGTGCGGGTGAACGATCGCATTCAAGCGCTCGCGAGCGCCTGGATCCGCAAACACGATTTCGGCCAGCGCCGGGCGGTTGAGACCGCCCATGCGGACGACTGACGGCCACGCGCGCGCGATCTCGCGCAGCGCGTCGCTGCCCGGCGCCACAGCCTCGCGTGCGAGTTTATCTGTATCGATGATGTACGCGCCGAATGCTTCCATGCAGCGCGCGACCTCGCTCTTGCCGGATCCGATTCCGCCGGTTAGGCCGACTCGGACGGTTCGCCCTCCTGCGATGTGTCGGGCTCTTCAGCCGGCGTTTCGGCTTGCGTTTCGGGCAACTCCGGGACTTCGATCTTTTCGATCTCCTCCGGCGGAATATCGGCAACGTGCTGAATCGACGCTGTGATGCGGCGCGTCGAGTGATTGATCGTGAGCAGCGTCACTTCGACTTCTTGACCGGGACTGAACTGAGCGCCCGGATCGAATTCGCCTTTGGGAACCATCGCGAGCACACCGGGTACGATTTCAACCAGTAAGTAATTGGGCGTCACCTTGACGATCTGCGCCGTTAACTTGTTGGTTTCGTAGAGTTTGTTCGCGTATTCGTCCCACGGGTCGGGCAACGCGTGCTTGAGCGACAGGCTGACTTTTTTGGCGTCGGGATCGAATTTCATGATCTCGACGTTGACGACGTCGCCAATCTTGACGACTTCGGACGGGTGTTTGATACGCGCGTACGAGAGCTCGCTGTTGTGGATCAAGCCGTCGATGCCGCCGAGGTCGACGAACGCGCCGAACTCCGCTAAGCGCACGACGACGCCTTCGCGAATCTGTCCGACTTCGAGCGTGCCGAGGAGTTCCTGTTTCTTGGCGTTGAGTTCTTCTTCCAGAACCAAACGCTGCGACAGAACGACGCGGTGGCGTTTGTGATCGAGATCGATCACCTTGAGCCTCAGTTTTTTTCCGACGAGTTCTTCCAGATTGCCGATCGGCTGACGCCTGATCTGCGAAGCGGGAACGAATCCGCGCATGCCCAGATCGACCAAGACGCCGCCTTTAACGACCTGCGTAACGGTCGCCTCGATGACTTCGTCGTGCTCGTGGGCCGCGATGACTTTCTCCCACGTTTTGAGCGCGCGCGCGCGCCGCTCGGAGAGAAAGAGCGTGCCGTCGTTATCGTCGATACGGTGGATCATGACTTCCAGCGTGTCGCCGACTTTTAATTCTTTGGGCTCTATCGCTAAAGAGAGTTCCCGGAACGGCAGCGTGCCTTCGGATTTTCCGCCGATATCGACGAGCAGTTCGTCCTGGTACTTGGCGACGATCAGTCCGTTGAGGACTTGTCCCTCGTCGAGAACCTTCAGTGAGTCTTCGTAGAGTTGCTGCTCGAGTGCGAGTTGATCTTCTTCCTCTTCTTGCACGGGAGCGGTTGGCGTTGTAGAGATTTTACTTGTCCATCCTTTATATATATTTGTCCTTATCTTTGACAGGTGCGGCACCACCACGTGCCGCGCGCAGCCAATACGGTTCGCACGATCGCGCGGCCGCAACGTTCGCATCCGGAACCGGCCCGGCCGTATACCGAAAGCGCGTTTTGAAAGCCGCCCTGCAGGCCTTGCGCATCGACGTAATCGTCGACGCTCGTGCCGCGCAGTGCGATCGAACGCTGCAAAACCTCGACGAGGGCGTCATGCAACCGGCGTATGGCCGGCTTCGTCAACGCTTTCGCGGGAGTGTCCGGACGGATCCGGGCTCCCCACAGCGCCTCGCAAGCATAGATGTTTCCCACCCCTGCGACACGCCGCTGATCCAGCAACAACGCCTTGATAGGCGTCGTCCGCCCCGAAAGCATACCGATAAAGCGCTCAGGAGTAAAGTCCCCCGACAAAGGCTCGATGCCAAGGTGAGCGTCCCACAGCTCGCCGCGCTCGATCAGGCGCATCCGGCCGAATTGCCGTGAGTCGGCAAACGCTAGCCGGGTTCCGTCGGTAAAATGCAGCGAAACGTGCTCGTAGCGAATCGCAGCTTGGCCGCGATCCAGTACGACGAGACGCCCGGTCATCCGCAAGCTGACGATCAGGTCACGTCCGGAGTTCAGCTCGATGACGGCATACTTTCCGCGGCGGACCACCGAGCCGATCCGCTCACCGCGAATCGCGCGCTTGAAATTCACGNNGGGAGTTCGGGCATCTAGGGGAGATGCGGAATAGAGACGCCGCCGGTCAGACCGTCGCGTGCCGCTTCGCCGGCAGGCAGTTCCAGAACGTACTTCGCCACGCCGTCGCGGCGCGGAATGCGGTCGTCGGGCGTAGCGGTCGAAACGATCGGAACGTTCGAAAAGACGCTGCGCACGGTGCCGTTGCGGCCGATGAAGACCATGTCCAGCGGAATCAGCGTGTNNGTGCGGCGCGAGCTTGCGCACGCCCATCAAACCGCGTTCGCGCTGCGGTTCGGTTGAGGCGACTTGCACGCGGAGCTGCGCTGCGGGCGCCCGCAGCGAGATCACGCGCAGCGTCTGTGGCGTCGGAACGGGCTGCGGCGAGCTTTGCGCAAGCCACACGGTGAGCGCCAACGCTTCAAACATCCGCCGTTTCCTCGACGTCGTACCAATTCTGTCCCACTTTAACCGTCACGTCGAGTGGAACGCTCAGTTCGATCACGTCTTTCATTTCCTTACGCACGATGGCGGTCACATCAGAGAGTTCGGCGCGCGGAACCTCAAAAATAAGCTCGTCGTGAATCTGCAGCAG
>PLED01000071.1 GCA_003136355.1 Vulcanimicrobiota bacterium | reverse complement strand
CCCGACGGCAATCTCTGGTTCACCGAAACTCAGGCCAATAAGATCGGGAAAATCAGCCCGAGCGGCACGTTTACCGAGTATGTGATTCCGACGCGGGGAGCGTGGCCCTACGGCATCGCCGCGGGCGCCGACGGCAACCTCTGGTTTACCGAAAGCCGCCGCAACAAGATCGGAAGAATTACGCCCAGCGGCGCCATCACCGAATATGCGATTCCAAGCGCCCGCGCGAATTCGACCGACATCGCCGCGGGACCCGATGGGAGCCTCTGGTTTAGCGAAAGCAGCGGGCCCGGCCCAAACGATAGCAAGATCGGAAAAATCACGACGGGCGGCACGGTCACCGAGTATCTGCTTGCGACCGTTGGCGCGGAACCCACGGATATCACAGCAGGCCCCGATGGCAATGTGTGGTTCACCGAAAACGACAGCAACAAGATTGCAAAGTTCAGCCCGAGCGGCACGATAACCGAATATCCGATTCCCACCAACAGGGCACGGCCTTACGGCATCACCGCGGGCCCGGACGGCAACCTGTGGTTTAACGAGAGCCGCGGTAACAAGATCGCAAAGATCACGCCGGGCGGCGACATCACGGAGTTCAAGCTCCCGACCGCCGGCGCCGAGCCCGACGGCATCACGGCAGGCCCGGACGGCAAACTCTGGTTCGCCGAAAACAACGGCAATAAGATCGGGAAGATCTCGCCTTAGTTATTGATCGTCCACAAGCTTTAACGACTGACGGTTGCGGTAATACGAAACCGTTCGTTTTTCCGGCGTGCTCGACAGCTGCGAGAACGGAATTGGGGCGATCGGATTCGCGGCGCCGGCGTTCCACATATCGGAAAGATCGTCGGCTAGCACGTCGCGCGTTACGGGGTCGCTCTGCATCGTGCTCAGCGAACCCAAACCGAAGTTACTTTCAATGAAATGCAGGATGCTGCCAAAATCGTGCTGCCGCGTCGAGATGTAGTGCGGCTTCGCGTTAGCGGCGATAAAAATCAGCGGCACCCGCATGCCCAGGGGCAGCCCGCGCAGATCGAGCGGCGGAGCGACGTCGTCGTACCAGCCGCCGGTGTCGTCCCATGTAACCAGGAGCGCCGTGTTTCCGTAATACGAACAGCTGCTGGTCGCAATCGCATTGTAGATGAGGGAAACCCAGTCGGGACCGGCCGTCCACCCGAAGGTGCCCGCGTGATCCGAGGCGCCGCCATCGGGCGTGATATACGAAACCGCCGGCAGGCTGCACGATTTGGCGTCGGCGAAAAAATCGTACCGCGGGACATTGGTAGCCGTGAACTCCGCTGTGCCGTACATCGTGCGGATCGCGGTGTAAGCTCCAACGCCGCCATCCCATGTGTTGTACGGATAGTCGTTGTTGCTGTAATACTTCCACGATAGACCCTTTGCGTCGAGCAGCGAGCCCAGCGTTGGATAATCGAAACAGGGAAACTCCAGTTTCGGCGGCGTGCCGACAGTGCCGTCGGGGCCGAACATCGCAACCAGCGTACCCGCTGGACTTCCACAGCCCCACGGCAAACCGTCGTACGGCGGCGCCGGCGCGTACGGATCGTCGGCGGGGCCCCGCCCGGAGATCAGAAACATGTGTCCGGGAAACGTGGGAGAGAGCGCCGATGAAAACATGTGGTCGGCGATCGCGTAGCGCGATGCCAGCGTCCAATACGCTTTGGTTTGCGATTGCGGCACGTAAGCATAGGCGAACGTCCGCGAAACCGGGGCGGCCGTCGGAGCTTCGGTAAACCCGTCTAAGTCGAAGCCGTCCATCTTTCCGCCATCCCATTCGCGCACCAGATCGGCGTGCCCGTGGTTGGGATCGGTGCTGTTCTGAAAACCGGCCGGCTGCAGCACGATCGAACGCCCGAGATGGTCTTTGCCAACGCGCACACTATGCGCGCCCGGAAATCCGTTGAAGAGATTATTGAACGAGCGGTTTTCTTGAATCACGACGACGACGTGCGCGTACACGGGCGGTAACGAAGGAGTCATGGTGGGGGCTTCGTCGCAGCGGCGCGAACTTGCTTTCCCCGGAGGCATCATGGACAAGCGTGCGATTGTGTTTTTCCTCATCGCGGCATTTGCGCTGCCGGTTCTCGCCCGAGCCGACCAGAATCCGAAGTACTTTGGCCCACTGAGTCCGGCCGAGTCGGCCTTCGTCAAGGCGATTCAAGCCGACCTCATGACGCGTTTCCCGACGGCCCAAGATGCCGAAAAAGCCGGATACGTGCGCTACACGGGCGTCGATAACACCGGCGCGATCAGTTACGCCAACTTCCAATGGACGTCGCAGGACGCGAAGCATCCCAGCCAGCTCTGGTACGACAAGACCGGCAATCTGCTCGGAGCGGATTTCTCGGTGCCGGCAACGAGCAGCGTGCGGCCGAGCATCTTCGGCGCGAACCCCGGGCGCCTTTACGAATTCGACGATCACGTGCACTGGGTGGAAAAAGACGCCGCGGGCAAGATGACATATGACAAATGGGTAGAGGCGCGCAAATATCGCGCAGCCGGCGGCGATCCGGCACATCCGACGGCGACCCAACTGGTCGCGATGGGCCGCGCGAAGAATGCGTCGGCCATCATCACCGTTTTCGACATGCCGTCGATCTGGGATCTGATCGTCTGGGTGAAACCGAATCCAAACGGAGCCTTCGCTGAGAAGAATCCGCTCGTCACGCCGTAAGAGCGTGCCTTGGATCGAACCCGTCACCTTGACCGGCGAGAGCGTCAGGCTCGAGCCACTCGCTAAAAAACACTACGACGATCTCGTCGCCGCCGCAAGCGACGGCGAACTCTGGAACCTGTGGTATACGCTGGTGCCCGAACCCGGCGGCATGATGGCGGAGATCGAACGCCGGTTAGCGTTGCAAGACCGCGGCTCGATGTTGCCGTTCACCGTCATTGAAAGCGCGACCGGCCGCGCCGCCGGCATGACGACGTACATGAACATCGATCCTGAAAACCGCCGCGTGGAAATCGGTTCGACGTGGCTGCGCAAAAGCGCACAGCGCACCGCCGTAAATACCGAGTGTAAATTTCTTCTCTTGTCGCACGCGTTTGATACGCTTGACTGCATCGCGGTCGAATTCCGCACGTCTTCCGCCAACGTACAAAGCCGTCGCGCGATCGAACGCCTCGGTGCGAAGCTCGACGGCATTCTTCGCAGCCACGCTTGGCATAAGAACGGCACGCTGCGTGACACGGTCGTCTATAGCATCACCGCCGCCGAGTGGCCCCCAATCCGCAGCCTCATGGTGAGCCGATCGTGATGTCATCCTGGGCCTGTCGAAGGGCATGCTTGAGCAGCGAGGCCCTAGGCCGAGCCTGACGAGAGCCGCATGAAGCGTGGCGCATACGCAGCTCTACAAACGCTCGTTTGGTATTTTAGATGGGATTTAGGTGGGTATATGAGGCGTCATGCCGGTAAAACCCAATTCCAACGACGAGCGCCCGATTGAAATACAGGCCCATGAGTACGCCATCTCCAGCGGTATCCGGGAAGTGGTGAGGGAGCTCGTCGACGCCCTCGGCGCGACGATGGTCGCCGCGATCGGGGGCGTCAGCGAAACCCGCGCCGTCAAGCAGTGGATGACCGACCGAGAACCCCAGCGCCCGCACGCCCTGCGGTTCGCGCTGCAACTGGCATGGGTGATCTGCGAGAAGGGCGATCGCAATACGGCGCGCGCTTGGTTTCAGGCCTCGAACCCGCATTTGAATGACGCCGTGCCCTTGCTCTTGTTGCGCGAACGCCCGCTCACCGATGTACAAGGTCCGCTCATGACTGCCGCCCGCGCATTCATGCCGCGTCCCGTTTAGGATCACAACTTGTAAGTTGCTCGCTCACCAGCCATACTGAGGGTCGAAAGGTAGGCGCGATATTTCTTATCACAGCGCGGCTTTTATACGCGAGGATTTTGACGCGGTCATAGCCCTGCACGTCTTCGGCGAGCTCGACATTGCCAACTCAAAAGATTTTGAAGCTGCCGTTGAAAGCGCCGAACCGGATTTGGGCGCCGACCGGCTCTTGGTAATCGACCTCGGAAGCTGTACCTTTTTGGACTCGACGACGCTCCAAGTCGTCGTCCGGACCCATCAGCGCCAAGGCGACCGGCTTGTCGTGATCGTTCCTGAGGCCAGCGTAATTCATCGCATCTTCCGCATCACGAGTTTAGACCAGCGGATCTCTATCGTCGAAAGCTTGAGTAAAGTTTTACCGTAGGACCGTCCGCTTCCAAAGGGTGCCGGGGCGAGGGAGCCTAAGGCTCCGGCCGGAGGACGCCTGATGAACAAACGGTTTATTTTAACCGCCTTCGTTCTTTTTGCATGTCTCTTGCTGCCGGGCACGGCGCTCAAGGCCGGTGCTCAGGTACTGATTCCCCGTACCGCGCTTGCCGTACCCGTTAAAGCGCAGCCCATTGTGATCGCGCATTCCGAAAAAGACGAGCACGCGGAGGTGCGTGACCGCAGGATGTGGCGCGTGCGGCTCACGAGCGACTATGGCCCCGTCCAAACCAATACGATCGGCGCGCAAGGAAGAGGCGCGGCCCTCTCTTTCGCATTGACTGCACAGTTTCCGGACCGCCGCTTTGCAAACACGTTGAGCTTCACACGATACAACACCGAGTTTCCCGTGTTGCACTACTGTCCAACGTGCGGCGCTTTTGTGGCCGAAGACGAGAACGACGATTACGACGAATGGGACGATGACTTCGATTGGTTTTTCGGCTCGCGGACCTGCAGAATAGCGCTGGGCATCAGCTACGCATACTATCACCCTGTCTATGAGGCCGGCGGTTATAATATGGGTGGCGTCGGCTTCGGGATCGACAAATTTCCGAGCGACAGAATGTACTACTCGCTTTACACCCACGACTACTACTATCCGAACATCTCAGGCAGCTACAACGATCAAATGAGCGGCGGTTTCCAGATTCTGCGCTACGATGTGGGCTTGAGCGTTCACCCCGACAAGCGCAGCGGCCTGAGCTATCAGCTCGGACTCAAGGGCGAAAACTGGGTCGGTAAGGGTCAAAACTCGCGCTACAACGAAATCAATCCCTACTTAGGAATAGCGTGGAGTAAGTTTTAGTATGAAATACATCACCGCACTTGTAGCGCTTGTCTTGCTAACCGCGGCGGCGCCGAAACCGGCACTCGTCATCCACTTGAGCGACTTTTCGTTCAAGCCGGCATCGGCAACGGTGAGCGTCGGCGACACGGTGGAATTCATCAACGATGACTCCTATCCGCATACCGTGACGGCGGCCGGCGGAGCGTTCGATTCAGGCAACCTCGACGAACATGCTTCGTGGAGTTACACGTTCAAAAAAGCCGGAACCTACGCCCTGACCTGCTCGTATCATCCGAACATGAAAGGCATGCTCACCGTCAGGTAATAAGGGTCATCCGGCGATGACGAATCACACATTTGCGGCCACGCTTCGCTGGAGAGGAAACCTCGGAACCGGAACGAGTTCCTACCGCGCTTACAGCCGTGACTACGAACTCTCCGGACCGCTCAAAACATCGGCGATCGCCGGATCCAGCGCGAAGACCTATCGCGGCGACGATACGCGCTTTAACCCAGAGGAATTATTGGTCGCGGCGCTTTCATCATGCCATATGCTGGCGTACTTACATCTGTGCGCCGACGCCGGCATCGTCGTGACCGCCTACGATGATTCCGCTGAAGGGACGATGCGAACCAATCCCGATGGCAGCGGTGAATTCGTTGAGGTAACGCTCCGCCCGCGCGTGCAAATGAACAACCCGGCCCGCAGCGCCGAAGCCGCCGCGCTGCACCAACGCGCGCACGAGGTGTGCTTCATTGCGCGCTCGGTAAACTTTCCGGTTCTCTGCGAAGCAACTACGACGCTGACACCGACGGTGGCGTCGTGAAAGCGCGAGCTTTTCGCTTCGTCTTCTTGATGAGTCTTGTCAGCTTATTTGCCGACATGACCTACGAAGGCGCGCGTTCGGTCACCGGCCCGTTCCTTGCATTCTTGGGCGCGAGTGGAGCGGTCGTTGGTTTCGTCGCGGGCTTCGGCGAGCTCTTGGGCTTCGGCTTGCGGTATATTTCGGGCGTTGCGGCCGATCGAACAGGGAAATACTGGGGAACCGCGCTGACCGGCTACGCGATAAACGTTCTGGCCGTGCCGCTGATGGCGTTCGCGCGCACCGTACCCGGCGCGGCCGCGCTGGTCGTCGGGGAACGCGTCGGGCGGGGCATACGCAAACCCGCTTCGAGCGCACTGATATCGTACGCCGGGTCGGAACTCGGACACGGTTGGGTTTTTGGCTTCCGTGAGGCGATGGACCAAACCGGCGCAACCATCGGTCCGATCATCATCGCCGTGATCCTTTTTTATCACGGCGGTTTTTCGCGCGCGTTTGGCGTGCTCTTCGTTCCGGCGGTCCTCGCGCTGATCGCACTGGTAATCGCATGGCGGAAATTCCCAGTCCCGCAGCACTTGGAGACCAAGCCCCTGAAAGTCGGCGGTCAGCAGCAGCGGTCGTTCTGGCTCTATGCGATCGGCGGAGCGTGCCTGGGCGCAGGCTTCGCCGACTTCGCGCTTATTTCGTACCACTTCAGCAAGACGCACGTTTTCGCGCTCGGCATCATTCCAATCTTGTACGCGGCGGCAATGCTGATGGGCGCCGTCGGTTCGCCGCTGCTGGGAAAGGCGTACGACCGGTACGGCAACCCCGTGCTCGTCATCGCCTTTGCGGCGAGCGCGGTCTTTGCGCCGCTGTCATTTCTTGGAACGCCGTGGATGGCGGTTGCGGGCGTCTTGCTTTGGGGTTTTGGAATGGCCGCGCAAGACACGCTGTTTCCGGCCGCGATCGTGCAGCTCGCACTGCCGGACCGCCGGGCGACGGCGCTCGGAACGTTCGACGCGATCTACGGCATCGCATGGTTTGCCGGAAGCACCGTGATGGGTCTGCTCTACGATCGCAGTTTCACGGCGTTGGTTATCTTTTCACTCATTCTGCAGGCCGGCGGGCTGCCGCTCTTACTGCTCGCCGGCCGCAAACGGCGAAACGCTACGTCCTAAACGACTGCAGCGTGTAGGTGCACGAGTTGAACGTGCTAACGTTAGCTACGCTCAACTCGGCGGTATAGGTCAAGCCCGGCTGCAATGGACCAAATCCTGATTGATAATAAAAATCGGAGTTGTAGGGATGCGGTCCGCCGGTATCAGAGGTCAGCTGCAGCGCGCCTCCCGAGGTCTGATTGCCGTAATTGTCGATCAGCGTGATATTCAAGGATTGATAGTTCTGGGAGAGCGCGTTGTTGTTGCCGTTGGCAACGATGATGATCTGACCGATGTTCGGATTCACGCCGCTTTGAAATGGCAGCGGGCTGGCCAGCTGCACGTCGGTTCCAGGATTGCACGATGTCGACGACCCGAAGATGCCGCCGCCGATGCTGCCGATTCCGCCGTTGCCCAATATGCCGCCGGCGCCGCTACAGCTAGCCAGTGCCAGCGCCATCCCGGAGAGTACGAAAAAACGAAGAGTCCGTATCATGTTGCGAATACCTCGCGTGAGAAACGCTATGTCCGTGCAGGGTGTTTCACAGAACACGTTAAGGAAACGGTATGAACCACGCTCGCTTTGCTTTGGCTGCTCTTCTTGTATTGCTGACAACCGGCGCCACGCCGCCGCAACAACTCGATGCGACGTCGATGACTCCCGCGCAGCTGCTCGAACACGCGGACAAAACAACCGGGACGCTGACGCCCGGAACGTACCTGCGAACGTACACTTCCGACGGCGGCGGCCTGCACACCGACGGCGTAACGAAAATTTCGGGCGACGATCGCGAAACGGTCGAGCATACCGGCCCGTTCACGACCGCGCTCGGGATTTTCCACGGACAGCAGTGGCGGCAGAACGAAAACGGCGTCGTCATTTTGCTTAGCGGATTTCACGATACCGCCGACCCCGATGCGAACGCGCTTGCGCACGCCGGCAGTTCGACTGCCCTGCACATGCTCGGCATAACCCATGACGCGCCGCAGCAGTACATCCTTGAGGTCGCGCCCGTCGGCGGTCCGCGCGAACGGCGTTATTACGATTCGCAAACCTACTTGCTGAGCCAGGTCGAAATCACCGGGAGCGACGGCCGCACGCGCGTCTGGATGTTCTCGCGCTACCGCCCGGCCTTCAACGAACTGATTCCCTACACGGTGCGCTACACCGACGGCCGCCCCGCCAACGACAGCATCACGCAGATCACGTCGTTCGCAGCGTCGCCGGTTTCCGTCGCCGGCATTCCGGCCGGACGGAAACTGTTGCCCGTTTCGCAGACCAAGCCCGTCGAAATTCCCGCGATTTTCGACGAAGACGGCATCGTCGTGCCCGTGAATATCGGCGGGAAGACCTACAATTTCGCGCTCGACAGCGGCTCCGACAGTCTGGGCATTTCTCCGCGCATCGCGGCGGAACTAGGCTACAAACGCTACGGCCTGAGCAAAGAGAATATCGTCGGCGAGTTTGACGTATCGCAAACGATCGTACCCGATCTCTCGATTGGCAACGTGCATCTCACGGATGCGGTATTCAGTGTGATTCCCGTCGACGAACCCGACGACAAAGATCATATCGTCGGCGTCCTAGGACTCGACTTTTGGTCGAGCGCGATCGTCGGCATCGACTTTAAAAACAAAACCGTCACGCTCTATCCTGCCAGCACGAGCCCGCCCGACGCCGCGAGCTTAAGCGCGATGCCCATTACGCTCGATGACGGCGTGCCGCGCGCGCCCGTCTCCGTCGAAGGCGTCGAGGGATTCTTTTTGCTCGATACCGGCTCGGCGTCCACGATATTCTACCGCCACTATTTCGATCAGCTGCGGACGAAGACGCCGCTGGAAGAATCGCTCGAGACACGGTGGCTGGGAGGCATCGTCGACATGGCCGCTTACTCCGTCGACAACTTTGCGATGGGTCCGGCGGCATTCAAACACGCGAGCATCGCGCTCCCGCCGACGGCCTCCGACGACAATCCCGATTACGACGGCATCATCGGCCGCAACATCATGGAGTTCTACAAGATGTACTTCGACTACGAAGGTCACGCCGTCTATTTGCGCCCGAACGTTTGATGGGCGCGCACGCTGCTGCGGTCGCCTTGGTCACCGCGCTCGCGCAAGGGAATGCCGCTTTTGCGGCCGGAGATTTTGCGGGCGCGCTGACCGATTACCGCGCGTCGATCGCCAACGACGGCAAGAGTTTCGCGGCGTATTTCGGCGCCGGCCAAGCGGCGCTCTATGCCAACGACCTGCACGGCGCCACAGAGTATCTGGACGCGGCGCAACTGCTGGCCGATCCCAAACTGATCGCGCCTGTAAAGGTCCTGCTCGGTGAGGTGCAGTCCCGCATCCGGATGCAGCAGGCGCGGCCGATCGCGCGGATCGTCAGCGTTCCCATGGCCGCCGTCGATCCGCTGCCGCTGTTCTCCGTGCAAGTCAACGGACGTCAAGCATACTTCATGCTCGATACCGGCGCTCCCAATCTCATCATCGATCCCGATTTCGCCAAAGAGCTCGGGCTGACGATGACCGGCGGCTTCACCGGCACGTTTGCCGGCGGCAAGCGCGCAAACGTCCGCGATGTTTTGGTGCCCTCCTTTCGCATCGGCAGCGTCACCCTGCACAATCTTCAATCGTCGGCGCTTCCCACGCGCCCGATTCCGTTCTTCGGCGATAAACGCGTGGACGGCATCATCGGCACGATCTTCCTTTCTGCGTTCCTAGCGACGGTCGACTACCCGAACAAGCGGCTCGTATTGCGCCCGCGCAGCGCCTCGGCCGCTTTCGAGCAATCGCTGGAGCCAAACGCGACCACAATACCCTTCTGGTACGTGCCCGATCACTTTTTGCTGGCGCGCGGCAGCGTGAACGCGTTGAGCGACCAGTTATTCCTGGTCGACAGCGGAATGGCCGGCGGCGGCTTCGGACCGTCGCAGGAAACCGTCGGCGCTGCAAACATCGGGCTCGACGAAATGCGCACCGGCACGGGAGTCGGCGGCGGCGGGGCCGTTACGGTGATTCCGTTTACGCTCGATCGCTTGTGTCTAGGAACCGCCTGCCAAGCCAACGTGGGCGGCCTTTATACGCCGCAGGGTTCGCCGCTGCAAAACTTTCCGTTTAAAGTGGCCGGCATCGTATCGCATCAATTTCTCGAGCATTTTGCCTGGACGATCGATTTCGATGCGATGCGCATGGTGCTTCAGAGCCCCTAAGCGTCGCTGTAAAAGCAACGCCCGCACGTTTGAATGTAGCGCGTCTCACCTTCAATCGCAATTTGTGCCCCTTGCGTGATGCGTTTCCCGTGTTCGTCGATCCGCACGTTCATGGTCGCCTTCCGTCCGCACGCGCAGATAGTCTTTATCTCCTCGATGCTGTCGGCAAGCGTCAGCAGGTGTGCCGCACCCGGAAACGGATTGCCCAAAAAGTCGCTGCGCAGTCCGTAGCAGATAATCGGCACGCCCGTTACGTGAGCGATGCGATGCAGGTCGCGCACTTGATCGATCGTCAGAAATTGCGACTCGTCCACGAGCAGGCACGAGAGATCGGCGGCGTCCGTCCCCAGCGCCTCGGTAAAGTTCGTCTTGTCGTCGAACGTCTCGACCTCGCGTTGCGGGCCAAGGCGAGACGTCACCAAACCGTCGCCGAAACGCCGGTCGATCGCCGCCGTAAAGATCCGCACCTTCCGGCCGTGCTCTTCGTAGTTGTGCGCCACTTGCAGTAGCGCTGTGGATTTGCCGGCGTTCATTGCGGAGTAGCGGAAATAGAGCTTGGCCATTCGCGCGCGATTCCTCACACGTTCGAGAAATCCCAGGCGGAGAAAGGCGGCATTCCGGCGTCCGCGAAGGCTGAGCTCGGAGGTGTACGGTGTTCAAAGGCGCGATTTTCTTGCCGGCTGCCGCAATGTTTTTTGCGATGTCCGGTTCTCCGCTTCTGGCTCAAACCGATCCCACGCTGCTCTTCATGCAGCGGCTTGCCGGCAGTAACGGCGGCCAAACCGAAGTGACGGTCGGAAGTGTGCCCAAAGGCTGGACGGCGCCCGTCCCGTTACCGAATCTCCCAGTCCTCGGGAGCGTTCGAAGCGGGGATCAGCAGTCTGTGACCCTGTACTTCAATCCGCTCAATGCTCGAGCCGCGGCCGATTCGTATACTCAACAGATCCTTGCGGCCGGTTTCACTGCCGCGCCTTCTTGGTTGGGCAATCGCCTCGGCGGTTTCACCGCATCCCCGACGGCAACGGGCAACGGTTATTTTTGCCATGGGGATCAGCCGGTTTTCGTGCAGGTCCCGTTGGGCGGCGCGAACGATCTGCGCGTGACGGTACCGCCGGCATCCGCTGCTCCCGGAGTATGCAGACCGTTTCCCGCAATGTTGAGCGACTCGGCGCTTCAGCGATATGCTTCCCCGCTGCCGAAATTCTCCGCACCACCCGGTACAGCCATGGCCGCCGCGAGCACAAATTTCGGAACGGCCGGCGTTGCGTCATCTCTTGCCTCCACGGCGACGATCACCGGTGACGTAACGCCCACCGCTTTACTGAATTCGTTCGCGTCGCAGCTCCGGCGCGCGGGATGGCAAATAACAGATAAGGCCGCCGGGCACGATACCGCGATTGCAAGCTTTAGGATCGGCAAACCGCACGTGAACTGGCAAGGTACACTCAGTTTGACCCGCGTTGCCACGTCCAATACGTTCGACGCACGTGTCGACGTTTCAGGCGAAGGCTCGCCGCCGCCGGAAGCCGTGATAGGAAATATTAGCGTTCCGCAAATTTCATCGCACGCCATAAAACCTTCGGATCCAGCGATCGTTCAACTGCTCAAGCGGCTCGCGCTGAACTCGGCGGGAGGCTATCGCGGAGCTGGAAGTGCCGAGGTGTACGTTGAAAAAACGCCGCCCGGCATCGGGAAAATTCCAATGCCAAACGTCAAACCTGTAGGAAGCACCCTTGTAAGACAGATGGGCATCAGCGGATCGCCAAGCGCGTACACAGTGTATTACGACTTGTCCAACGCACAGCTGCAGTCGTATTTGAGACGGTTGAGATCAAACGGCTGGACCAGTCAAGCGTTCCCAACGGGCGCCATGGGTGGGTTCGGCGAGAGTACGCTTTCCGGCATGGCACTGCTCTGCAAAACCGGCGCCGGGATCCTGTCCATCATGGCCGCGCCGCCGGCTGCGAATCAAGTGACGATTCTCGCCACAACTCAAAGCGGTCGGTCGTGCCCAATCACCGAGGGGCTGCAAACTCAAACCGATCTCGCGCAACGCTCGCCGTTGCCCCAGCTCGTAGCGCCCGAAGGCGTCGTCATGCAACCCGGAACGCCGGGGATAACGGGGTCACCGGCAACCAGCGGAGCGTCGCTAGTAACGAACATGCCGCTTCCGGCGCTGCTCGACGCCTTTAGCGCGCAACTCACCAAGAACGGATGGACCGAAACTCCGTCAAGCGCCACCGATGCGCTCGGCTCGCGCAGCTTCACGCTAACGGACGGCAGTGGTCAGCATTGGCAGGCCGTCATGACCATCTACCGGTCGGCGACGCAGTCCGATCATTACTACTCTTATATCGATCTCACGAACCTCACGGTGGAGGCCACTCGTCGACTAAGATGACGGAAGCAGCATTGCGACAATGATCGAACTCGCTTTAGCCGGCGCATGTTTGGCCGCTTCCGCTGCACCGGCGGCAGCGCGGCAGACGGATCCTTACGCTATTTTCGCAGCGGCGCGAACGCACTGGGAAACCGCACGGTATCCGTCGCAGGTCGCTTACACCGTCGCGGTAACCGTAAGCCACGACGGGAGCATCTCCGCTGCGCATTACCATTCGTACTACGATTCGGTCGAAAACCGGGTCGACGTCAATGCCGTCAGCGACGAAGAGATCGCCAACCCGTACACGCCGCACGGAATCAGCGTCTTCTTCTCACCTTTCGGCGCGCACATTCCACTCAGTTCTCCCGAACGGACGTTTGATTATCTCGGCGTTCCGGTGCTGGCGCCGAATTATTCCTTCGGAATCGCCGGCTCCGTTCCGCATAGCCCCGACGCGAACCGCTCGGAACTGGTCGCGGAGATCCGGCGTGAATTTTGCGATCCCGCGCCCAGCAGAAATACTCCGCCGGACTCCGGGCTGAAGACGATTGCAACGGTTGAAATCGTCCGCCGCGCTTACGTTATCGAGCTGAGCGGCGTTACCCAGATAGGCGGACACCCGGACTACGATCTCAGATTACGGCCGATAAGCGAACCGGGACGTTACCGGCTGCGCGAAGTATGGGTGGACGCTCAAACATTTGCCACGGACAAGCTCGTCAGCCAAGGAAATTTTACCCAAGGCGGGATGACGGGCATAACCTGGACTGTCGAGTTCCGGCAGATTAACGGTGCGCCGTACTTAGCATCCGAAACGACCACGCAGTCTTTCAGGCTGACACGCCGGGCGTATGACTCCGCGACGATCGCTTTTACGGACGTCATGCCGAAGCGGGCTCCCACGTTCATGCGAATAGCTGACTTTGCCGTGAACTCGGAGAGCGGAGTACCTGCGCTCCGCGAGCCCTGAACTCGGCGCGCCTAGGCGCTAAACGCTTGTGAAAGCGTACCCGCGTGCTCGGTCAGTAGCGCTTCGCCCGCGCAGAGAATCTTGACCGCCGAGTCGCGATCCGCGCGCAGCGATGCGCCAAGGAGCCGGCGCACGAGAAATGCCGCCGGCTGCAGCGGCGCCGCATGCGCTTGGCACCGGGTTTCGAAATAACGGTAATCAGCCGGTTTTAATAGGCCTTTGAAGGTGCGACGCGCGGCGAGATAGTCGATCGTGCGCGCCCGAAAATACTGGGTACCGATCGCATCGAGCGCGTTGGCGAGCTCGATAGTCAAACTCGTGTAGGCGATACCGACCACCGGATTGTCATACGGGAATGAACCCTCAGCGCGAGGCGCAAGCGCAATCATTCCCCAAATGATAAGGCCCAAATATGAAGAAACCCTAAAGCCTTTTCGTTCGGAGGTGCATGCATGCCTAACCCCGTCGTCCACTTCGAAGTCACCGGTAAGGACGCCAAGCAACTCCAAGATTTCTACGCTAAGGCATTCGGCTGGAGCATGAAAGACGCCGGCAATGATTATGCGATCGTGACGACCGGCGACGACGGTAAGGTCGCCGGCGGCATCGGCAAAGCGCAATTGGGCGATGGTTGCGCGACGTTCTACGTCGGCGTCACCGGCATCGAAGCGGCTCTCCGAACGGTCGAAGGACTCGGCGGCCGCAGACTGGCCGGGCCATACGATGTGCCGGAAGGTCCTAAAATCGCGTTCTTCGCCGATCCCGAAGAGCACGTGATCGGTTTGGTGGAGATTCCGTAGCCGGGGGAGCTCGCGCGTGGGTAAAGGGAAGCCCATGTTGCGAATCAAGCGCGTCGATTGGATTCCCTTACTCAAGGAAACCTGGAGTGAATTCAGCCGCCACAAGGCGCAATGGCTGGCGGCGGCCATCTCTTACTTTACGATGTTCGCCATCGCGCCGCTGCTCATCGTGATCGTGGAAATTGCCGGTCTGTTTCTGGGCCATCATCGCGCGGCGCTCGACAACATCATGGGCTACTTGCAGCACACGGCCGGAAAGGCCGCGGCAACCGGCGTCCGCTCCATGGTGGACGCGACCTTCAGCCAGCACCGCGCCGGCATCATCGCCCAAGTGATTGGCTGGGGCGTGTTCGTTCTCGGAGCGATTGGACTGTTCTCATCGCTGCAAGAGGCGCTCAATACTGTCTGGGACGTCGAGCCCGAAAAGAAAAGTCTGCTCGCGCTCGTGCGCGATCGCGCAACGTCGTTCAGCGTCGTGCTCGCCATCGCGTTCGTGCTGCTCGTTTCGCTGGGTGTCAACGCCGTGCTGACGATCGCGGCCGGCGCGATGGAAAACGTCTTCCCGTTCTTCCCGACGCTGATAAAAATTATCGACTTCGTACTGTCGCTCGCCGTCATCGCGGCACTCTTCGCGCTGCTCTTCCGCTACTTGCCCGAGAGCGAGATCGAATGGGGCGACGTCTGGCTGGGCGGCGCCGCCACCGCGTTGCTCTTCGTGATCGGCCAGTTCCTATTGGGCTGGTATCTAGGGCGTGCCGGAATCTCTACCGGGTTCGGCGCCTTTGGGTCACTGGTCGTTTTCTTGGTTTGGGTAAATTATTCGGCGCAGATCATGCTCTTCGGCGCCGAGTTCACGCATGTCTACGCCCGCAAATACGGTTCGCGCTGCAAGTCAGCGTGAGGGTGGATCGTTTTTCATGCCCGACTTCGCCCAGGCAATATCTTCTTTGACGTTTTCGATGGTCTGCTCAGGGAGCAGCGAGCCCGCCGCCTGAATCTTTTTCTTCCCGCTCAGCGCGAGCACCGCCGTCACGCCGCCCCACAACAGCGTTACGATAAGCGCCGCGATCCAGGGCGCGACCGCAAGCGAAAGCGCCAAAATCAGGAGCGCCGTGAGCGCGCCCAGCGTCAGCAGACCGGTAACGGCCGAACCGCTGAGCATGCCGACGCCGGCGCCCGCCGATTTGGCTTTTTCCGTCATCTCCTCGCGCGCCAGCTCGAGTTCGTTGCGAACCAGCACGACCACGTCTTGCGAAAGTTGCTTCATCGACGCGGCCATCTTTTCTGCATCCATAGAATCGCTTTACCCAAATCAGCGCTCGTTTGGTATCGTATTGTTGGGGAAAGAGCTTAACCATGGCTAGAAAAAAACGTGGACGCAAAAAAACGTCCGTCAAAAAATCTGTCGCGAAGCGGGCGAAGGGTGCCCGTAAAGCCGTCAAAGGAACCGCTCGCAAAGCGCGCAAGTCCGCCGGCGGCCTCGTAAAGCGCGCCAAGAGCGCCGTCAAGAACCGCAAACGCACCGTTCGCAAAGCGGCGAAAAACGTCCATAAGACGGCAACGCGCGCGCGTGAAGTCGGCGAGACCGTCGTAACCGCGGGCGAAATAATCAAACAAACCGCCGATGTCGTGGACTCGTTCGCTCAACGGGCCGCGAAACGGACCGGAAGCCGCAAAAAAAAGTAAGCGCTCGGGCTAACGCCCGAACGTTCCTAAGCCGCTCTCGTTCAGGTTGTCGATGATAACCTTTAGGGAGCGGCTGCTGCCCGGTGCCACGACGAACACGACCCGCGATACACCGACGGCGTTCTCACCCGCCGGCATATAGATGAACGTGTTCGCGTCCCAATGCGTGAGCGGAAATGTTTGGTGACGCGGACCAAGCTGCATAACGAGCCGGCCGTTTCGCGCGAGGATTGTCAGTGGTCCGTAGTACGCGTTTGCGTAGGTTCCGACGTACCCGCTAAAAAGGCGCGGGGGCTTCGGGTTAGACGGCGGCTTCTTTCCCGCCAACGGACTTGGATTGACGAACAGGTGCGCGAAAAGCGAGCCGTACGCGGCGTACCAATCGCGCTGAACCTTTCCGAATTCGACGATGTCGAAAAACGAAGCGGCGATGCTTTCCGGCACGCCGACCGGCATGCCGTTGGACAAGACGACGATACCGAGTTTCTCCGACGGTAACATGAGAACGGTCGTAGCCGCTCCGCTTGCAAATGCGCCGGAGTGGCTGAGGCGCAGCCGTCCGCCTTCATCGTAGCCGACGCCGATCCCGAAACCGTAAAAGGATGCGCGACTCTCCGGCGTCGCGAGCGGCGACGATACGAGATTCGGTACGCGCGTCGCGAGCAGCGCCTCTTCGCTCACGATCTGCTTCCCGCCGTACTTTCCATTGGCGAGCTCGAACCGGAGCCACTGCGCCATGTCGCGCGCGCTCGAACTGACGCCGCCCGCGGGCGACTGCGCGTCGGCGTCGCGCGTGTATTTCGGCAGCCATGCGTTTCCAACACGTACGTGCAGCGCTGCCCGATCGGCCGCGTTGGCGTAATCGGCGTACCGCGAACTCGTCGACGTCATTCCGAGCGGCCCGTAAAGTATCCGCTGCGAAAGATCTTCCCAACTCATGTGCTCCGCTTCGGCCACGGCCAGCGCCGCGGCGGTGATGCCGAAATTGGTATAGTGATACGTGATGCGGAACGGATCGAGCGGTTCGAGCGCCAGCCGCTTGAGAATCGCGGCCCGATCGTAGCCGAGATCTTCGAGCAAATCGCCCGCATGATCGGGCAGGCCGCTGCGATGCGCGTACATATCGCCGATCGTAACCGCGCGCGAAACGTAAGGGTCCGACAACGCAAACCACGGCAGATATTTTTGAACCGGATCGGTCCATTTCACAATGCCGCGGCCGACGGCGCCGGCAATCACGGCCGCACCGACCGGTTTCGAAACCGAAGCTAATTCAAAAACCGTATCGGCATCGACGCGCTGGTTCGTCCCGGCTTTGCGCACGCCGAATCCCTTGAGATACACGACGCGGTCGTCGTGCACCACGGCGATCGCGATGCCGGGGACGCCGCTTCTGCGCTGCAAGTCATGCGCGATCGCGTCGAGTGCCGCAATCGCCTGCGAAACGTCCGCGGGCCTTACCGTTATGGCAGACGCTGCCGAGGGAGGACCGGCAGCAGCGCTACAAGGCGCGGTCCCGAACGCGAACATCAACGCGAGTGCATAGCATCGTTTCATACGGGAGCCTTTCTATACGTGATGTAACCGCTCGCTTCGAATTACCAAGTAAGCTAGCAAGCGTGCGTCCGGTTATTATAACACACGCGTTCGGAAGCTTGCAGAGCGCTTAATTGATATTATATTATGAACGCACTGTGGGGTGTCATACGGGTCGCATAGTCACACTCATCACTGCCGTCGCGCTTTTCGCGGGATGCGGCGGTGGCGGAGGTGGCAGCGCGAGCAGCGGATCGGGAATCCCGCCGACGGTACCCGCCGCTCCGCCAACTTCGCCGATTCTTTTGAAACAAGGCGCCGTACAGCTAACGAACTTGACGCTGAACGGCACCGGCTCTGCCTTTGCGCAAACCTTTGCGGCCACCCAGGACGGTTACGCAGGCGCCTTTACAACAGCAGGCTGCACGTCGAACGCAACCACGGCCGTTAGCGGCGCAAACGTTACGATTACCGGCAGCGCCGCCGGAACGTGCACGCTGACCGTCAGCAACAGCTTCAATCAGTCGGCGACGCTGCCAATCACCGTAACCGTGACGAACGTGACCACGCAATGAAGCGTGCGCTGCTTCTGCTCGGCGCGACTGCAGCGCTTGCGGCTTGCGCGAATCGATCGCATTCGTTGCCGCCGGCGGCCGAGCCCGGCTCGCTTTCCCTGACCATAAAAATTCCAGCGGCGACATCAGCATCGGCGATCCATCCAGCATACACGTCTCCCGCGACCAAAGCCGTCGTCATTCGCACCGGCCTGACGACGGTTTCCGCGAACGTTACGCCGGGATCTCCCAACTGCACGGTCTCGGGATCGTCTACGCTCTGCACCTTTAACAATGTTGGTGCTCCATCGCCATCGGCTGTCATCTCCGTTACGGCATACGACCAGCCATTGAACGGCTCGGGCGCGCCACAGGGAGCAGTCCTCGAATCAGGTGCCGTAACCGTCACCATAACCCCAGGTCAAGTGAACAACGTCAATTTGACAATGGGCGGAGCCGCGGCCCGTGTCGCGATCACCTCGCTGAACTCCCAGCCGTTAAACGGCGCGCCTTCGGATCTGAATTTTCGCGTGAATATCATGGATGCCGATGGATTTACGATTCTGCCTCCGGGTGTCTATAGCTCGCCTTTCGGTGCCGGTGCACCGGAGCCGGTAACGTTTGTCGCGACCGAATTTCCGTTCAGCGATTCGCTTCGGTTTTCGATCAACGGCGTGAGTCAGGTCTTCGCAGATCAGGCGCAACTGAACGGCCCGTCGGACACGTACAGTTTGCAATACACGGGGCGCGGCGTGATTTCGGCGACCCTGAGTGTCGAAACACTGAATCACTCATCGCCGCTGGCGACCGCAACGATCTCGCCGCAAGCGGCCTTTCTTCCGGTCACGGGAGCGCCGCCCGCCGATGCTTCCGCGGTCGTGCAAGAGGCAGCTGACCGGGCGACGATCTGGTTCACCGAACCGAGCCGCGCAAAGATCGCGTTCGTTCGCTCCGGAACGCTCCACGAGATTTCCATACCATCCGGCAATACGCCGACATTGCTGGTGCCGGCGGGTGTACCCGGCCGGCAAGAATTTGTCTATGCGACTGCGCAGGGGACGATCGGATTCGTCATTGACGACGGCACCATCAACGAATTCACGACGCCCACACATTCGGCCATCGGCGGAATCCACTTCAATCCCGGTATCTTCACCGCGTACTTTACCGAAACCGTGGGGAAAATCGGCAAGTTAGGTCTGGGCGGATCGCTTCAAGAGATTACGCTCCCTGCCGGCGAGCATCCAACCGCCATGGATCCGATCATCGGGGACTTCGTCGATCCGGCAACCAACTCGATCGGGTTCATCGATGCGGATGATCACGTCACCGAACGCGCGCTACCGACTGCCAACAGCCAACCCAACGGTGTGGCGGTAGGCCCGCAGGGAAGCGAGTGGGTCACTGAGGGCGGGGCCAAACGGATCGCGCGCCTCAATCCGGACGGTTTGTTTGTCGAATTTCCAACGCAAGACGTGCTGACGTCAATCTCGGTCGTTACGGGAGACTCCGGTTCACCGTTCGTCACGGCAACCGACGCGTCGGGAAACATCGAGTTATTCAACCTGGACGGCAGTGAAACTACGTACAACCCGGGCTCGAACGGCCCGGCCACCAGCGTCGGAGAGGCTTACAACTATGACGTTCTCTACGTATGCGCGACCTGCCCGACCGGCATCCAAGACTTCCTCTACTAACGTGCAGCGCATTGCGGTCTGTTTGGTGGCGCTAGCGCTCTCCGCATGCGGAGGCGGCGGCGGCGGAGGCGGTAGCAGCAGCAGCCCCGGCGGCGGCGCGCCCGTCGTCCCGGTGCCGGCGAACGGCACGGCTCAACTTGCGATCATCGTGCCGTCGGTCGGCAGCACCGGCGTCACTTCGGATACACCGAGCAGCACCCGTGGAATCAAGCCGTTCTACGTCAGTGCGGGCTCGAATCTCATCGGGATACTCATCAACGGAACCCCGGTCGATCCCAGCACGGTCGCGCAGACCTGCAATCCCAATCAAAGCGGCGCAACCGTCTGCACGTTCAATTTTCCCGCGCCTGCCGGAAACGATGGTTTTGACATCAAGCTGGCTGACGCCAATGCGAACGTGCTCTCCGAAGGCACGGTTCAGGCCACGATCACCGGCGGCCAAACGACGGTTCTGCATCTCACGTTTCTCGGCCAGCCGGCGCGCGTAGCGCTGCAACTCGATAACCCCTATCCCCTCCGCGGTACCACCAGCACGCTGAAACTGACGGCGACCGCGTTCGATGATGCCAATTATCAAATCATCGGCGATAACTATTTACATCCCATCGTGATAACGTCAAACGACTCCTCAGGAAAGACGTCGCTCTCCGGAACGCAATTCAACAATCCAAACGACAGCATTGCCGTGACCTACAACGGCAAACGATTGGCGAACGCAACTTTTAGCGTGAGCTCGCCTTCTTCGACAGCCAACTCCGCGGCCGTGCTAACGCCCAACGCCTACGCGCAATTTGGGCCGACGGCATATACGACTTGGCAAGTGACTCGCGGCGCGGACGGCAACGTCTGGTTCGTCGAATGTGCCGGCCTTTCGCCGTGCAAGATCGGCAAGATAACGCCGGCGGGCCAGATAACGGAGTCTGCCGACGTGCAATACGCAAAGGATCTGACGGCCGGCCCTGATGGCAACATCTGGTTTACCGAAAACAATCGAGCATATATTGGCCAGATCACGCCTTCGATGCAGATTCATGAGTTCTTGATCCGGAATCTGCTTCCGAACGAAGGATTCTATGCCGGACCGATCGTCGCCGGCGCAGACGGAAATCTCTGGTTCGGCGAAGGCGACCGGCTAGCCGCCATGAACACGAGCGGTCAAGTCGTCCGCGAGATCATGTTGGGGGGCTGGTACCTTCCGGCAGATATCGAGCTTGGTCCGGACGGCGCCTACTGGGTTTCGGAATTTCAGCGGATCGCAAGCGTCACAACTTCCGGATCGGTAACGCAGCGCGACCTGCCCAATTCGCCGAGCGGCGCGATGGTGTTCGGACAGAACCAACTCTTGTATTATTCGTATGCGAACAGCGTCCAGACGATGTCGCTGTCGGGGAGCGTTTCGCAGGTTACGTTGACGCCGAGCGGCGGTACGTTTCAATCGCCCTTCGTCATCGACGCCAATGGGAATCTTTGGGGCTCCGGAAGCATTCCAAATATCGGCCACGGTGTAACGATGATGACCCCGGGAGGCGCGCTGACCGTAGATCCTATGGCCCCCAATCTCGTTGGTGGCAGCAACACGACTATCAACGCGATGACGTGGGGAGCCGACGGGAACTTGTGGATTGCGGGAGTCGGCGGTAACTACATCACGCGCTACTACAACGGACCATAGGTATGAAAAAATCTCTTTGCGCCTTAGGCGCAGCCGCAATTTTATTCTTCCCCGCTTTTGCCGCGCGCGCGGATACGGGCCCGGCCGCAGACACCGTAGCGATTCGAAAACTGGCGACCATCTCGAACGGGCACGGCGCGTGCGACGCGGCGACGGTCTGGGTCTTTGCGCGCAAAGGCGGCGCCTGGCGTTCGACGGGCGGCATCGGCGGCGTTCCGGACGCATGCACCATTCATTCCAAAGGCGTGCCGCTGGCGATCGCGCCCGGCCTCATACGCGCTTTCACCGGAAGTTCCAACGCGTCGCTAACGTCGACCAAATCTTGCGGCGGCTAATCCAAGGCGTAGCCGGCCAAGCGCTTCTCCTGGCGGCGTCGCTGGTCGTGCCGCTGCACGTCGTGCAAGGAACGCACGGCGAACCGCGGCTGGGGATCGATCTGACGATCGGAAGCGATCCGGTTCGAGTGCTTGTCGATACCGGTTCCTCGGGATTGCGCCTGTTAGCCAAAGCGCTGCGTCCCGATTCTGCCCGGCGCAGCGGACACAGTGCAGGCGGCGGGTATGGCAGCGGACTGCGATTGCAGGGTGAAGAGGCCTATGCTTCGCTGACGATCGGCGGCGCGCACGGCGACGGCGTGCCGATCGAACTCGTCGACAGTTACCATTTCGCCGATAATGGTCCGCAAGGAACGCCGGAAATGTTCGGCGGTGCATTTCCCGGCATACTCGGGATCAATCTCGATTCGCCGCCGCGCGGAGCGTGCTGCATGAGCCCGCTTCCGGGGTTGAGCGGCGGAATCGGAAAACGCTACATTCTTCGCGCCTGGTTCCGCGCGCCGCAGCTCATTCTCAATCCTGACGACGCGCTCGCGCAAAGTTTTACGATGGCCGACGTCGGTGACAACGGCTGGCCGCAAGGATGCATTACCGTTGACGGTTTGCTGACCTATGACTTCTGCGGCGAAGTGCTTTTCGACACGGGTTCGCCCGGACTGACGGTGCTGGTCACCAACGCGGTCGACGGAACCGGCTACGCGCCTCCGGGCGCCGTCGCGCACCTGCGGCTCGCGCAGTGGGATCACGATTTTACAGCCGGACGCGGCGTGCGGATCGACGTGAGGCAAGGCGGATTTCCGGCAATTATCGTCGGGCTGAGCGCGCTCCAGCAGATTGATCTGCTCTTCGATTTCGATCACCGCCAGATCGGCGTGCGCAGCCGCTAGTTCCCCCAGCGGGTGCGATACCGCTCGTTCGGCACGAGATACATCGTTACGTGATGGTAGTCGAGATAGAGATCGAAGTTGCGCAGCACGTCCTGACCGATCAATCCGTCGTAATCTTCACATAAAAGAGCCAGCGCGGGAACTGTAGCGTGACCCCGATCGCCAGCGAGTCGCGCACGAAGTCGTCGTCAAGCGCGCTTGGGTGCTTACCCTTCCGCCGGAGCGTAGAGCAGCACGTCACGACGTACGCAAGCGGCGCGATAGACTGTTGTGGGCAAACGAGCCGCGATTTCGCTCCTCCTCCTCACCGCGATAACCGCATGCGGGCGATCCGGCCCTGTCATGTCGCACAGCGCCAACGTTCGCGAAGAAATCATTGCGCGCATGCCCCAGAAAGACGTGCAACGGTTCATTGCGGCGCTGCGCTCCGGAATGCCGGACCTCACCGGCAATATAAACATCTCGGAATGGCGCGATTTTGGCGGCACTTCCCGTGCCGATGCAAACGTCTACATCGCTGCGGTTGATGACGCGAAGGAAAAAGCGACCGCGATCGCCCGTCACGTAAACGCTAGACTCGGCGCCATTGAATCCATAACGGAGTACGACGGGCCGGCGGGCGCGGCGCCTGCGCCACAAGGCATGCAGCTCAAAGGTTCGTCGGTCATGGTTCGCAGCGATGGCCCAATTGCACTAGCGGTTACCTACGCGCTCTCAAGCGCTGGGAGCATATCGGTCTTCGGGCTCGCCGACGCAACCGCGCACGGTGCGCCGCAAGGCGTCGACGTCACCGTCAGCGTGAACGGCCCGTCGATCGCGGAGGCATGGAGCCGCGCAGGCACCATCGAGACGTATGTTCGCCGGATCGG
Source organism: Vulcanimicrobiota bacterium (assembly GCA_003136355.1). Taxonomy (GTDB): domain Bacteria; phylum Vulcanimicrobiota; class Vulcanimicrobiia; order Vulcanimicrobiales; family Vulcanimicrobiaceae; genus Rubrimentiphilum. The sequence continues at coordinate 3,894 of PLED01000071.1, read as the reverse complement.
CCGGGAATTCGGCCTGACCGCTTCGGCAATCTCCATCAACAACACGGCGCTGGACCGCTACTAGCCCCTGTGACCGAGATGCCAGCCATGTTTGGCGCATAAATATGGCGCAAGCCGCACACTCGTGCGCGGAATCGCACGCTCGGCAAGTTTCTTTGTACGAAATGCGCTCTTCGGCGAACCGTTCTTGTTGTAACACGAGCGTGTTCCGCCGCTCTTGCGATCGCCCATGCTCTCTGCTTCGCGTAAGGAGAATCCATCGCCCCGTCTAACGAGGGCTCCTCTATCATCCGACAAGAGAGTGCCATGGAAGAGATTCAGATTACGGATTGCCCCGCGTGCGGCCATGCGATGAGCAACCATCACGGGCATCACTGCAAGGACTGCGAGCGAGACGGCGGCGAGTGCGCTGCGCTCGAAGGCGGCGTCGAAAGTCCCGGGGGTTAAGCGAAGGCGCTTGCCTTCCGACACGCGCGCCGCGCACATCCTTGCCCTCGTGCGTGCGATCCCGAAGGGCTTCGTGCAAACGTATGCCGACATCGACCCGCACGCACCGCGTCTCGTCGGGCACGTTCTTGCGACAACCACGCACGATGTCCCGTGGCATCGCGTCGTCCGTTCCGACGGCGCCGTTACTCAAGGGCGCAAACAACTCGCGCGCCTTCGTATCGAAGGTGTACCGATACGCGGCAATCGCGTCGACCTAAGCGCGGCTCGACTGCCGCGCGGCATAACGCTCGGCGTAACGGCTAAAAGAAAAACGCGGCGCTAGCGTCGGTCGAGGTAGTCCGCGACAACCCATGCCGACGCAGCGATCGCAAACGTCTCGATAGCTTCCGACCAATTCTCAAAACTATGAGGCGTGGCGAAAAGCGCCGGCAGCCACACGAGTAAGCCGAAACCCAGCAGCATAGCCGTGGTTAAACGCGCGGCGAGCCGGGCCTTGAAACCCGTGAGGAGCGCGAAGGCGGCAAGAGCAAACGCGGCGGTCGTTGCGATCGCCCAGAACATTTGTCCGGGCGGAATCCATTTCGGAACGAGACTGGCCGTCGCAGAGAGATAGAACAGCTGCTCTAGGGCGAACGAAAGAACACAAATTCCGAACGCGTAATACCCGAGCCGCGCCCATCGTGCGGCAAGGATCATGGCTGGAGCCGCTAGCGAAAACTGTTCGAAGAAATTGCCGAAGCCGTTGTACACGAGCGGATGTGCAATAATGGCCGGCAGCCCGAGCAAAGCGAAGATACAATAGATGGCGCCGACTGCAATAGCGCCGGCTCGGGCCGTTCGCGGCCACAGAATAGCCGCGCCCCCGAGGATCTCGATAGTGGCGACGATGTAGGTAAGGATCTCGCGGTGAGGATCGTTTGCGAGCGCCCTGACTTGCTGCCACGTGTTGATGTCATGGAACGCAAAGGCGCAAATACCAAACGCAATTGCCGCCAAGCCGTAGACATAACGCCCAAGACCATATTTCATTGTGGGAACATATAGAGAGGTGAGCAGCATACCCCTTCGAAGATCGAAAGGTCGCCTCTTGAAAGGACCTGCACATGTACGGTGTCATCCGCATCTATAAGATGAAGTCGGCAGCCAAGGATATAGATAAGGTTGTCGCCGCGACCCGTGACGGATTCTTGCCGATCGTCACAAAGATGCCGGGCTTCGCCAGCTACACGATGGCACTCTCCGAAACGGGCGAGCTGGTGACGATTGGTTTTTTTCTAGACCGTGCCGACGCCGAAGAATCCACGCGTTTGGCGGGCGAATGGGTTTGCGATAACGTCATGTGGGCGGTCGAGGGTCCGCCGAAAACTGCGGGCGGAGAAGTGCGCCTTCAAGAGCGTCTCGGCCATGAGGCGAGCTATGGAACGGTGCGCAGAGGGAAACTTCAGCCGGGCAAAATGAACGAGGCGCTCGCCCTCATGCGCCGCGAACTGCTCCCGCTTCTTAGCAGCATGCCGGGTTTCGTAACCGTGGCCATCCTGGAATCCGGACCCGATGAGTTTCTATCGGTAGCCGCTTGGCGCGACCGCGCGAGCGCCGAAGAAGCGACGCGCCACGCGATGGCGTTCCTGGAACGGAGTGCGGCCGAGCTCGTAGCCGGTCCTCCGGAGATGCTCGACGGCGAACTATTGTTGCGTCGAGTGAACGAGCCGGCGATAAAGAGCTAGTTTCGGTCGCGAGGGACCAGGTTAGCACCTGGAATGGTCCCTCCCATGCGCCGGGTGGCCCCTTTTGGCTTTCTTCTTGTCGCTCTTGTCGCCGCGTGTTCACACGGTGGCCGTTCCGGGCTGCCTCCGGGCGGGTCTTCTCCGGGCCTGCTCACGCCGCAATCCGTTTCGCCGGGATCGATTAAACCGGCGCCCATGGCGCACACCGCGATCTTGCCGTCCACCGCCATGACGTCGCCCGTGCACCCAAACATCCCCGTTACTTCACTTAACTGGTCGCAGGTTTCAGGCACCGCGAGTGTCGTCGCTGCTGCCCCTGACGGCTCGCTCTGGGTGCTTTCGGATCAACCGTCCGGCGGCGACAAATACATTTGGCACTACGCCGGCGGAGCATGGACGAACATTTCCGGGCTGGCCTCACAGCTAGCCGTTGCGCAAGACGGCTCCTTGTGGGCGATCAATTCAGGCGGCGGCATTTGGCATTACGCCGGCGGCAGCTGGACATCACCCGGTGGAGGCGCGAGCAACAGCATCACCGCCGATGATTCCGGCGGCATCGACGTTCTATCCAACGGCGGTTCCGGCAACGATAAAGCGATTTGGCATTACTCGTCGGGATCCGGGTGGGTGCAGCAAGCTGGCTCCGGCACTGCACTGGCCGCGAATCTCGACACCAATAGCCATACGCCCGGCGCGGGGGGAAGCGGCACGATCAATCCCGGCGGTTTTTACATTTTGAATTCCGCCGGCGCGATCTGGTACGAAAATTCGGACAAAAGCTTTGCGCAACTCCCAGGCGCTGCATCCGCAATCGCGCCGACGACCAAGGGTGGCGTCTTCGTCTTAGGCTATCCGACGGCGCAATCCGGAAATCAAGTCTACTACTACGATCTCGACAACCCGGGATACACCACCGAAAGTGGAGCCGGCCTCAACAGCATGTCCGCAAATACAAGTTTGTATTTGACGAGTTCGTCCAACGCAATCTACTCGGCCCCGCTCCCGAGCGCGGTTCCGGCGTACTGTTCGGCATACTCGACGCCGTCGCCCAATGCGAACAGCTCGCCGCAGCCGGTATGGATCACCGACAACTCCAACACGGGCGCACGTGTCTACCTCTATGTCGTTACAGGCGCTCCGCCTGCGCCTCCAGCCGGTCCAGGCGGCACGCAAACGCAGTATTTAGCGGCCAACGGAACGCTGACGAACTTCACCGTCGGAGCAACAGCGCCGCCGTTCCCGCTCGAGTGTTTCCCCGGAAGCACGCATCAGGGCAACGGTCTGACGTTTGAACTCCCGCCGCCAACTAATGCCAACCAAAGCGCCAACCTCTACATTGCGTATGCGACGCCGGCCCCCGGCGGCGGCGTGGCAAACCCGCTGACATTCACCGGCGTCACCAGCGGCAGCCAGGTCGGTAATTCCGGCCCCAACGTCGATTGGAATGTCCCGTCATACGTTTCCACGCCTTGGGACTATGTCGAATATACGCTTCCGAACGGCATTACCGACGTAACGCAAGTCGACAAAGTGGGTCTGCCGCTACAGCTCACGCAGGGAAGCACGACGATCGGCTTTGCGTCCGGTCAATACGAAAACTTGCTCAGCGCAATCACCGCGGATCCGACCTACAGCAAGCTCGCAGTCTCGACGCAGTTGAACGGCCGCAGCCTATTGGCCCGCATTCTCTCGCCCGCGAACGCCGAGAATTGGGGATTCC
>PLED01000047.1 GCA_003136355.1 Vulcanimicrobiota bacterium | reverse complement strand
GTCGAATACGGCATCATGGTCGCACTTATCGCCGCGGTTTGCATCGTGCTCGTAACCACACTCGGAAAGAACGTCTCGAACGCGTTCAACAGCGTCAACTCGGCGCTGTAATTCCCGAAACAACAAGACAATAGCCGGGGCTGTCTTCTCTCCCTTCAGCCCCGGCTCTACTTTCTGGAGGAAATTTCGCTTGAAAACGTTGATGTCGCTGCTTCGCGACGATAAGGGCGCCACGATGGTCGAATACGGCATCATGGTCGCGCTCATCGCCGCGGTTTGTATCGTTCTCGTGATGACGCTCGGACAAAGCGTCAGCAACAGCTTCTCTTCAGTCAACAGCGCGCTCTAACTCTGCAATGACTCTAGCGCTGGCAACCGTCCTGGCAGCTTCGCTGATCGGGGCGGTTTGCGACGTTCGCACGCGCAGAGTTCCGAATGTATTAGTCGGAGCTCTGCTCGTCTGCGGACTGGCCGAGAATTTCGCGCTCTTCGGATGGAGAGGCGCGGCTATCGGCCTGGCGGCGACGGCCGCGATTCTGCTCGCCGGCACCGTCGCGTTCTCTTTCAAATTGATCGGCGGCGGCGACGTGAAGCTGCTCGCCGCCGCATCCGGAACGCTCGGCTATCCCGCCGCGGTGCCGTTCGTTCTCCTCACACTGCTCTGCGGCGGAGTCGTCGGACTGGCGTATGCCGCCGTGCGTGGCAGACTCCAGGCTACCTACGCCAACATGCAGGCGGTAACGCTGCCGTTGATGGCGGGCGTCGCGCCCGCGCGTCCGGTTAACGGGCTTGCGATGCCATACGCCGTTTCGATCTTTGCCGGCGCGCTGTGCACCGCCGCATTGAGCGCCGCCCACGTGAGGTTACTGCCATGAATACGCGCCGCACGACGCTCATCATCGCACTGGTCGTTGCCGTCCTGACCGGATGGCTCACCTTGAATTATCTCTCTTCGATCCAAAGGTCGAGCGCGGTGAATAATCAGCCGACCGAGATTCTCGTCGCAGCACAAGAGATTCCGGCGCGCGTTCCGATCACCGCTGAGATGCTGGCGAAAGCTACGCGTCCCGCGGCAGCCGTCGAACCCGATGCGCTCTCCGATCCGTCCAAGGTGATCGGCGCGCTCTCATTGATCACCATTCCGGCCGGTTCGACGATCACGCTTTCAAAAGTCGGACATCCCGCCGACGTCGGACTTCCCGTTCGTCTGACGCCGGGCATGCGCGCGGTCAGCATCTCGATCGACAAAGTCAAAGGCGTTTCAGGCTTGATCGAACCCGGCGACCGTGTCGACGTCGTGGCAATTCCACCCAAATCGACCGCCGTGCCGCCGCCGGCTTCGACGATTCTGCGCGGCATACGCGTACTCGCGGTAGGTCCGCTGCTCGAAAGTACGTCGGCAACGCCTCCGCCCGAAGCGCAAGTCTTCACGACCATTACGCTCGAAGTGACGCCGAAACAAGTCGATCTGCTCGAAATGGCGGATCTCAACACGGTGATCCGTTTGGCCCTGCGCTCACCGCGCGAACCGCTGAACTCGGCGCCGGTCGAAGCGCTGCATTTCCCTGACGGTTCCGGCGGCGCTCCGGCGATGGCCGCGGCTCCGGCCGCACCGCCGGATGCGACCGTGCTCGCGCTCCAACAGTTGGCGAAAAACCAAAACCGGCCCGCGCCGGTGCCGGCGTCCCCGGTTTACAGCGGCGTTCAGATCATTGACGGCGACCGTTACGTAACGCCGGGCGGCGGACAGAGCCCGCCGTGAACGGCCCTGTCTTCGCGCTCATCGGTGCGAAAGGCGGTTCGGGTGCCACCACGATCTGTGCCGAGCTCGCGAAAGCCATTCGCGCGGACCGCACCGTTGCGCTCGTAGACGGCGATCTTTCGGGACGCCGCAGCGCGGCGATTCTTTTCGACGCGGTGCGCGATCTCGATACGTCGCGTGAAGACTCGGCGCTCGCGCTGACGAGCGCCAACGGCATCGCGCTGGCCGAACTCGCGCCGACCTACGATTCGGCCTTCACGATCCGCTTCGACGACGTCGAACAGCTCGCGGCCTCGCTCGTCAGCACCACTCAATGCGTGCTGGCGGACGTTCCGATTCCGTTTGCGGCGCCGGTGCGGCCATTCGTCGTGCGCGCGACGCGTTTCATCGTACTGGCCGAACCGACGCTGCTCGGTTTGACGTCGGCCCGCACGATGATCGGCGAACTAAAGAAATTCGGCGTGCCCATCACGCGCATCGTGCTGCTGACGAATTGCCGCGACGGAAATCCCACCGCGTCCCGTTCGGAAATCGAAAAAGCGCTCGACGTCAAAGTGATCGGCGAGCTGCCACCGATGAGCGATCGTTCGTTCACCAAGGCTTTGCAGAGCTTCGAGCGCACGCTGCGCGGCATCGAAGCCGAGCCGCAGATCGAAGCCCTGCTTCCCTCCGCGCGCGGCTTCATTCAAGACCGTCGCCGCGAGCCTCGCGCCGCGATGCGTCCGCGACCCGCGACGCCCGAGACGCGCGAGACTTCCAGCAACGGAAGGCAGTCCAAAGACTCGGTGCTCGTTTCGCCGCGCGATCGCGTCAAAACCGACATTCACGAAACGCTGGCGAAAAAAGTCAATTTGGTCGAGGCGAGCCAAGCGCACAGCGACTCCGCCAAACTCGCCGAGCTGCGCGTTAAGATCGACGACATCGCGCAGCAGATCTTGAGCGAAAACAGACACAAGGATCTCACCGCCGAAGAGATCGCACAGCTCAAAGACGAGGTCGTCAACGAAGCGCTCGGACTCGGACCGCTCGAAGATTTGATGACCGATCCGGCCATCACCGAAATCATGGTGAACGGTCCCAAGACCGTCTACGTCGAGCGCCTCGGCAAGATCGATAAAACGACCAAGGAATTCACGAGCGAACAGCAGCTTCGCCTCGTGATCGAGCGCATCATCGCGCCGCTCGGCCGCCGCCTGGACGAATCCGTGCCGATGGTCGACGCGCGCCTGCCTGACGGCTCGCGCGTGAATGCGATCGTCGAACCCCTTTCGATCGACGGCGCAACGCTGACGATCCGCCGGTTTGGCACGCGCCGCTTGACGGCACAAGATTTGTTGGAGAAAGGATCGGCCGTTCCGCAGATCCTCGACTTCTTGCGCGCATGCATCGAGGGCCGGCTCAACGTCCTGATCTCCGGCGGCACCGGTTCGGGAAAAACCACGTTCCTCAACATCTTGTCGAGCTACATTCCCGAGCGCGAACGCATCGTGACGATCGAAGACTCGGCCGAACTCTTCCTCAATCAGCCGCACGTCGTCCGGCTCGAATCGCGGCCGGCCAACATCGAGGGCCGCGGCGAGATCACGATCCGCGACTTGGTCCGCAACTCGCTGCGCATGCGCCCCGACCGCATCATCGTCGGCGAGTGCCGCGGCGGCGAAGCGCTCGACATGCTGCAGGCCATGAATACCGGCCACGACGGTTCGCTGACGACGGCACACGCCAACTCGCCGCGCGACGCGCTCGCGCGCATGGAAACCATGGTGCTGATGGCAGGCTTCGATTTGCCCGTGCGCGCGATTCGCGAACAGATCGCAAGCGCGGTCGATCTCATCGTGCAGACGGCGCGCATGCGCGACGGAAGCCGCAAGATCATCGCGGTCAGCGAGATCGTGGGCATGGAAGGCGACGTCGTCACCATGCAAGAGATCATCCGCTTCCAGCAGCACGGCGTGGATAAAGATAACAAAGTGAGCGGCGAATTTCAGTACACCGGCGTGCAGCCGCAATGCATGCGGCGCTTCGATGAGTACGGCATCGAATACGACGTGCGGTCCCTTTCCACGCTCGCTTCGACGGGTGCGCTGTGGTAGCGACCACCGCGCGCTTCGATTTCAGTCCCGAATCGAGCAACGCCCGCAAGCTTGCCGACACACTCGACCGGGCCGGAATCGTTGCCAGTCCGCGCGACATCGCGATCGGCGTCGGGATCGGCGCCATCGTGCTATGGCTGCTGCTTGCGCTCGTCATGCGTCCCGCGCCGGTGATCGCCATCTTGCTCCTTCCGCTCTGCGCCGGACTAGCGGCGGGCGGGTGTTGGATGTATGTCAAGATACAGCTGCGCAAACGGCTCGATCAGTTCGTCCAGCAGCTGGAGCTCGCGTTGCGCCTCATCTCGAGCGGCGTACGCATCGGTTTGGGATTGCGCCAAGCGCTCGCGATCGTGATCGAAGAAATGCCTGACCCGGCGCGTCACGAATATATGCGCGTCATTGGTCAAACGAACATCGGCATAACGGTCTACGACGCGCTCGACAACCTCTCCGTGCGCATGCCGGGCAACGAAACGCTGATGATGGCGCGCGCCATCCGCATACAATCGCAGACGGGCGGCGACTTAGGCAAAATTCTCGAGCACCTAGCCAACACGATCAAAGATCGCCGCCGCATTCAGCGCAAAATCAGGGCGCTGACGGCGGAGGGCCGCGCCAGCGCCGCAATTCTGTCGGTGCTGCCGCCCTTTCTCACCGCTTTTATCGCACTGACCGAACGCGACATGGGCCACGCGCTCCTCTTCACCAACGCCGGACACATCTCGCTGCTCATCGTTGCCGTTTTGGAGACGCTCGGCGTCCTGATGCTGATGAAGATGCTGAAGGTCGACGTATGATCATTATTGCGATCGTCCTACTCGGCATGGTCGCCGCCTTCTTGTTCGCGATCTCGCTTATTCCGCAGAAGAGTCCGCTCAAAAAAACGCTCGAAGAGCTCGAAGCGCGCGGGATGCAGCGCGATTCCAAAGGGCTGCGCACCTTTGACAAGCTCTTCTCAAAGGAGCGCCGCGGCCGGCTGCTGCGCAAGCTCATGGAAGCCGGCTGGTATACCGTTACACCCGCACAGATGGGGGCGCGTATCGTCGCATGCGGCTGCGTCGGGCTCATCTTCTCTTTCGTACTCTTAGAGTTCATCCACGTGCAACTCCCAATCGCCATCGTCATCAGCATGGTGATGGGTGCCGGCGCGGCGTATCTGCCCCTCTCGTCGCTCGAACGCGCCTGCGAAGCGCGCAAGGTTCAAGTTCAGAAATCGCTTCCCGACTTTCTGGATATGGTCGCGACGACCGTGCAAGCCGGACTCTCGGTGAACGCGGCGCTCGGATACTCGATCGATGCGGCGCCCGGCGCGCTCGGCGACGAGATCAAAGCGACGCTGTCGGAGATTCGGCTGGGCCGGTCGCGCTCCGATGCTTTGCGCGGTGCCGCCGAACGGCTGCAGCAGCAGCAGTTCACGACGACGGTCACTGCTATCACGCAAGCGGAACGGCTCGGTACGAACATCTCCAACGTTTTGAACGAACTCGCTGAAGATGTCCGCAACCAACGCATTATGCTCGTCGAAGAACACGCCGCCAAGCTGCCGGTTAAAATGGTTTTCCCGATGGCGCTCTTTATGCTGCCCGCGATCTTCGTCGTCATCTTCGGCGCGCTCGTCGCGAATTATTTCTCACAATGATCGCCGCTGCATTGCTCGGAGCAATCTTTTTCGCCGCCACCGGCTATGTTGGCGCGATCTTGGGATTATGGTATGCCGAGAGGATCGAAGCATTCCCTGACGGTCCGGTACCGGGCAAGGCGCCGGTGGGAGCATTGGTCGCGGCGTGCGCGGTCATCGGTGCGGTCGTTACGACGCACGCTACCCAAGGTCAAGTTCTTCTGATTGCGATCGTCTGCGTCGCGCTCGTTGCGATTTGGATCACTGACACGACGCGCGGCATCGTCCCCGACGTCTTCACGCTCGGACCGCTGGGATTGATTCTGGTGCTCGCCGTTTGGCAGCACGATTGGTTCGCTTTTCTGTCGGCAGCGGTGCCCTTCGTACCGTTCGCATTGGCGGCAATGCTTTCGCGCGGCCGCGGAATGGGCTGGGGCGACGTGAAAATGGTCGCGCTGGGTGGCGCGCTGCTCGGCGCGCAAACCGCAGTGCTCGCATTTGCGCTGGCCTGTTTGGTCGCCGTCGTCCTGAGCTATGCGCGCGGACACCGTTCGGGTCCAATCGCCTTCGCGCCGTATTTGGCGGCCGCAATCGGCTTGGCGATACCGCTCGGAATTCTGCGTTAGGTGCCGCCGTGCCGAAACTGCGCAACCTCACGACCGGGGAAGTCATCGCCGAAAACGTCCACATTGCGGACGGCTGGTGGGAGCGTTTCGCCGGACTAATCCCGCGCAAGGTCGTCGAACCCGACGAAGGTCTGTGGTTTCGCGACTGCTGGGCCATCCATACGCTGCTGATGCGCGCGAAAATCGACGTCATTTTCTTGGACGATCACGAGCGCGTCGTGCGCACCTTCGCGCGCGTTAAGCGCAACCGTCCGGCGCTCGCGTGTTTCGGCGCGCGTAACGTCGTCGAACTCGGCGCGGGCGCGCTCGAAGGGCGCGATCTTCTTCCCGGCGATCGTTTGGAGCTCTCGCAGTGAAAGGCCGGTTCTCCGCGGCAATCGTCGCCTTCGCGATCGCGACGGCGTTCATCTCAATAGGCCGCGCGCTGCCGGAATTCTTCGTGCAGCTGCGCGATCCGAATCTGCTCGGCGGAAAAGGCGCGACGTGGCTGCTGCACACGTTCGGTTTTTCGTTCGTCTTGGGGTTGTGCGCCGCAGTCGCTGCAGCCGCTCTGCTGCTCGCCGCGTGGCGCACGCGTTTGCGCGGCGCTTCCGACTGGCACGTCGGCTTGGCCGCGACGTTTATCGCGCTCTGCTTGGTCGGCCGGCTGGGCGTCAGCCTCGATCCGGTCGCATGGCTCTGCATCGCCGCGATTTGCCTGCTCTTGGATCGCGACGACGTGTGGAGCTGGGCAGCGATCGTCGCGATCACCGCCGCTTGGGAACTCGTGCAAGGCGGAGCCACGATGGGCGCGCTCATCGTCACATTGTCGGTAGTTGCGAGCCTGATCGAACGGCGCCGTTTCGACGCGGTTGCCGCGCGCAAAGCGATCGCCGGCGCCGCGTGCATCGGCGTTTCGCTCGTGCAATTCCACACCGCTGTATTCTCCGCGTACGGCGCGCACGCGCTCTATCTCGATTCGCTGCTCGGCGGAGCGCAGCGCGATCGGCTCTGGGTGGGAGCGATCTCGGCGCCGGATCTGGGATTTGCCGCGATCGTCGTGGTGGCGGGACTTTACGGCATCCGCCGGCGCGAACGGCTAGGCGACGCATTCGTCTTTTTTGCGCTGCTCGCGCTCTGCCTGGCCGACGCGCGTAATCTCCCCTTCTTCGGAATCGTGGCGGCGCCGATCGTCGCCGACGCCGTCGCGAGCTATTATCTCGAACGGCGACAGCAGCCGGCAGGTTCGCTGGCAGCGTATGGATTGGCGTTCGCGGCCGCGGCTTTTGCGTTTATCGCTTTGATTACGGCGGTCGAACCGAAGACCGTGGCCTGGCCGCGCCCAACGGTCGCGCCGTTGCTGAGCGTGTTGCTTCACCGTCCCGGCTCGCACTACGTGCTCTGCGTGCAGCCGCGCTGGTGCGACGCCGCCTCGCTCGTAAAGAACCGTGCGCTTTCGGTCGTGCTCGACGATCGCGCGGGCATTTCCGCACCGGCCGCGCGCAAGATACAGCGCGACGTCGCCAATGCGATCGGCAACTGGCAAGACGAGCTGCGCCACGCGAACATCGACGGCATCCTCGCCGAACAAAACGATCGTCTCGTCTCGCTGCTGCACGCGGGCGGATGGCACAGCTCGATCTCCGCCGGCGGTGCGATTCTGCTGCAGAAAATGACCGGCCAATGAGAATCGCTTGGGCGGTCGTGGCGATCTTCGGCGCGCGCTTCGCAGCGGTGGCCTGGCACTATCCCGGACAAGACGCGGATCTCTCTTGGCAGCAGTGGCTCGGAGAACGCGTGCTTGCGCTTCACCACATTCCGACGCAGCTCGGACTGGAAACGTTTACGGCCAGCGGCGCGCGCTGGATTGCGCAGGAATGGCTCTTCAGCACCGCCGTCGCGGCGACGCTCCCCACCGGACATTTTTATCTGCTCGCGATCGTCACTGCATTGGCCGGCGTTTGCGCGCTCGCGGTTACGGCGTGGCGCGCGCACCGGCGCGGAGCTTCCACGTTCGCGACCGCCTTGACGACGGCGCTCGTCGGCTTTGCGATGATGCAGTCTTTCGGAGTGCGCGCGCAAGTCTTCGGATGGGCGCTGCTCGCAATCATCATGCTGCTGCTCGACATCGAGTCGCCGCTCGTTTTTCTGGTCGTTCCGCTGACCGTGATTTGGGCCAACATTCACGCGAGCGCTCTGATCGTCCCTGTCTTAGTCGCATTTTGGACGCTCGGAACGGCGATCGAAGATCGCGGCTGGAGCGTCCGTGTCGAGCGCAACGTGCTGCTGACGTTCGCCACCGTACTCGCCGTCTTTGTCACGCCGTTTTCGTGGCACTTGCCGGTATACGCAGTACAGCTGCAAACGAGCACGATCCGCAGCGTGATCAGCGAATGGCAGCCGCCTGATCTGACGATTCCGGCGTTCTTCGCCGGCCTGCTGCCGCTGATTGCGATGGGCTGCTACTTCGGCATCGCGGCGCCGCGCGAACGCTGGCGCGACGGTATGCTCTTTGCCGTGACGGTCTGCCTGGCGTTCACCGCGATCAGACACATGCCGCTGTGCGCGCTCGTCATTGCACCGATGGTCGCGCAGCGCTTGAGCAACGCGATCCCGCAGCACGCACGCCTGAACGTCGTCTTGAGCGAACGGTTCAGCGAGCTGCTCGTCACCGGAGCGAGCGCGGCCGCCGCCCTCGCGATCGTGCTGACGCTGAACCAAGTGCCGGCGATCGCGCATTCATCGCTGCCCGGACCGGCCGTCTCGGCGCTCGCGGCGGCCCCCGGCGAGCATCGTCTGTACTGCGAAGACTTCGCGTGGTGCAGCATGGCGCTGGAGAAGAAAAATCTGCGCGTCTTTTTGGACGGCAGATGCGATCCGTTTCCGGCCGGAGTGTGGCTGGCTTATCTCGACGTCGAAAAGGTGACGCCGCGCTGGTCGGCCATTCTCGATAAATACTCCGTCGATGCCGTGCTCGCCAAAGCAGGACGCCCGCTCGCGCAGGTTCTGGCACTACGTCCCGGCTGGCGCGTGTTCTATCACGACGCCGGTTACGTCGTCTTTGTGCGCGACGGCGTACGCACCGCCCAGCGCTAACGCGACCAAGCCGATCCACGTCGGCAATTTCGGAATCCACCACACCAATCCCGAGCTCGACGTTTGATCGGAGATATGGCGCGCCCACGAAGCTTCGGCGAGCAACGGATCGAATGCCGTGCCCGCCGCATGCGGCGCGGTCTGCGGACCGAAGTGCCAGGCGAGCACGATCGCCAAAGCACAAAACAGCGCGGCCCCCAGCCCGACCCGAAGTGACGACTGCACGGAACCACGCAGCACGACCGACACGATCGCGATCGTTCCGGCGACGACCGGCGCAACGAGGCCAGGCTGCGTGATAATCGACTGCCACGGCAGCGCGACCAGCACCAGCGCAGCTGCGGCGAAATTTTGCGCGGTGCCGCGCGTACGCACGTAAAGCAACAGCGCCGCCGGAAAAGCCAGCGTGATCTCGCTGTAGTGAATGAACGATCCGAACGTCACCGCCAGCGCTGCCGGAATCACTAGGAGAAACGCTGGATCCGCAAACCTGCGAGCGGCTGCGCCCGCCAGCCAAACTCCGAGCACGACCATCACGAGATAAGAGATATTTCCCGCAGCGAGCGCGACACCATCCGGCGCGCCTAAACCTTGCGCGAACCACGTCATGCTGTACTGCGTGACAAAACCGATCTCCGACGCGGCGTGATTGGGCAACACGCGCGTGAAATACGAGACCGCCAACTGAGGGCCGCCGGTGATCAGATCGATCGCGGCGAGCGCCACGCAGAGCACGGCGACGGGCATACGTGCCGGGCGGTTCCAAATGAAGAGCGCCAAAAAAACCGGCAGCGCCACATGCGGCAGCAAAGCGATAATTGCGAGCGCAGCGATCAGCGGCGCGTTGGGTCCGCGCCGCAGCGCCAGCGCGCCGCCCGCCAGCGCAGCGAAAATGATGGGCGCGAGTTCGCCGTACGGAATCACCGCAACGCTAAACGCGACCGCGAGCAGCATCAGGACGGCGTACGCGGGACGACCGGTTAATCGCGCGGTGAACGCGCAGGCCAGCGCCGTACATGCGACCAGCAACACGAACCACGCGGCTGCGGCGATCGGATAAGGAAGCAGCGCGAAGATCGCGAACAGCGCGAGCGCGTATCCGGGAAACGGTGCCGGCAGATCGACGCGGTCGCGCGCCGTGTGCAGTCCGAACGGCTGGGGAACCTCTTCGCAGTGCAGCAACGGACCCGCGTTATAGGGATTGGCTCCGTGCAGCATCGTCGCTCCACCGCAATAGAACGCGCGAAAATCGCCCAGGAGCATGCGCCCTTGAGCATTGACGACGAGTTGCCAAGCTAAGACGGCACACGCCGCGATCACGAGCGCGGCGAGAACCGGTTTACGCACTATCGCGCTTGTTGCGTCTTCGTTCTTCGAGCGAAGCGGGAGCCGAAGGAATGCGGTACTGCGGCGCGACCGTGCCGAGCATCTTCACGAGTCCTTCGGAATCGGGCCGCAGCTGCGCGACGCGGTAAGCGTAATCAGCGGCGCCCTTCATGTCACCTTCATCGAACGCGAGTTGTGCGAGACGTTCGAGCACGATGACGTAGCGATCTTCGAGCAGTTGCGCGTGCGCCGCGAACCACGCTTCGGGCGCGTCGGCTTCGAGCAGGCGTCCGGCGTAGAGTTCTTCGGCCGCGCGATAACGCGCCGCCGCTTCTTCCAGGTCGCCGCGGTCGAACGCGCCGTCGCCGTCGGCGACATGCGCTCCGAACCGGCGGACGTCGGCCGCGACTTGCGAAAGCTCGAGCGCGACATCGGGATCGGCGCGAAAGTATCTTTCCACCACAGCGTAGCCGGTGATTGCCGCAATAGCTTTGCGGATGTTGCTGCAGGCCGTGCGAACGCTCTGCGCGGCGAGCTGGCGATCCGCATCGGGCCAAAAAATCGAAGCAAGTTCGGTGCGCGTGGCCGATGCGGAGGGTTTGAGGAGCAAGTATTTCATGATCTGCTGATCGCGTTTACGTATCCAGGCGATCTCGCTGCCGCCGATGCGCACCTCGAAGTGGCCGAACATGCGCGCCGACATCGGCGCGAGCTGCGTTTGCGGCGAGCGCACGCGGCCTCCGCGCAAGTGCCGGATCGGACGGAGCGGACGGCAGCCGCCCGCATCGTCGATCACGAACAGTCCCGCCGCTTCGAGCCGCTGCAAGCGCTCCTCGTCGTCGGGCAGCGCGCCCGCCATGATGCCGCGCAGCAGCGCGCGATCTTCCTCGGCGGCGCTCTCAAGCTCGGCCGCGATGAATTCCGTGAAGAGCTGGCCGTAGCGCGCGCGCCAGTTCTCGAACGCGCTGTTCAGCGAGCGGCCGTCCTCGGCAGCGCAGCGCACGGCACCGCTCAGCACGATGGCCCAGCCGTCGCTTTCTTCGATAAGCCTCGAAATGTCGGTATCGCCGTGCGCCACGCCGCAGGCTTCGGCGAGCAGTTGCGTTTCCGCAGCATCGAAGGCGAGTTTGCGCGAGTCGCAGAGCACGGCTAAGCCGCGCGCGATCCACGTTTTCGCGTCGAGCGCGTCGCGCGCGCGTGCGGCGTAGACGAAGCTGATGCTGTCGGGCGCGCTCTCGACGAGACGGTGCAGGTGCGCGATCGCTTGCGGCGTCGCGTTATCGGCGTCGTCCACGATCAGCTCGACCGGACCGCGCAAACCTTGGAGCAGGGCGATCGCATCGTCGAAAGATTGCGGAACGCGCGGCAGCGCGAGTGCCGCCGCCAAAGCTGCGAAAAGCGCGGCCGGCCCGCACCCGGCCGGCAGCGCGCAATAGCCCGCCGATATCTGGCTCTCCGGAATATACTTTAAAAGAAGGGTCGTTTTTCCGAATCCCGAGGGTGCGATCAAGAGCCGCACCGGAATTCCGGCGTGCGCCGCGAGCCAGCGTTCGAGCCGCGGCCGCCTAACGGTGGAAGGCGCGAGCCGCGGGAGCGTTCGGGTCAGCGTCATGCAGGAGCTAGTATCGGCTTTCCTCCCCTCCGGCCTTAGCGAGTGGCTGTCCCGCCCGACCGGGCGGTGCTCAAACCGTTCAACCGCGCGGGGGAGAACCCCAGCCGGATCGCACGTATTTCCCGTTCACCGTGATGGCCGGAACCGTGGGATCGCCGCCGGTCAGGGCCAGCATCCGCTCGCGCAGCTGCGGGTCGTTTGCAGCGTCATAGACCGTGTACGGCGTCCCCACGCGATCGTAATGCTCGCGTGCCGCCCGGCAGTATGGGCACGATGGACTAACGTACATCTCGACCGCCATCCCCGGAGGGATGTGCTCAATGTCGAACTCCGCAGTCATGCCGCTCGTGTTCGTGCCGACTCCGCTCGGCAACCTTCGCGATATCACCCTCCGTGCGATCGACGTGCTCAAAGAGTGCGAGCTCGTCGTCGCGGAAGATTCGCGCGTCGCGCGCCGGCTGATCTCCGCGCTTTCGCTGCCCGGCAAAGAGATCCGCAGCTACCGCGAGCAGAACGCTCGCAGCGCGACCGGCCCGATCCTCGAGCGCGCGCGGACGTCGCTCGTGGCAGTCGTTACCGACGCGGGTACGCCCGGCATTTCCGATCCCGGATCCGAACTCGTTGCCGCCGCGCGTGAAGCCGGCATTGACGTCGAAGTTTTGCCCGGACCGAACGCCGCGCTCGGCGCCGCCGTTCTTTCAGGATTTCCAATAGCTCGCTTCATCTTCGAGGGATTTCCGCCGCGCACGGCCTCGGCCAAGAAAGCTGCGCTGGAAACCGCGCTTGCATTGGGAATTGCGAGCATCTGGTACGAATCGCCCAACCGCATTCGTGAAACGCTGCACGAGTTCGCGGCGCTCGATCCGGCGGCGCGCGTCTTTCTGCTGCGCGAATACACCAAGCGGTTTGAGCAGCAGTTGAGCGGTACGGCCGAAGAAGTCGCCGCCGCATTGCCCGAACGCGTGCGCGGCGAGATCACACTGGTCGTTCTTCCGTCGCCGGCCAAGCCGGTTTCGCACTCGCCGCGCGAGCTCGATGCGCGCATCGACGCGCTGCTGGCGGATTCGCAGAGCGTCGCATCGGTCGCGAAGACGCTGGCCGCGCAAGGTTTTGGCGAGCGCAGCGCCATCTATGCGCGAGCGGGCAAGCGAAAACGCGCTCGCGGGGAATAGCGGTTAAGTGCGTTCCTTTTACGTCACGACGCCTATCTATTACATCAGCGGCGACCCGCACATCGGGCATGCCTATACGACGATCGTGGCCGACGTGCTCGCGCGCACGGCGCGCGCCGCAGGCGAAGCGCGCTTCCAGACGGGCACCGACGAGCACGGACAAAAAGTAGCCGACGCCGCCGC
>PLED01000068.1 GCA_003136355.1 Vulcanimicrobiota bacterium | reverse complement strand
GGTGCCCTCGCCGGCGGCGAGGATGACGGCGGCGACGCGGGATCGGCTCATGACACGGCTCGCCCAAAGGCCCACGAGGAACGAAACGCGATCATGGCGGCTAAGGTCGCACGTGACCGGCCACCCTGCCAACACACAGATTGTTGCGGAGTATGACCGGCCCGGCGCAAAGTTGACAGCGATGGCTGATTTTCTGTGTGTGTTCGACCTCGACGGCACGCTGGTCGACAGCGTCTATCAGCACGTCACGGCTTGGCATGCCGCGCTGCGTGAATGCGGCTTCGATCTCTCCGTTTGGCGAATCCACCGGCGTATCGGCATGAGCGGCGGTTTGATGATTCGCGCGCTCGCCCGCGAGCTCGATATGCCGCTCGACGAAAACATCATCAAGCGCTTGAGCGAGCTTCACGAGCAAGAGTTCAAGCGCCGCATCCCCTCGATATCTCCGCTTCCCGGCGCGCGCGAACTCCTATCCGAACTGCGCGAGCTGAAGATTCCTTACATCATTGCGACGAGCGGCACGCGCGCAAACGCCGGACCGATGCTCGAGCTTTTGGGCCGGAACGACGAAAAAACCATCACGCGCGAAGACGTAAAACGCGCCAAGCCCGATCCCGATCTCTTCCTGACCGCGGCCCAGCGACTTCATGTCAAAGACGTTGACGCGATGGTCGTTGGCGACAGCGTGTGGGATATGCTGGCCGCGCGGCGCGCGAATTTCTTAGGCGTAGGCGTACTCAGCGGCGGTTATGGGCAACAGGAGTTGGAACAAGCCGGAGCATTCCGCGTTTACGCCGACCCGGAAGAAATGCGCCGGCACTTAGACGAACTCGGCGTGCGTGAAGACTAAGGAGCATCTATGGAACGCGAACGTCTGGACAATGAAGCCAAAGCAGAACGCGAAACCGACGAGGTAGAGTCGGCTGAAGCCGTCTACGGGGATACCGATTTAAACCCGAACGCCGACGACCAAAAAGACGCGCACCACGCCGAACCCGACGAGCACGTCTAGAACCGGCTAGGCGACTCAGTTCACTTCTTGGCCGCGCACTTCGCGCAGAGCCCGTAGACGATTATCTCGTGGCCGTGGACCCTGAAACTCCGCGGAACCTTGAAGCGAACATTATCGGTGCAACCGCTCAGATCAAACGCCTGATTGCAGGAGCGACACTCGAAGTGGTGATGGTGCGCCTTTCCTTCTAATTCATAGCGCGCCGCTTGTCCCGGAAAGTGCACAACGGCTAGCTCGCCGTGTTCCAGGAGTTCTCGAACGTTGCGATAGACGGTTCCCAACGCGACGCGCGGTTGAAGCCTCCGAACGCGAACCCATGCTTCCTCGACGCTCAGCGGCTGATCTGCTGTGGCGAACACCTGATCCAAGGTGCGTCGCTGCTTTGTGTTGCGTGGCGCGTTTGCCATGACGATCATTTCGCTATCGCTAATTGCTAACCATTCTCATCTAGTAATTCTGGTGCCTTTTAATAGGAACTGATTCCTATATACCGAAATGGGCAGGCGATGAGACTCTTGATTCGAGCCGGCGGCTGTGCCGTGGCGTTCTTACTCTTCTTGCCGTGCGCGACGGCCTTCGCCCAAACTGGCACGTTCATTTCCGGCGAGGTGGTTGCCGGGGGGAAACCCGTTTCGGCCGCCGTTATCGATGTCGCCGGCAACAATCTGGTTCTTCACGCCACCTCGGATCAGCGGGGGCAATTTGCGATATACGGGTTGCCGGTGGGAACCTATCAAGTCTCCGCTCGCGCTCCGCAGGGCAGTGGCGCAGTACAAGTTGATCTGTCCTCGGGCGGCGCCCACGTGAGCATCGAACTTTTAAAGACGATCGGCTCCGTCAATGCCGTGCGGCCAGTGCCAGTCAAAGGCAGTGGAACAGATCTAACGCTGAACGCCCTTGCGTTGAGCCGAGCGCCGAGTCAGGGAAGCCTCTCCGAAATCCTGGTGCAG
Organism: Vulcanimicrobiota bacterium; assembly: GCA_003136355.1. Taxonomy (GTDB): domain Bacteria; phylum Vulcanimicrobiota; class Vulcanimicrobiia; order Vulcanimicrobiales; family Vulcanimicrobiaceae; genus Rubrimentiphilum. The sequence continues at coordinate 36,511 of PLED01000068.1, read as the reverse complement.
CTGCCGGGAGCAGCGCGAGGCGCAAACGGCGTGGTGCACATTAACGGCGATCACGGCGACATCAACTACATCGTAGACGGCGTCTCCATTCCGCAAGAGCTCAATCGCAACATCGGAACAGAGTTCGACCCGGCAGATATTTCATATGCCGAGGTGCTGCAGGGCGCATATCCCGCTCAGTTCGGCGAGCGATTCGCATCCGTCATCAACATCAACACGAAGGTCGGCACCGGCACGCGTGGCCTGAGTGGTTACACATTCGGTGGCGCGTTCGCGCATTACGACTCGAGCCTTGGATATCACACGAACGTTGGCTCGGGAAGCTTGGTCTTCAACGTGCGCGGCGAGCGCAACGAGCGCTCCCTGGACCCGCCCAACTTCGACTCTCCGCATAACACCGGGAGTAACGTCAACGAGTTCGTGCGGTTTACCCAGCCGCTCGGAAACGATTATTGGAACGTCACACTCAGCAATGCCTACCGGACCTTTCAGATACCGATCGATGTCCTGAACGGAGGGCCGGCGGCCACGGACGACAATGAGACGCAACAGGATCTCTTTGCGACCTTTAACTACCACCATCTCCTAAAATCCGGAGCGCTGACGTACGATCTCTCGTTCAAGCGGTCCCGGATTCGCGATTTCGGAGACCCATCTAACGACTTCGCCTTTGGCCAGGCCTTGAACATCGATGGGGGCGGTGCGCCGGACGACTGTGCAAATGGCACCCAGTCCGCATGCGGGTTCTCGCTATTCGCCGATCGCACGGCATTCGATTATCGCTTCACGATCGACGACGACGTGCGTAGTGCGAAGCATGAGGTCAGGGTCGGTGGATTCTACGACCGAACGCGGATCAACAAGCTTTACGCCGTCACGCTGCAGCCCGGCAATTTCTTGGCGCCGATTCTCACGCCGGCCATGCCGGACGGCGCCACAACCGTTACCGATAACGCGCCGAACAACGGCAACACCGAGGCCGTCTACATCCAGGACAGCTGGAAGCTCGGCGAAGCCTATCAGCTCGATTACGGCTTACGCGCAGACAGTTTCCGGCTCTCGTCGACCGAGTTCGACTCTGGCTTCGGACAGATCAGCCCGCGCGTAAAACTGACCCGGCTCTTCGGGCAGCGGGGCAGTTTGTACGTCTATTACGGGCGGTTCTTCACGCCGTTTTCGTTCGAGAACGTTTCTCCGGCCGCGGCGCAATTGCTCAATCTTCCCAATCAGCCAACACTCGCGCAATTCGACCTGCGTCCTCAACGTGATTCCGTTTACGAAATCGGCGGCCACTTGCCGGTTGGTGCTGGGAATTTGGGCTTTCGCATCGCGCAGCGAAACGCGACAGATCTTATTGACGACACGCAAGTCGGAACGACCAATCTGCACCAGGACATTAACTATGCGCAAGGCCGCATTGCGACGCAGAGCCTCTACTTCGAGCGCCCCTTGCTGCGCCAAAGCCGAGTCTATGCATCCGTAACGCATACGTACTCGGTAAACAAGGGGTGCGAAACGCAGCTGCTAGCACCGTGCTTTGGCGCGCCGGATGATTGGACGCCCGCCGACCACGACCAGCGATGGGATATCAACGGCGGCCTCATCCTAAACGACTTGCGTGGCGGCTGGTTCTCGGTGGATGGCGAGTACGGAAGCGGGCTCTCTTCGGCGTCCTGCCAGCCCGATAGCTCGGCCTGCAAAGTCCCTCCGCACACTACCTTCGATCTCGAAAAAGGCTTTGGCCTCGGCAACGGAACAGCCCTGACGCTGCGCGTACGCAACATGTTTAACGACCGCTATTGGATTACGTACCAAAATGCGCAGGGCAACCATTGGAGCATTCCGCGCGAAATCGAACTTGGAATTCAGTTCGGAGCGCATTCCTAACCTGGTGGGTGCTGTCTTACAAACGCCGCGATAGCGGCGTGGAGTTTCTGCGGCTGATCGTACATCATGAAGTGCCGTGAAGGCTCGATCATTTGCACGTCTGCGGCCGGGTCGTTCGCCAGCAGCGACTCGTAATAGCCGCGCTTTGCGGCGGCATCCGGTAGCACTTTACCCTCGAACGCGGCGTCATACGGCGCGATTACGAGAAGCGGTGTGCCGACCTTCGTGAGTTGCGGACGCAGATCGAGCGCGATGTCTTCGGCGGTCCAGGCCGCAGTCGCCGCAATATCGCTGCGCGCGGTCAGCGGAGCCACGACGGCGATGTCGTCCGGCGCTGTCATCAGGTTGGGCAACACGTACGTTTTTTCCATTGCCGCGAACTGCGCCGGCGTCGACGCCTGTGCCATAGCGGTCGTCATCTGCGCCGCGGCTTGCGTCCGCTGATCGGCCGTCATTCTGTCCATGCCGGGAAAGGTCGGAAGGCCGTCGACCGAAATCACACCACCCAGTTTGTCCGAGTGCTGCTCGGCGAGCATGATGGCGAGCGTTCCGCCCAAGCTGTGGCCGATGACGGTCGGTTTGACGATCGCCTCCGTTTGCAGAAGCGTCCAAAAGTCGGCGGAAACCGTTTGGAAGAGCGGAGTCTTGATCGCGGGATGACCATCGAAGCCGGGTAGCGTCAGCGCATAAATGGTGTACGACGGAGAGAGCTGCGCGATTTCGCCCGCCCATTCCCACGGTCCGCAGGTTAAACCCGGAATAAAAACCAGTGCACGCCTTCCGGGAGTTCCATAAACGTCGACGTGAAGCGAGCCCGCATCGAAAGATTTCGCCGGAGTCGGAAGCGGAGGAGGAATGGTCGCACGCGCAGCCGCCGTCGAAGCGAATACGGCGAGAGCTAGGGCAAGAAGGAGGTGGCGCATTTATGACTCCTCGGAAGCCGGATCGAAAATCTCTTCGACTGGTTTCTTAAATAGCTTTGAGATCTTAAAAGCCAGCGGAAGGCTCGGTGCGTATTTCCCCGTTTCGAGGGCGTTTATCGTTTGGCGTGCGATGCCGAGGCGATCGGCCACTTCGGCTTGCGACCATTCGTGCTCGGCACGAAGAACGCGGATGCGATTGCGCATCAGCGATACCGTCGTGCCACGAACGGCTGCGCGATCAGCCAAGCGACCATGACCGCGGCGTAGGTGTACCATGCGCTCAAATGCGGCAATCCAACGGTTTCTAGGAATCCGTATGTGATGGCGAGCAGCGCGGTAATGCCTGCCGCAAGCGAAAGCGATTCGATTTGAATCCGCCGCTGCAGCTCGTCGATGCTGCTCATGTACCGTACGATCGCTGCAAAGACGAATGCGATCGGGATAAGAGGCAGCAGTGCGAAGACCAGTTTGAGCGCCGGCGACAAGCCGTGCTCGATCGTTGTTATGCTGATGATGAGCACGACCGCATAAGCGACCATCGAAATCGAGAACTCGGTGGCATAGCGGCGGCCGGCCACAGCGGTAGGATTTGGCGTGTTCATGCGACATAATGTAGCGTATACGCGATATTGTGTCAAGTATACAGGTCACGCTGGCGATCTTGATCCCAGCCTTGATTGCTCTGTATTTCCACGGGGTCTAGCAGCTTCGCCTAAGGCCGCACTCCGATCCCAAAACCGAAATAGTGTCCGCGCGCTAAATCGGTGACCGTTTGGCCGAGTTCGGCGTCGATCTCGACGTTCGGTCGCAGCAAGAACTGAATGCCGCCGTCCAACCCAAAGAGCGTTCCTCCGTCGGGACGAATTCTCGTTTGCCCGTACCACTCCGCGTAAAATTGCGTGCGTGGATTGCTCTGAATCGTAAACGCAATCGAGGGCAGAAGCGACGTGAAACGCGTTGCGCGTCCGTCAAGCGTTTGTGCGAACGACGATTGCACGCCAATCGTTGTGGCAACCCCCGCGACGGGCGAAAGCGAGTGACCGTAATCGAAATTCAGCGTCGCAACGGGTGCGCCGGCCGTAAACAGCGCGGATCCGGTCGGAAAAATGTAGAGCAGATCGAGCGCCGCTGTGTCGGACGGCCCGCTGAAAAACTCATATTTCGCACCGAGCCCGCCGTCTAGGAAGCCGCGCTGAGGAAGGCCGCCGCCCTTTTGGACTAGATAGTTCGGACCGACAACATCCCATTCCAAGCGCGGCGACGCGCCGAAACGAATGAAACCCTGCGGATAAGACGCGGCATGCGATCCGTCGTTTTGAATCAGGTTGACGTATCCGACTTCCCACAAGCTTTCGCGCGGCTTCACCGCGCACGCGCTAAAGCCGATTGTCGGCCGGTTCAGCGTCGCCAACAGATTTGTCGTGGCTCCGCCACAGGGGTCGGCCGACGGGGACGGCGAGGGCGAGGCCGCCGCCGCAGCGACGAGCACGGCCGTAAGCAGGGGCGCAACCATAGCGAACACAATGAACCCGGGTTCTCCCGAACCCCTTCCGGGGTCTTCAGTTTTTTTGGAGGTCTTTTCCGCGCGTGAAGATCGTTGTAACCGTAAAGCTCGTGCCGGATCCGAATGCCGTCCGCCGCATCGATCCCGGCACGAAGCGTTTAGTGCGCGCCGGTATTGAGACCGCGCTCAACCCGTTCGACGAATACGCGATCGAAGCTGCTCTTCAATTGAAAGAGCAGATCGGGGCCCCTTCGACAGGCTCAGGGCAGGCTACGACCGTCACCATTTTTACGATGGCGCCCGAGAGCATGAAAGAGTCGCTGCGTAAAGCGCTTGCCATGGGAGCCGACGACGCCGTCATGCTGAGCGATCCGGCATTAGAAGGCAGCGACGTTTCGGTTACGTCATACGCCATGGCGCAGGCGCTGAAGAAAACCGGTTTCGACGTGATTCTCTCCGGCGCACTTTCCGACGACGGCAACACCGGCGGCGTGCCCGGCGCGCTGGCTGAATATTTAGGCGTGCCCGGACTCACCAACGTGCGGAAGATCGAAGAGATCGGCAACGGCCGCATTAAAGCGCAGCGCGAAACCGACAGCGGCTACCAAGTTGTTTCCGGACCGCTTCCCGCCCTGGTGACGGTGACGATGGCGGTCGGCGAACCGCGTTACGCATCGCTCAAAGGCATCATGGGCGCCAAGAAAAAGACGATATCAACGCTTTCTGCCGCCGATTGCGGCATCGATCGTCCGGTGGGCAGCGACGGCGCAAAAATGGAAGTCGTCGCGATCGCCGCGCCGAAAGCGCGCGAAAAAGCAAAGGTCGTTGAGGCCGCCGACGGCGCCTCCGGCGCGCAAGCCATCCTCGATTTTCTGCGCGAACGGAAACTCGTCTGATGCGCGACGTTATCATCTTCGTCGAACACAACGGCGGACAAACGCGCAAGGTCACTTTTGAATTGGCGGCCGAGGCGCGCCGTTTGGCAGATGCGCTCGGCGGCAAGGCGCATGCGCTTGTCGCCGGGGTCGGATCGGCAGCGCTCGCGCGGCAGCTGCAAAATCATCCGCTCGACAAGATTTTTCACACCGATGACGCCGACGTCGACAAGTTTCTGCTCGATCCGGTCGTCGATTATTTGGAAGCCGTCGCGAAAGTAACCGGACCCGCCGCTATCTTGGTGCCGAACACGATGCTGGGGCGCGATGTTGCCGGGCGGATCGTAGCACGATTAGATGCGGGTTTGGCTTCCGACGTCACCGAGCTGCGCGTCGAAAACGGCCGCGTGCACTGTATCGCGCCGAAACTGCAAGGCTCGACGATAACGACCTGCGCCTTTAAAGGCGGCGACTACGGCGTCATCACCGTGCGTCCGAACGCTTTTGCCGCGCAGCTGCAAGCGACCGGCGCGGAATTGGTGCCGCTGGAAAAGCCGGCCGGGAAAACCTACGGCATGGTCGTTGAAAGCGACGTTGAAGAGGCGACCGGCGAAATCGGCTTGGAAGAAGCTGCGGTGGTCGTCAGCGGAGGTCGCGGACTCGGGGGTCCGGAGCCTTTCGAGACCCTGCTGAAACCACTGGCCGAGGCCCTCGGCGGCGCCGTTGGCGCTTCCCGGGCGGCGGCCGACGCCGGGTGGGTGCCCTACAGCCTGCAGATCGGGCAGACCGGCAAAATTGTCAGCCCACAGCTCTACATCGCCGTAGGCATTTCCGGCGCCATCCAGCATAAAGTCGGAATGCAGACTGCCGGGACGATCGTGGCGATCAACCGGGACGGTACCGTACCAATTGGCGAAACCGCGGATTTGCTCGTGGTCGGCGATCTTTTTCAAATCATTCCCGCGCTCACCACGCTGGTCCAAGAGGCGAAAGCAGCCCATACGTGACGTTCGCCTCCCCTGGGCCGTTAACACCGTAGCATTTCGATAAGGACGAACACTTGAAACGTTTCCTATTGCTCGCCTCGTTCGCAGCCGCACTCGGTTCGGCGCTTGCTTTCTCCGGTACGCCGGCGCACGCAACGCTGATCGCCGCGCGCGCGACGGCAACGCCGTCTCCTACCCCGGCTCCGCTCCCCACCGCTTCGCCCGAGCCGCCCCAGATTGCCATTCCCCGGCTCCAGGCGGTGTTGAAAGCGAACCCCAACGATCGCGATGCAATGATCGAGTTGGCAAGCCAGTTCTTGGGATTGGGTTCCCCGCAGGCCGCACAAGCAGCGGTGCAGCTCACGCAGCACGTCATGCAGCTCGGCACAAAAACGGCGCAAGTCTATTTCCTGGACGGTTCCGGGCAACTTGCCTTAGGCAATCTGGGTGCCGCGACGACGGACTTCGAGGCGGCCTCCAATCTCGAGCCGACCAATCTCGCCGTACTCGGGCAGCTTGCGCAGTTGTATCTGCAGTCGAAGCCGCCGCGCTCCGCCGATGCGGAACGCATTGCCAATCGCGCCGTAACGTTTAATAAGACCGAGCCGCGCGCATACGCCACGCTGGGCATGGTGCTGGCATCAGAACAGAAATGGGATGAGTCGCGCAAACAATTCGAGGCCGCCTACATGCTGGACACGAAAGATATCAGTCCGCTGATTCAGGAAGCGCAAACGTGGGTTGCCCAAAACACGCTGCCCAACGCGCTTACGGCGATCGATCGCGCGATCGCGCTGGATCCAAAAAATGTTCGAGCGCTCATCTTTCGTGCCGGGGTGCTTGCCAAGGAAAACAATATCGCGGCATCGGCTCAGGCGTTTGACGACGCCGTTGCAGCTTCGACCAACGACTACGAGAAGGCAAGCATCATCGTGCAAAAAGCGATAATGTACACGACCGCAAAGCAGCCGTCACAAGCGCAAGCCGTTTACGATGCCGCCTTCCGGCAGTATCCAACGATTTCGAGCCTTCACACCGCATACGGCGAGTACTGGATGGCGAACCGGCAGCCAGGACGCGCCGAGCAGCAATTTTTACAAGCCGTGCGCATCGACAAAAACGATACGAGCGCGCTGATCGACCTCGCTCAGCTGAAGATGGGCCAAAGCAAACCGGCCGACGCGGCGCGCTACCTCAAACAGCTCGCCGGCGTCGCCCCGAGCGGTCAAACGTTCGCGCTGCTTGGGCAAGCCTACGTCTCTAGTCATCAGTACGCATTAGCGCGCCAGGCGTGCGCGCAGTCGTTTCAGATGGTGCGCAATCCGGATACGCTGGCATGCATTGCGGGCTCCGATTACAGCATGAAGAACTATAAAGAATCCGCTCAGCTGTTCACGATTCTCGATACGCAGCTGCGTGGATACATCGATCAACACCCGGACTATCTCTACATGATGGGCGTTTCATATACGAGCACGAAACAGCCGGGCAAGGCTGCGGCTTCGTTCCGGCGCCTGCTGAAGCTGATGAAGCCCGGCACCAAAGAGTATAAGGCAATCCAGGCCAAGGTGAACGCCCTCGCCGTTCCGGCCACAAAGAAACACTAAATGGCTTGAGAATCGTCTACGACGAACTCTACGGCGATCACTTACGCGGCATACCCCATCCGGAATCGCCGGGCCGCGTTGAAGCGGTCGCCGATTTCTTACGCCGCAATGGAAGATTCGAAAACGTCATAACGCCTCGCGACGCAACCGCGGAAGAGATCGAACGCGTGCACGCGCCCGGGTACGTCGATCTCGTGCGCGCCGAAGCAGCGAGCATGGCTGACTTCGCGGGCTATCTTTCCACGGGCGACACCGTCATCGACGTCCGTTCTTTCGATGTGGCGCGCAGGGCTGCCGGCGGTGCGGTCGTGGCGATGGAAACCGCGATGCACCAAGGCGGTAGCGCGTTTGCGATCGTTCGTCCGCCCGGTCATCACGCCGATGCCCGGCGCGGCATGGGATTTTGCATCTTCAACAACGCCGCCATCGCGGCGCGCGCGGCGCAAGCACAATTCGGCGTGCGCTCGCTGATCGTCGATTTCGATTATCACCATGGCAACGGCACGCAAGCCGTCAGCGGCGACGGGCTCTCCTACGTTTCGACTCATGCGTTTCCGGCGTATCCCGGGACCGGCGGCCGCGACGAAAACTACGCGCTCCCGGAGCGCGACGCGATCGTCAATGTTCCGCTGCCGCCGCACGATTTTGGAACCGAAGCTTTCGTGGCGCTGTGGGAACGCTTGCTCGTCGCGACGGCCGCCCGCGTGCGGCCGGACTTGCTGATCGTCAGCGCGGGGTTCGATTACGTCACGGGCGATCCCGCGGGCGATCTCGGCGTCGGCGTGGAGGCCGCATCGCATCTCGGCGCGCTCATAGATCGCGTGGCCCGAGAGTATTGCGGCGGACGCGTGGCTTATGTTTTAGAAGGCGGCTACGATTTGGAGGCGCTGGCGTGTTCTGTTGCCGCAATTATCGAGGCGCACGATGCGCCGCAAACCGGCGAGCCGAGCAGCGCGGAAGACTCCGCGATTCCCGCGCCGCAGCGCGAGCTGCTCGAAACGATCGAAACCTTAGACTGACGATCCGATGCGTGTGAGTTCGGCCAGCGTGAGTTCGCCGACGAGCGCGAAATGCAGATCGCCGTCGGTCCAGGCCAGCAGGGTCGTCGCGCCATCGCGCACGTACTGCGCGTCGCGTGCCTGAAGTTTGGTCGCGTGGACGGTGTAGCGGCTCATGTCCACTGCCGCGCCCCGCGCGTTTTCAAAGAGCGAGACCGTGCGCAGGCCGTCGGAATACAGCAGGTGCAGCGTGCGTATGCCCTTGACGTCGTTCACCTCGCCGGCGACCGGCAAGAAACCCTCGGGCAGATATTTCGGACCGAGCGCGCGGAAGCCCGCGGACTTTACGACCGCGCGCAAATCGTTCGACGGCAATGCCTCGTCCTGTCCGTGGACCTGCGTATAGCCCGACGGCACTTCAAACGTCTGCTCGGGAATTGCCGAAGTGAACCGGATCTGTTCGAAACGCAATTGACTCGTCACCGTGCCGGTGGCGCCGAAGCGGTCGCGCGCGAGCACGAGCTTCGTTTGCGAGTCCAGCGAAAGCCGGATGACCGTCTCGCCGGTGTATTTGTTTACCAGAAGCACTTGATAGGCGCGGCGGCCGGCGACGCTCGTGTCCGGCGCCATCACCGCATTATAGTTGCGGAGCAGCAAGCCAAAGTTGTCGTCGAAGGCGACCTGGTCGTCGAGCGCGTCGTTGCGGGCGACGACGATCCGGTTGCGGTGCACGTCGACGTCGTACTCCATCGTGCCGCGGCTGATGATCGAATCGCCGTAGACCGACTCGGGCGCCAGATACCAGCGGCGAGTCTTGTCGGGTGCGCGGTGTTCGACGCGGAAAAGCACCGCGTCGGCGCGGCTGGTTCCAAAGTCCACGCTTTGAATTTGTCCGATGTACGAGATCTTGCCGTACGCTTGGACGGCTTGCCGCAAGAGTTGCGCGGGATCGCTGCGCTGCGCCGATCCCAGCAGGAGCGTGCCGGTCAGCGCGAGCGCGAGCGAACGCGTACTATGGATTGGCGTACGCCGTGTACGAAGCGGTTACGGCAACGGCGCTGGGCGCTTTCGGCGTGGCCGATTCGAGATCGGCGGCGCTGGCCGTCGCGCGATCGCTAAACGGCACCGTACTGTCGAGTGCGGCGTGGTCTTGCAAATAGTAACCGGCATCGATGGGAGCGGCTCCATGCGGTCCCAGATAGGACGTTCCGAAGTACGCCGCTAGCGCTAGCGCCGCCGCAACCGGAAGCGAGACAGCCGGGCGAAGCCAATTGGCCCATGTGCCCCACGGTGACGGACGCGCCGCGCGAATGCGTTCCCAAATCTCGGCTTTGACCGACGATGGAAGCTCGCGCGTATCGGCGGCGGCAAAAGATCGCACCAAATCGGTCAGCGCCAGCTCGGCGTCGTATTCCGCGCGGCATCCTGAGCAGGCTTCGAGGTGCGCGTAAACGCGCGCGTCCTGTTCCGGGGCGAGCCCTGCATGCATGTAGTCGATTAAAAGTTGGTTGTTCAGATGCTCGGTCATGATTTTTGTTGCTCCATTTGTCTCTGTACGAGTCTGCGAAGTAGCGCTCGGGCACGGTGGAGTCTCGAACGGACCGTTCCTATCGAGCACCCCATAATTTCGGCGATTTCCTGATAACTGTACTCCTCGATATCCGCGAGCACGATCACCTGGCGCTGGTCTCCCGAGAGCTGCTCGAGCGACCGCGCAAGCGGTTCGCTCAGTTGGCCCTCGACGTACTCCTCGATGGGCGACACGGCCAGGGGGCGTTCCCCCGCGAATTCCTGAGGAGCGTTGTCCTCGGGAATCTCTTCCTGATAACGTCCCTTTCGGCGGCGAAGTTCGTCCCGGTGAAGATTCGTGACGATCCGGTAGATCCAGGATAGAAACGACGTCCCGGGCTGGAACGACCGCCAGGCCCGGTAGACCCGGATGAAGGCCTCTTGGGTCAAATCGCGGGCATCCGCCTCATTATGGGTCAGCCGGTAGGCGAAATTATAGGTCGCCTTGCCGTATTGCTCGATCGCCCGCTCGAGAAAGGCCGACTGTTCCGGGGTGGGCGGCGCAACCGGTTTTCTCGGGACTCCCATCGTGCTTCGTTTTACCCGAGCGCTTGCTTTAGGCCCTGTGCCGGCCATGGCAGGCTGCCGCTTGTCCGGGCCACGCGCTCCACGCTGGGTACCTTGTTAGACACTATGGCGCGAAAAACACGATGCGAGTGATTCGGGCGGAGCAGCTGACCCGTTCGGGCGACACGTCGCACGCCGNNGCAGCGGTGCGTTCATTTTGCGCGATGTGAAATCGCCGGCGTCGTCATGGAACTGCGCACCGACATCGCTGAGGTCGCGCGCCTTTTCGGCCTGCGCTACGCCGATCATGCCGCGGAGCGCGAGCCCGATTTCCGGTATTACGTTTCGACCGCGCGCGCGGGATATGCGTTTTGGTCCGACCACGCGCTGTCGTGGCGCTGGACGCAAGGGCCGCTCCCCGCCGACGCGATCGTCTTTCTGGCTGACGCCGTTATTGTGTCTGCCGTCTTCCGCTATGATTCCGAGATCGCATCGATACATGCTGCCGCCTTGGAATACCAAGGCGCCGCAATCGCGATCGCCGGAAACTCCAACTCGGCGAAGACGAGCGCGATGCTCGCGTGCGTGCGCCGCGGCATGCATGTCTATTCCGACGAACGCGCATTGATTCGCGGAATCACGGTGCACCCGTTCTTGCGCCGCTCGTCGGTGCGCGCCGCCGGCGCGCGGCTATTGCTGGCCGATCGCGACGCGGCGCTCGACCCGCCCGAGCTGTCGCTGAAAATGTATTTCGGATCCGAAGCCGTCGCGCAACCGCGTCCGCTCGGTGCGCTCTTTGTGATTGCGGGGTCCGGCGCTTCGGCTTCGCTTGAGCACATCGATGCCGCCGCAGCGCTCCCGGCGATTACGCGCTGGTTCGACGCGCGCGGCGATTTGATGGATCGCGTCACCCGCGCGATCGCGCTGCTGCGGCGCGTGCATTGTTTCCGGCTGGTGCTGGGAAGCCCAGACGAAACGGCGGTCGCAATCGCGTACGCCGTCACGATGCTGACGCAATGAAAAAGATCCGGGCGCGTTTTTTGTTCGTCGTGATTGTCGCCGCCGACGTGACGGTGGTCCTTGCCGGGATTCCGCTGCTGCGCTATACGTATCTGGCGCTCGCACAGCGCGCCGGCGACGTTCCGCTGCTCTTGCAGCTGCTCGTGGCCAACCTGTCGATGATGCTGCTCGTGGTCGCCGCCATGTTCGCCTCGGGAATGTTGGGCGCTCGCGCTCTGAGCGGGGCCTTTAGGTACTCCCCCAGATCTTCCGCACGACCCATCCCAGCGTCACAAACGAGATACCGGCGATAATCAAAAACAAGACCGTTTCGAGCGCGACGATTCCGGCAAACTGATTCCCGCCGCAGAGCGCGGTCACGCCGGCGACCAGCCACAATTGAAAGCGCCCGAACGGACTGCCGGCCATTCCCGCAAGATGCCGGGCCTGCGCGGCAAGCGAACCGGGCGTGAAGCCGGCGGTCTGTACTATCTGGGCGACGCGCCCGTCCGGTGACGCCAAGAAAACTTTGTCGCTGTGAATGAAGTTGGCATCGCCGTTCTGCAGCGACGTAATGCCGAATTGGTCGAGCAACGTTGCAATATCGTGCGGCTGGCCCGTCAGCACGGAGATAGAAGCCGGGTCCATCCCGAACCGGCGCGCGTAACGTGCCATGACGAACGGCGAATCGTACATGGGATCGATCGTGATCAAAAAGAGATGAAAGCGGCTCGTATCGAGTTGCTTCTGCATCGCGACAAAATTTGCCGCGATGAGTGGGCATTCGTCTCTGCAGCGCGTGAAGATGAAGCTCGTCAGCGATACGCCGTGAAACGCCGCCAGATCGACCATCCGGCCGCGCTGATCGACCAGCTGCGTCTGCGGCAGCTTCGAGCCGATGTCCAGCGCGATCACTTTGCCGGTTTGCGGAACGCCGGCCACGAACGGCCCGGCTAACGCCGCGTCGTACAGTCGCCACGGCCGCCTCTTTTGGTCGATGAAACCGTCGATGCCGGCGCCGGCGCTCAGAATCAGCTGCGGTTCGATCAGGTACGCGCGCGTGGTCGACGGCAGCATCCCGGTTACGGCTTCGTTCCGCACGATCGCGGTATTTTTCGAGGTGACCGCGAGCACAGTACCGTGCACCGGAATGACTGTTAAGATGGCGGCAACTACCATTCCGGCAAAAACGCTCACAAAATTACCTCCATGTAATTTTGCTACTTAGGCGCTTTTTCGAGAAAACAAAGTTTTGAAGTCGACATCCTGTCGAGCTCGAAAAAGTCGCAAATTTTGCCGGAATGGTCGATGCCGCCATCTTAGTCCCCGAACGGGAACGTGTAATTCGGCGGAGGCACGACCGGCGTTCCGACTTCTAAAACGATCTGTTGATGGGCGCGGAGCGGAATCGATGCGAGGTCGCCGTTGTACTGCGATCCGTTGACGAATGCGGTGACCGGGCCTTTGAACGGACCGGCTTGGTTGCGGCTGAGCGGTTGGCCCCAAATGTCGAAGAAGTTTCCGAGCGTGTAGTTTCCGCCGTTGGGAGAAACGATGCTGCCCGCTTCGATGTGAATGATGCCGCTCGGATCGTGCGTGTGAATCCAGTACAAACAGCCTTGCGTCGGCGAGAGCGAAGCCATCCCCAGATACGGCGGCACCTGTACTTGAACGCCGTGATTGAAGATCGCGAGGTGCGTATGCACGTGCAGCACGGCCGCCTCTGAAACTTCGCACGGGATGTTGTCGACGGGCAGGCTGCGGCCGCCCATAATGGTGTCGCCGATAAAGCCGTGCCCCGGATCGGGGGTCGGAAAGACTCGCGTGCCGACGGCTGCGCCGTCTTTCAGTTGGATCGGCTTGGAACTTGCGTTGGGTCCCGGCGTCGGCGTGGCGGTCACGAAGCTTTGCTGCGCGTCCCGTTTTGAATTTTGAATGGCCGACATGATGCCGAAGCCCACGAAAACCAGCACGATAAAAACGGCGAGGCCGATGTAGACCGGAACCATGGGATCGCGGCGCCGCGGCGGACCGGACCCTCCACGCTGTTGACGGCGGCGATCTGCGCGAGAACTCATGCGCTGCGATTAAGTGCGGCGGACGATTCGGCCTGCGCCGGATCGAGCCCGTGGCCGGGCAGCAAGTAATTGGAAACGTAATCGTCGACGGTGCTGTCGAGCGCGGTCACGGGCCGCTCATAGCCGGCGGCGCGCAGCCGGTCGATCGTAGCACAGGTGCAATATTGGTACTTGTCACGCAGCTGGGCCGGCATCTCCACGAACTCGATGCGCTCGGGAACGCGAAGCGATCGGAAAATCGGACGCACGAGATCGAGCCACGTGTGCGCTTGCCCCGAGCCAAGGTTAAACAGACCGAAAGCTTCACGATCGGCGAGATGCAGCGTCATTTCGGCGGCATCTTTCACGTAGAGAAAATCGCGGCGCTGTTCGCCGTCGCGATACTCGCTGCGGTAGCTTTTGAACAGGCGGATGGTGCCCGTCTCTTGGATTTGGTGAAAAGCTTTGTCGACCAGACTGCGCATGTCGCCCTTGTGCTGTTCGTTGGGCCCGAAGACGTTGAAGTATTTCAGTCCGGTGATTTTATCGAGCCAGCCGTTATCGCGCGCGAATACATCAAAGCGATGCTTTGAATACGCGTACATGTTCAGCGGCCGCAGCGCATCGAGCTCGGAGTCGTCGCGTAAGTTGCGCTCGAGTCCGCCGTAGGTGGCGGCGGAAGAAGCGTACACGAAGCGAACGTCTCGCGCGATCGCCCACTGCGCCAAGTGTTTGCTGTACTCGTAGTTGTTGCGCATCAAAAACGCGGTATCGGTTTCCGTGGTTGACGAGCAAGCGCCTAAATGCAGCACCGTGCCCACGTCCGTGAAATCGCCGGGCCGCGCGAGGAGTGCGGACTCGAAATCGCTTGCGTCCATGTAATCCCGGTAGCGCAGCGGAACGAGGTTTTTCCACTTTTCGGATTGGTCGAGCCTGTCGACGATCAGGATGTCGTCGATGCCGCGAAGATTGAGCGCCCAGACCAGCGCGCTGCCGATAAATCCGGCTCCGCCCGTTACCACCACGCGGCCGCGTCCGAGAAAATGCATGCGGTTTACGTTTGCCGTTAGTGGGCGTGGCCCTCGTGCGCCGGGCAGCTGTGCGACATCGGGTTCTTGACGTTCACGTACCACAACGAGATCGCCAGCGCTCCGAGCGCGAGGTTCAGCCAAAACGTGTAGTTGATTGAAAACAGCGAGAGATCGGTGCGAATATGCGGGTTGGGATGCGGAATCGCTCCGAACGCGCCAAAGACGAACTGCATGATGATACCGGCCGCCACCATCGTGACGAAGAAGACGACGCCGATGTAGGCGGCCATCTTTAAACCGTAGTAACGCCGGTAGACGTCGAGCAGCGGCAACACGATCAGGTCGGCGAACAAGAAGCTCAAGACGCCGCCGAAACTGATCCCGCTCCCCCACAGGATTGCCGCCATCGGAACGTTGCCGATCGAGCAGACAAACGAAACGATTGCGACGAGCGGTCCGGCGATCGCGTTAGCAACAACCTGCACGCCCGGGGGCGCGCCGTGCAGAAAGAATGTGCCCCACACCCCGGCCGGAATGAAAATGCCGAGAGCGCCGGCGATCAAGAATCCGGCCGCCAGATCTTTCCAGAGCATGGAAGCGTCCATCACGAACGTTTGCGCGATCGTTACCGGTGTTTGCGGGTTGCGCAGTTTGTCCCAAAAGGTTTCGCCGGCGACGGTTTCATCGTCACCCGTCGCATCGTCCAGATGACGGCGGGCTTCGGCGATCAGCGCGGTAGGATATGTTGCTTTCACGATCAGCGCCATGATCGCAATCAGTAGCACGCCGCCCAGCCACTCCGCCGCGGTGAACTGCCATCCCATCAGCAGATATAAGATGATGCCGAGTTCGACGACGAGATTGGTCGAGGCGAAGAGAAATGCAAGCGAGGGAATGAAGCCGGCGCCTTTTTTGAAGAGCGTCTTGCTCATTGCCGCCGCGGCGTACGAGCACGAAGAACTCGCCGCGCCGTAAACCGTAGCCAGCGCGATTTCACGCACGCCGTTCCGGCCGAGCTGCGCGGTCATCCGCTCTTTTGAGACCAGCGTTTGAATCGCCGCGGAAAGAAAGAAGCCTAGAACGAGGCTCCAGGCGACCTGCCAGAACATTCCCGCGGCGAGCGCGAGCGCCTGGCCGATCGCGTGCATGGAACCTTAGAGAGGCGCGGTCAGGCGGAGCAAGATTGCGCGCCCCGTCGAAACCTGCGTCGTGTTGAATCCGTTGGCGATTTTGATGACGTATTGATGGTTCAACAAATTCTCGATGTCGAGATCGAAGCCCAACGAACGGTCGCCGTTCTTTCCAGCATCCTTTCCGAGTGAAAGATTCGCCGTTAAGTGCGCGGGCAGACGTCCCTCGCCATTTTCGAATTGCACCGGATAACCGGTACCGTATTCGCCTTGCAGCGTTGTGAACCACGCCGCTCTTTGGCCGAACCGGTGCGTATATGCACCGTTGGCTTCGTAGGTTTGATCGTGATCTTCGGGTTGGAAGTCTGCCGCCGTTATCGGTCCCGGGGGATTGACGTCGGGCGGAAACAAGAATGTCGAGCCGGAAACGCCCGCCGCTTCTGCTCGCGAAGCGGTCGCCGAGAGGAACCAGCTGTCCGCGATGCCTTGGCGCCCTTGAAGCCGTAATTCCACGCCTTCATCGCGCCCGATGGCGTTGTTGAAGACCGCAAAGAGCGGCGTATTGAGCAATTGCGTGGTGTCGAGCACGTTGACGGCTGTTCGCATGAAGAGGTTCACATACCCGGTCATTGCGGGATCGAACGTGTGCGCGACGCCCATTTCGAAGTACGAATCGCTTTCCGGTTTCAGATCGTAGACGGGGACCACCGGGCAGCCCTCCAGGGCGACACACGCCTGCCGGACGTCTTCGAGCTGAGGTGCGGCGTACATCCGGCCGTAGTACAAGTGCACGACGTTCTTCGCGTCCGGCGCGACGTTGATCCCGATGCGCGGGCTTATTTGATATCCGCTGGTGAAGCCGGTGGAATGGTCATAGCGAACGCCGTAGTCGACGGAGAGCGCGTGCGAAGGCGACCACTTGTCCTGAGCGTACAGGCCGACTTGCCAGCCGGGTTGCGAAACGTCGGAAGTGACCGTTGCGAGCGCTCCGCCCGCGTCGAGCATGCCGAAGACCTGGTGCGAGTTGAATGTCTCACGCGAAAAATCGGCGCCGACTTTCACGGCATGATGCTCGGACGCCCTAAATTGGGAGACGCGCAGGCCCGCGTAGCTCGCGTAACGGTTTTGACGCAAACCAACTAGGTTTACGGGATCGCCGGTGACCGGATCGGGCTGCGTGGCTTGTACGTCATTGGCGAGGTCGCCGTCATAGGCGATCCGCGTATAGCGGTACCACGGAATGATTTGAAAAACGCCGTTGCCATCTTTCGAGGAAAGCGTCAGGTTCAGGTTTGCGTACCGGTCGTATTCGCGCTGCACGTCGTCGGTGCCCGGCACGTTTACGACCGAGTCGTTGGGATTATTCGGATCGGTGTTGATGGGAATCTGAAATTGCGCTAGTTGATTCGAAAAATCGAACGACAGCGTGCCGCGCGGACCGGCGGGAGTAATGAGGCGTAAGAACTCGTCCGATTGCGACGAGTTGTCGTGGATGGCATTGAACGTCGGCGCATCGATCCCGCGATTCGTGTGCTGCGAGTTCGCGCTCAAAAACAGTTGCGATGAGCCCAGTTTAAGCGCTTCGTTGAAGCTCGCAACGGCTTGCCCGTAGTTGCCGCCACCAAGCGTAAAGGCGCCCTGCGCGGGAACGCTGAGAGTGCTTAATCGGTTGGTGACGATGTTCACGACGGCGCCTTGCCGGCTGCCGCCGTACTCTGCCGGAAACGCGCCCGTGAAAATCTCGAGCGAGTCGATGTTCTTGGGATCGATGATTTCTGAAAAATTGGAACTGGTCGCTTGCGGAATCGGCGCGCCATCGATCTCGTAGGTCAGCCCGTGGAAACCGTGGGCCACCGGTTCGTTGTACGAGAAGCGCACGATGCCGGGCACCGTCTGCACGACGCGATCTAAACTGTTGTTCGACGGCAGCGCGGCCAGTTGCTGACGGCTCAGAATGTTGCTGGAGACCGGCGTTCCCGATGCGCCGGCGCGGGAGGTCACGCTGAGATTCCCGATGACTTTGAGCTGGCCCAAGGCCATATTGATCGTGAGCACCGAGTCGGAAGCGACCGAAACGCTCAAGCTTCGATCCGCCACGCCCGGAAACGACGCCGTGAGCGTGTAGTCTCCGAACGGCACTTGCGAGAAAACGTAATTCCCGGCGGTGTCGCTTTTCGTGCGCAAAAGAGAGCCTTCGCCCCTGAGCGCCAAACTGACGCCGTCCCGCGGCGTGTTATCGACAATGACGCTGCCGCGCACGACGCCGGTAACAGCCGCTGTCGCCGGGAGAGCTATGAAATATACGAGGACGGCGCAAAGCGCCGGAATGATTTTTTTCATGAAATTTTCCTTTAACGCAAAAAGTAATGAAGGCGCCCTCGGCGCGTTTTTGCGTTAAACCGGCGGCGGTCGGGAGAAGAGCCGGTACGTGCGGCTAAGCGATCCGAAAGCGTGGACGGGCGTGCGGCAGATCGCCGCATACCGCTGGAACGGTGGACGTAACCTTGCGAAAAATTGGCGCGCAGCGTTGGCCGCGGCGCGCNNCGACGAGACAAGGCAAAAACGCGACGGTATGCGGGCTCTCACGCAGCTCGATCAATGCGAACCACGCTGCCGCGCTTGCAACTATGCCGGCGACCGGGGGCGCCGCTCCGAAGCGGGTCAGCGATGCCGGCGACAGCGCCGCGGCTGCCGCGAGCGCTGCACAAATGATCGAAAGGAAAACGAGTACGCCGTGCGCGGTGCCACCGGCGGCATGAGTGCCGTGGAAGACGCCGGCATGAGCCAGTATTGCGGCCGGCAGACCAAGGAACACTGAAACGGCGATTGTGCGCATCTTCACGTCGTGTAGACGACCTCTGTCATCATGCCGTCCATCATGTGGATCGCGTTGTGGCAGTGCAGCAGCCAGCGGCCCGGGGGCGAATCCGCGCGAAAACGCCAGCTCAGCGTTCCTTCGTTCGCGCGCACGAGCGACGTATCTTTGGGCAGGGGCCGCGCGAGTGGAGCTCCGTCGACTTCGGTCACTTCGAAAACGTGGCCGTGCAAATGCATCGGATGATCCATGTCGGTCTTGTTGGTGAAACGGACGGTGACGAGATCGTTGCGGCGGACGTCGATGCGGGGCGTATTCGGATAGGTCTTGCCGTTGATCGTCCAGCGAGAGCTGCCATATTTTCCGTCGTCCAAAACGAAGTCATAGTGCTTTGCTCCTAGCGCCGGCATCGTGCTCCCAGTGCCGCCCGCTTTCAAATACGTGAAATAATCCACGCCTTCGAGCGATTGCGGACTGCTGAGCGGCGGAGCGTTTTCCATGCCCGGCGTGTGCACGACGGCGGCCTGTTCGTACGCGAGCGGATCGCTGGAAAGGCCTTGCAGCAGCCACGCTCCGGGTTCACTGACTTCGAACCATGCGTCATACCGTTCGGCGACGCCCACGCGAAGCGCGTCGACTTCGACGGGCCGCGGAAGCGGGTTGCCGTCGCTGTGCGTGACGATCAAACGATGCCCGGCAAGCCGCACGTATCGCGTTTGCGTCGGGTTGGCATTGAGGATGCGCAGCCGCACGTGCTGGCCGACTTTGACTGCCAGCCGTTTGGTATCCGGATAGGAAGCGCCGTTGATGCAGTGCGCGCTGAAGGCAACTTCGTCACCCATTTTGTCGTCGGGCGCCATCTGGATCAGCTCGGGCGAGCCGGTTGGATCTGTCATCGGCGCGTTGCCGACGCCCATCATCGCAGGATGTACCGTGGTCATTTTCGGGACGTCATGAAAAACGAGTGCGAACTCCGCATCCGCCCGCTGGTCGCGCGGATCTTCGACGACGACCATGCCGAAGAGGCCGCGCAGCAAACCGTCGCTGACGTGATCGTGGTACCAGCGCGTGCCGGGCGGTTCGGGCGAAAACTCGTAGAGAAACGATCCGCCCGGCGCAACCGCGGGCTGCGTAACGCCTTCCGATCCGTCCATCTTGTTCGGCAAGATCATGCCGTGCCAATGAATCGTCGATCCTTGTCGGGTTTGGTTGATGAATTTCGCTCGCAGCCGCTGCCCATGAACCACGCGCAGCAGCGGCCCGGGAATACTGCCGTTGTAACCGAGTCCGGCGAAATTCAGGCCTGGAACGGGTGAGAAACGAACCGGGCCCGCGGTCAGCGTGTATTGCACCAACTCGCTGGCCCGCGCGCGCTCCGAAAGCGGCGGCAGCGCGGCGACGATCATCGCGCCGCCGCTTGCCAGTAGGAACGACGATCGCCGCATTACGTTCCGACGCTGACCGGAATGTCCAACTCTTGTCCGTCATATTGGATCTGCACGATCCACGGACCGCCCATCGAAAACGCGATCCGGCCGGTAAAGGTGCGCGGATCCGTCGGTGACGGTTGCAATTGCACAAGCGCGGTGTGATGCGTGCCCGTACCCATGTGCATCACGGGAAGAACCCGTACGCTCACGGGCAACGTTCCGGGGAACGTGACGCTGATCGTTGCTGAATCGACCGGAGTCTGCGGCGACAGCGTAACGATCGGGGCCGTGTTGTTGATGCCGCCGTCGAGCGACGTGAGGTACGCCACGATGTCCGAGACTTGCGATGGGTTGAAACCGAAGTTCGGCATCGGGGCTCGCGGATGCACGATGAAGTCCGCGATCTGATCGTTCGTCATGTGATGCTCGAGGCCGAAGAGTGCCGGTCCGATTCCTCCCCCTTTCAGACCTGCGCCGTGACAGCCGGCGCAGCCGTTGGATTGCACGAGTTGCGCGCCGTTGTTGGCGTTGCCGCCGGGCGCGGCCGCCGATGGAGCCGCGCTTGCCGGCGCTGCCGCAGCAGCCGGAACCGGTGCCGGCTGGAACATTGCACCTGTGGGAACGTCGTGTCCATTCGACAGAATCCGGTGGCCGTTATCCCACGGTCCGGCATACGCGAGCCTGAACAGGATCTGCGGTTTTTGCGCCGGCACCATGCGGACTTCACCGATCAGCGCGAGGTTCGGCTGAAAGTTGTGTGAAACGTCCACTAGGTATTGCCGGTCGAGCGAATCGCTCGAGGCGACGTCGTAGCGGACGAGTACGTGATCTCGTGTGAAGTCGCGTTCCGCTTCCAAGAAGAATCCGCTCGACGTCGTGTTCATGGTGTCGACATCCGGCTGCGTGTCGTTTCCGCGATAATACATCGTTTGAAAATGCCAGCGGCTGTCTTGATACGAGAGATAGGCTCCCTGACGCGTCCACTGATCGCTAAAGAGAAAATCGCCGGAGTCCGGATCGAGCACCGGCGCATCGCCGCGCATGGCTACCAAGCCGAGTTCCCACGGAATCTGCATGCCGCCGTATGAAATGTTGAGATCGTAGGCGCGCGTGTGCAGGTTCTTGTTGAAGTTGAGCGCTTCGCCCGTCGGACCGCTTCCGGTGAGGTAGGATGCGTTGTACATGAACTCGTTGCTCATGCCGGAAAACGCGACGCCCCAGCGCGCTTCGGCGGCGTTAAAATCGTTCTGTCCGGTGGTTTGCTGCGCAAGGAGATAGCCGGATGGCGTCCACGCGTGCGCGGGCATGAATGGGAAGGGCGTGTGGAATTTTCCGACCTGCAGCGAGTTGGTGCCCCCGAACAACCCGTTCCACGAGAGCCACACCTGTTCGGTTTGCCCGATGACTCCCGAATCAATGATGTGCTGCTCGGCATACCACGTGAAATCTTTTCCGAGAAAACCGCCGCCCAGCAGCGACAGATCGCTCATCTGAATGTATCCCTTTTGGTCTCCCGTGCCGAGGACCGAGTCCACATACATGCGGACGGCGATGGGCAGTGCCTGATCTTGAGAGCGGCGGTCCAAAATTTGGAAATTACTCATCATCACCATCATGCCGTATCGCGTCATTCCGGGGAATGTACTGTGACAGGTTTGACACGAGACGCCTTGCCCGTTGGCAAAGACGGGAATAGCTTCAGCTCGTCCGGCGACGGCTGCCATGATCGCTACGGTCGCGCACGTCGCGCGAACCGCGGCAACGAAAATGCGTTGCAACACGCGGGTACCTCCGTTTGAGCGCAGTCATACAATAGGAGTGACTACGCGAACGGAGGAGGTCGTTGAAAACGGCTATTGCCTGCACTTGCGAAAAGTGCGACGGTGCGCGGTGCGGGATCGACGAGTGCGAACGCGGCGGTTACCGCTGCGAGACGTTCGACATAACTGCCGGCTTCATTGGCGCAGGCGATGCAGCGTTCGACGAGTTTGCTGAAGAGCGAAAGCATATAGGCGGCGAGCAGCGCCGAAAGCAGCTGTGTGGCGACGCCGGCCGGCGTGACCGTACGCCCTTCGAATGCCTCCGCAGCAACGAACAGTACGAGCTGCGATGCCGCCAGCCGCGGCGCGAGCGCCATCACGGAACTTTCGATCTTCGATCGACGGAAGATGCCGGCGCGCAGCAACGTGCTCGCGACGATGAGAGCACCTAGACCGATTAGCGCGGCGGTGCAGACTTCAAGAGCGGGAGAGAGCCAGCCATGTCGGCCATCGGCCAGGCTTGCGCCCGAGAGCGTATACCCCGCGGCGTGGCCCGCAGCCATTGCCGGGATGACCGCAGCGAACCAGAGCGGCAGGCGTTTGCTCACGGCAGGGGGCTTCGCGAAGGGGGCCTGCGGCCCCCGGCAACCGGACCCCCTGGCGGTTGGTTGGAGAAGGCGTGAATAGCACAAGGGGGGCTCCCCAGCGGATGTGTAAGAGACCGGACCCCCCAGCGAGTCACAGCCCACGTCAGGTACAGAGGAAGTATCGATCATGACCGCCCGGCAGCCTGTCGAGAATAGCGAGACCGTCAATTTGGTGTGCGCGCTGCTCGTGCGCTATCCGGAGATTGCGTCGATCCGCTCGATGCCCGGCGAGGGCATGGTGCGGTTTACCTTTGCGATCGGGCAGCGCATGGACCGGCAGACTCAGCGCGCGATCGGCGACGAGATCGAGGCGCACGTCAAGGGTTTTCTGGCGCTCTCCGGTGACGGCGGCGACTTGCGCGTGGAATGCGAATCCGAGCGGTCGCTCAGCTTCGTACACGTGAGTCGCGACCTCGATACATTCACTAGGGACGAACTGGGCATGCTGACCGGACTCTTCGCGCAGCGCTTTGGAGCGGCGCTGGTGCGCAACCCGGTGCCCGAAGAACATCCCGACGAGGATCCGGTCGCGCAGGACGAACTGGTCGAGTGCGCGATCGAAGCTCTGCGGGATCCGGCGCAGTCAAAGAGTCTTGTCGGCTTCCGTGAGGAAAAACACGTACTCGTCTACTTCTTAAAATCACGAAAGAAAGCAAAGGCTCCGGCCCGCCGATAACGACACTGAATGTACTCCTGGTGGGCGACGTCGTCGGATCGCCGGGACGTGAAACGCTCAAACGCTGCCTCCCGTTGGCGCGCGATCAATACAAAATCGACGCGTGCATTGCCAATGGCGAAAACGCAGCCGGCGGATTCGGCTTGACGGTTCCGACGGCCGAAGAGATGTTCGAGACCGGCGTCGATTTCATCACCAGCGGCAATCACATTCTCGACAAGCGCGACTTCAAGTCATATCTCGAGACGAGTGACCGCGTCATCCGGCCGGTCAACTACCCGCCGGGCGTTCCTGGCAGGGGCACCGGTACGTTCTCCGTCAACGGTTGCGCGATCGGCGTCATAAACGTGATGGGCCGCACGTTCATGCCTCCGGTGGACGATCCGTTTCGGGCCGTGGATGCCGCGCTTGCGAACCTGAGCGCGCAGGCGCGCATAATCGTGGTAGACGTGCATGCCGAAGCGACCAGCGAAAAGGTGGCGCTCGGGCGCTACCTCGACGGCAAGGTCGCGGCCGTGTACGGAACGCATACGCACGTCCAAACGGCGGACGAGCACATACTGCCGGGGGGAACCGCATACATCAGCGATCTCGGCATGACCGGGCCGACCGAAGGCATCATCGGAATGGAGTCGGAAGCCGTCTTGGATCGCTTCATCACCGGTTTTTCGGATCGGTTTTCTGTGGAGAAGACCGGCACGAAACAGTTTTGTGCGGCGGTCGTAACCATCGACGTGGACTCCGGGCGTGCGACGGAGATCAAGCGAATTTTTCAGCGAGGCATAGCATGATAGAGGATCCGGCAAAACCCGTCATCACCAGCAGCATTCTCAAAGTTTCGGCCAAGAGCAATCCCAACTCGGTCGCGGGCGCGCTGGCCGCGGTGTTGCGCGAACGGCCCGGTGTGGAACTGCAAGCCGTCGGCGCCGGCGCCATCAATCAGGCGGTCAAGGCGATCGCGATCGCGCGCAGTTATTTGGCGGGACAGATGGACGTGAGCTGCGTGCCTTCCTTTATAGACGTGCAGATAGACGGCAACGAGCGGACCGGCATCTCGTTGCGGATCGAGCGCCGCTTGGAAGGGGAAGCGCAGCGCTAGTCGACTTTCACTCGCATACCTGCGAGAGCGACGGCACCCTCTCACCCTCCGAACTTCGCGATCTCATGCGCACGCGGGGCGTGCAGATTTTCGCGATCACCGACCACGATACGCTCGCCGCGTTCGAACGGTTCGAGCGCGTGGCCGGCCTGCGCGTCGTGACGGGCATCGAAATCAACGCCGCTCATGCCGGCGGCGAAGTGCACATCTTGGGATACGGGCTGCAGACCGGCCCGTCACCGCTGACTGCCGTCATCGAAGCGAACCGCGAAGCGCGCCGGGTGCGCGTCGGCCAAATCGTCACGCAGCTGCGCGAAGCGGGTCACCAAATCACTTTCGCGGACGTGGAAGCGGAGGCGGCGCCCAACGCAACGTTAGGCCGCCCGCATGTTGGCAAGGCGCTTATCCGTAAGGGTATCGTCCCCGACATCGAGACCGCGTTTCGCGCATTTTTGCGCGGTGGAACGCCCGGCTATGTGCCCTCGACGCACATCACGCCCCACGAGGCGGTCGACGCAATCCTCGCCGCCGGCGGCGTTCCCGTGCTCGCGCATCCCGGGCGCTTGCGCGACGAGTCGATCATCGGGGAATTAGCGCAGCGCGGCCTGCGCGGCTTGGAAGTATTTTATCCGACGCATGACGCCAATCTGCGGCACCATTTTCGTGCGATCGCGCAGCAGCACGGCTTGGTGATGACGGGCGGTTCGGATTTTCACGACATCCGCTACAACAAGCGCGGCGTCGGCATGGAAGTGGCCGAAGAAGATATCCGCCCGTTTCTTGAGTTATTGGCGCGTTAGCGCGGCGCTCACGCCCTTGCGTATTGCCGCAGTCAAACCGGTGGCCTCGCGCTCGTAGCGTTCGAGGATCGCGCGCTGCGCGTTGACCACCGCTTCGTCGCGCATGAAGCGGTGATTGATGCGGACGTTGTACGCGCATCCCAATAAGCCGGCGTGAGCGAATTCGGCGGCGCAGCCTGCGTCGCTCAGCAGGTTGGCGTTTCCGAGCGCGAGCGCATTCGCACTGAGATGCAGCGCGTCGAGCGCGATGCGCATTCCCTCGAGCGGAACCTCGGCGGCTTCGGTCAGCGCGGCTTGGCGTTCTTCCCCGCGCGTCGCCATCACGCGTTCGAAGGCACGTTCGTCGCGCCGGCTCTGCTCGAGCGCGCGCGTGCGGAGTGCGTCGGCCCTCACGCTGAGGTCCGCGTTCCCGCAGATGCGCGCGACCATGGCGACGAGAGCGCAGCCGGCGGCTGCGACAATCATCGCAGCGCTGCCTCCCCCCGGCACGGCCTCGGCCGACGCCAGCCTGGTCAAATACTCGTCCACGCCGACACTTTAGGTAGCGGGGCAGGCAACTCTTGTGGCAGAATAACGCGAGTCACCCCCACCAGAGAGGATTTTGCTTTGCCAGTACTCCAGGAGCACGCTGTGCGCGGAGACGTGAAGGATCGCGCCCTAGCCGAAACCGGCCGCAAACGGATCGCGTGGGCCGCTACCTACATGCCCGTACTCGCTCAGATTCGCGACCGGTTCGCCGGACAGAAACCATTGGCCGGCGTACGCATCGGCGCGTGCTTGCACGTGACCACGGAAACAGCCAACCTCATGCTCGCGCTCCAGGCCGGCGGCGCGGAGATCGCGCTGTGTGCCAGCAATCCGCTCTCCACTCAAGACGACGTGGCAGCGGCGCTCTGCGAGTTCGGAATTCCGACCTTTGCCATCAAAGGCGAAGACAACCAGACCTATTACAGCCACATCGAATCCGTGGTCGCTTCGCGGCCCCATATGTCGATGGACGACGGCTGCGATCTCGTCACCACGATTTTCACCAAACACAAAGAGCAGCTGGCCGACATGATCGGCGGGTGCGAAGAAACGACGACCGGTGTGATTCGCCTGCGCGCGATGCAAAAAGACGGCGTGCTTCCGTATCCGGTGATCGCGGTCAACAACGCGCTCACCAAGCACATGTTCGACAACCGCTACGGAACCGGGCAATCGACGCTCGACGGAGTGATCCGTGCGACCAACGTTTTGCTGGCCGGACGCACTGTTGTCGTCGTGGGGTACGGCTGGTGCGGCCGCGGCGTCGCTTCGCGCGCTGCCGGATTGGGCGCGCACGTCGTCGTTACCGAGATCGATCCGCGTAAGGCGCTCGAAGCCGTCATGGATGGCTACCGCGTCATGCCGATGGAGAAAGCCGCCCGCGAAGGCGATATCTTCATCACCGTCACCGGCAACTATCACGTGATCGACGAGCAGCATTTCAAAGTGATGAAAGACGGCGCCATCGTCTGTAACTCCGGACATTTCAACGACGAGCTGAACCTCGAGGCGATCCAGCGCTTGAGCAAAGGCAAAACCGAACCGCGCACGTTCGTCGAACAGTACGAAATGGAAGACGGACGCCGCATCTGCATCTTGGCAGACGGTCGTCTGATCAATCTGGCCGCAGGCGAGGGTCATCCGGCCTCGGTGATGGACATGTCGTTCGCTAACCAGGCGATGGCGGCGGCCTATCTCGCGCAAAACCACAAGCAGCTCGAGAAACAGGTCTACGACGTTCCCGAGCACATCGACGAAGAAGTCGCCACGCTGAAACTCGCTTCGATGGATATTCAGATCGATACACTCACGCCAAAACAGGCGAAGTACATTGCTTCGTGGAGCGAGGGCACCTAAGATGGGATTCCGGCGTCTTTTCACCAGCGAATCGGTAACCGAGGGACATCCCGACAAAGTCGCGGATCAAATTTCTGACGCGGTGCTCGATGCGATCCTCAAAGCGGATCCGCAAGGGCGGGTCGCTTGCGAAACGTTCGCGATCACCGGACAGATCCACATCGCCGGCGAAATTACGACCAGCACCTACATCGACATTCCACGCATCGTGCGCCAAGTGATCGAAGACATCGGCTACACCAAGTCGGCCGTCGGCTTCGACGCGGAAACCTGCGGCGTCAGCGTTTCGATCGACGAACAGTCGGCCGACATCGCGCTGGGCGTCGACAACTCGCTCGAGGCCAAGACCGGCGAGCATCCCGACGACCGCTACGAGCGCTTGGGCGCCGGCGATCAAGGCATGATGTTCGGGTACGCGTGCCGCGATACCGAGGAATTGATGCCGCTGCCGATCGTGCTGGCGCATAATTTGGTGCGTCACCTGACCGCGCTGCGTAAAAACGGTGACATTCCCTACCTTCGTCCGGATGGCAAGTCACAAGTCACCGTCGAGTACGACGGAGACAAACCCGTTCGTATCGATGCGGTCGTTGTTTCAACGCAGCACGATCCCGACATTGCGCTCGAAACGATTCGCAGCGAGATCACGGAAAAAGTGATCAACCACGTGATTCCGGCATCGCTGCGCGATGAGAATACGCGCATCTATGTGAATCCGACGGGCCGCTTTGTCATCGGTGGTCCGAAAGGCGACGCCGGTTTGACGGGACGCAAGATCATTGCCGATACGTACGGCGGGATGGCGCGGCACGGCGGCGGCGCGTTTTCAGGAAAAGATCCGACCAAGGTCGATCGCTCGGGCGCCTACGCGGCGCGTCACGTTGCAAAAAACATCGTGGCGGCCGGACTGGCGGATCGCTGCGAAGTGCAGGTCGCATATGCGATCGGCGTCGCGCGTCCGATGAACGTTTCGGTTGAAACGTTCGGCACGGCGAAAATTCCCGAAGACCGGATCGCAGAGATCGTCGCCAAGACGTTCGATTTGCGTCCGGCGGCGATTATCGACCGGCTCGACTTGCGCCGTCCGATATACAGGCAGACGTCTGCTTACGGACATTTCGGCCGCCCCGACTTGGATTTACCGTGGGAGAAACTCGACAAGGTCGAGGCGCTGCGCGCGGCTTCGGGCCTGAGCGTCGACGCCCTCAAAGTCCCCGATTTCGCCAAGCACTGAACTCCCCGCGGGGCTGTGACGTTACTTCATAAAACGCTGCCAGCCAAAGGAGACTGCATGAACTTCCGCAGCAAAATCGCGGCCGTCGCAATGCTCGCCGCCTTCGCGGCGCCGTCGCTCGCGTTCGCGCAAACGACCGTCACGCTTGCTAAGGGCGACAACGTCAACCTTTCGATGCAGAGCACGCTCGACACGGGCTCGGCTTATGTCGGCGAGCGCTTCACCGCACGCGTCGTTCCGCCGTATCCCGAAGGCGACACCGATTTGGCCAACGCCGTTGCAAGCGGCGAGGTCATCAAAGTTACGCCGGCCGGCCAAGGGCGCAATCCGGAGCTGCTTTTGAGCTTCTCGACGATCACGCTGGCAAACGGTTCGTCCTATCCGATCAATGCTGAAGTGACCGGCGCAGGCACGACGCAGCAGCAGAAGAGCGGCGGCCATTCGGTGCTGACGACGATCGGCGGATTGATTGCGGGTAACGTTATCGCCAAGACGATCTTCCACGCCGCGACCGGAATCGGCGGCCTGATCGGCGCTGCCGGCGGATTCCTGATCGGCCAAAACAAGAAATCCAATCTCACGCTCTCGCCCGGGGCGAATATCCAGCTGACGCTCACGCGTCCCTTGCTGGTCCGCCGGCAAGCGGGGCCGTAACCACTTCCACCCAACTGTGAGTGCAGAGGCGGCACCCGAAACGGGTGCCGCTTTCGTTAGCGGAGAACAGGCCGAGCGCAGTCCGGATTAGCTCAGTTGGTAGAGCAGCTGACTGTTAATCAGCGGGTCGTTGGNNTTCGAGTCCAACATCCGGAGCCACTTACAACCGCGAAAACCCTCGTAGTGACGGGGGTTTTCCGTTTTCTCGGACCGCGCGGTGCGCGAAATTCACCGGTGCGATGGCGGTCCGCAGGATGATCGACACGTGTCTTGATATGTTCGAAGGAATGGAGACGCGTGTGCGGTTGAGTTCGTGAACGGCGCAAGCCCGGTGCTGATTGGATTTCTCGTGGCCGCCGCGGCGATTCTGGTGGTCATGGCCGCTGTCGCTCGAACCACGATCGAACCTCCGGAGACCCAAGCGGCGGTTACGTCCACGGGTTACCGATTGCGGAAAGGATGGCTGTGGGCGCTGGGCGCCGCTGCTGTGGTGGCGCTTGCGATTTCCTTACCGTCGTTTCCATACGGAAAGCCGGCGACGCTGGCCGGAAAACATTTTACCGTCATCGCGAGCCAGTATAGTTTCGAACTTCCACAGGCCGTGCCGGCGGGAACGAGCGTCGTTTTCGATGTTACGTCAAAAGACGTCAACCATGGCTTCGGCATCTACGATCCGCGCGGGCGGCTCATCGCGCAAGTCCAGGCGATGCCCGATTACGTGAACCACCTGCCGTTGCGGTTCGGCGTGAAGGGCCATTACTTGGTGCGCTGTCTCGAGTATTGCGGCATCGCGCATGCTGGGATGCAAGGAGCTTTCGAAGTACGATGAGCAGCGCGCGCAGGATCATGTGGGCGTACTTGACGACCGGGATCGCGGTCTTCGGCCTGATGGTGCTGGTCGGCTTGGCGATGCGCATGGAGCAGGCGCACTGGGTGACATACGATCCTGGCTCTTTCTATGCATTGATGACGCTGCACGGTTCGGGGATGATCGTCGCGCTCGCGCTCTGCGGAATGGGCGGATTGTGGTTCATCATGGATCGCGAGCGCGCGATGGACCAAGGACTGGCGTGGTCGGCCTACGCGCTCATCGTGCTCGGCGTCGTGGCGGTGATCCTGAGCGTCTATCCGGGACGCTTTGGAGCGGGGTGGACGTTTCTTTTTCCGTTGCCGTTTGTGGGAACGACGTGGCCGAATTGGGCGACCGGGACATTCCTTATAGGCGTTGCGCTGGTCATGCTCGGCTGGACTGTCTATTGTATGCAATTACTCGGGTGCGTGCTCTCCAAGTATGGCGGCCTGCGCGGCGCGATGGGCTGGGATCTGGTTTTCCATCACGATGCGTTTGTTGCATCGGGACGTCCGGAGCCGCCGCCGGCGGCGTTCGCGGCCCTCATTACCGCCGTCGACGGACTTTTCGCGTCGGCGGGCGGCATGCTGGTCGGCGTTGCGCTCATCATCCACTGGATCGACCCAACGGTTGCAATCGATCCGCTGTGGGCCAAGAATCTTACGTATCTATTCGGACACACGTTTGCGAACCTGACGATCTACATGGCGATCGCTTTTGTTTACGTCGCGCTTCCACGTTACGCGCAGCGGGAATGGCACACGTCGCAGGTTCTCGCAATCGCTTGGTGGGGGACGCTGCTCTTTGTGGCGACCGCGTACTTCCATCATTTGTATATGGATTTCGTGCAGCCGCGCGGCGTGCAATACATCGGGGAAGTCGCATCGTATTTAGCCGCTTTCCCGCCGGCCGTAGTGACAATCTTCGGCGGCGCGCTGCTGGTCTATCGTTCGCGGCTGCGCTGGACCATGAGCTCGATGTTCATGTACGCGGGGCTGGTAGGATGGCTGATCGGCGGCGTCGGAGCGCTGATCGACGCGACGGTTCCCATCAACGTCTCGCTGCATAACACGCTGTGGGTGCCGGCGCACTTTCATACTTATCTTCTCGAAGGCGTCACGTTGTTCGTGTTCGGCTGGATCTTCGCGGATTTGGAGGCGCGCACGGGACTGGTGAGTTCGCTCGCGACGCGCTGGATCACGGGGTTGGGAATTTTCGGCGGCGGCGCGGTGCTGCTGCTGGGCTGGTATGTGGCAGGCGCAGCTTCCGTCCCCCGGCGCTACGCCGAACAGCCGGCGCCCGGTCCGGCAATCGCCGCCTGGGCTTCCGCGGGTGCGATCCTGCTGATCCTGGGTTTAGTCGTGTGTTTGATCGAGGCCGTGCGCCTGGCGCGGGCGCGCACGATCGAGACTGCAGCATGACCGTTCGCCGGATCGTGTTCCTAGGAAGCGCGATCGCCGGAATCGTTCTTTCAGCGATGCCGGTGATTACCGGCGAAGGCGGCATCGCCGTGCAACCGCATCACCTGGATCACGCGGTGCTGATGTTATTTGGCGCTATCGCTGGGCTCGCGCTCTACACGCGCCGCGACGATCGCGAGTCTCCGCCGTGGCTCTGGGTAGCGGTGCTTTGCCCGCTGATCGCGATGCTGCTTATGTCGCCGTCGTTGTATGCAGTTGTCGATCGAAGCCCGTGGCTGCATGCGCTCGACCACCTGGTGTTTGTGGCGCTTGCGATCGTCACGGCATATGCGGGGCAGCGTTACGTGCGCGGCGTTGGCGTCGCTTCGGCGCTGCTGCTCGAATCAATGGCGGTAGTCGCGGCATTCGGTTACGGCGTCGCGCCGGCGGCGACCCATCTTCGCGCGCCGGCAGTTGCCGCACAGCAAGCGGCGCCGGCCGGTAATGTCGCGCACGGGAAGGTATTGTTTGCGCAGAATTGCGCGGCATGTCACGGTGCGAGCGGTCAGGGCGGTATGGGTCCGCCACTCAAGGATGAAGCGGCGCGCAAAAATCTCGCCGAAGCGCAGGCGTGGATTAAGAAGCCCGCGCCGCCCATGCCGATGTTGTATCCGAATCCGTTGAGTGCAAAGGACGTGGCGGACGTCGCCGCGTTCGTCGAATCCTTAAAGTAACGAAATACTCGACTGTTGTTCTATCGCGCGCGATCGCGCAATTGAAAGATTGGCCATCATCGCCAGCCAGCCGAGAGCGCCAAGCGCGCCGCCGATGGAAACGGCATTCCCGTTTTGAACGAGCAGTCCAAAAGTGGCGCTCGCGATCGCGAGCTGAAACGCCGCGAAAGATATCCATGATAGCCGAGCGTCGAGCACGGTTTGCGGACGTGTTTCGTCGTCTTCACCGCGATAAGCCGTCAGCATGACGCGCACGCCGATGTGGTAGACGTGCGCGTTGATCATCTGCCCGAGCCAGCCGGCCAAAAGGACGAAGCCGTACGCCAGCTGCCATGGATGGCCGCTCAGAGCTCCCGCACCCAGGCCCAGTGCGCTGAGCAGCCAGAGAACAGCGGCGAGCAAAAAAGCTCGCGGCGCGCCGAACGGACCAATCGCGCGCCGCAAGATATCGAGCAGATCGAGTGCGTAGACCAGCGCCGCGCAACCAAAGAGAAGCGCGCCGGGCCAGACCAGCGTGGAAACGCCGGCCAGGCCAATGGCCAATAGCAAGACGCCGATGAACGTGAACGATCCGACGATGATGTGTGCCGCTGGAAATCGCGATCGCGCGCCGGTGATCGGCCGCACCGTGCGAACCGAGACGCCGAAGACCAACAGCGAAAGCCAGCCGAGCATGCCGAGGTTTCCGTGCGCAGCGGGCAATGCCGCAATCCAGGCTGCCGAAGTATATCCCGAGATCCACGCGGTCAGCGCGAAACCCAGCAGCGCCGTGACAACGAGAAACAGAAGCGTAACGAGCAGCGCTCGCGCGATCGCGCGTTCGGTGCGCTCGCCGCGAAACGCCTGGGTCAGCGTCACGATCGCAACGGTGATGTACGTAAGGAGCGCCAACAGAATCACGCCCGCGCCGAAAACCGCAAGGTTGGGGCGGGACAGCAGAGCGCCCACGAAAAGTACAACGCCGGCGCAGAAAAAGAAGAGGGAATAGCGAGCCAGTTTCTCCGATCGCCACCGCACATCGCTGAAGCGTGGAATGACATGCAGCAGCACGCCGGCGGCCGCAGTGGTTCCCGAGCCCAGGGCAACGGCGTGAATCCACGCAACGGCCGGGAATCCGATCGACGAAATCGATCCTGTGACTCCGGCCCAGAGAAGAAGAAGCCATGATGCGCCTTGCGAAAGCTGCGCAAAGATGAGCGCGCCCGGTGGAACCCAATGTCGCCGGCTAAACATGGTTGCAACCAATCATGCCGGTTGAAAGCCGCCTCTTCGTTAAAGCGAGCTTGCTATGGCTCTGTGCCACTTTTGCCCTAGGCGCGATATTGCTCATCTTAAAGGCGCTCGGGCTGCCGCCGCATATCAATTTTTCGAACGTCCACGCGCATATGGGGTTCGTCGGCTGGCTGGTCAATCTTGTCATGGGCATTGCGCTGTGGTTCTTGCCGGTGAATCGCGAGAAGTTCCCCGAGAATCGCGGCCGGTATCCGGCGATGACGGTGCGCGTAATCTTCACGATGCTCAACGCCGGGCTCGTGCTCCGCGTCATTTTCGAACCGTTGGCGGATAAGGTAGGCCCGGCGCTGCTTTACTCGGCAACGCTTGTTACGAGCGCTCTGCTGCAGCTCGCCGCCGTCATCGTATTTGCCGCTATCGCGTGGGTGCGTGTGCGGCAAGTTTAGTGCTACTGGGTGGCGGTAGCTCTTGCCATCAGGTCATGACCCCCACATTTGACCCCCGCCGCATCCATCTGNNGTCGTTGGTTCGAGTCCAACATCCGGAGCCAATTGACAGGCGAAAACCCTCGTGAAAGCGGAGGTTTTCGTTTTCGGTGCCGCTTCAAAGAGGCGAACATTTACCTCCCTGTCACGACCAATGTCACAAAACGTTTCAGTCAGGGACAGAGCGGTATTCTCGGCTGTTCGATTGTCGGTAAGTCATGCGCGCAGATTCCAAGCGCCAAATCCCAAACGCCGACCTTGCTTGTTTGGCCATCCGCGAGACTGTGTCGCACCGTCGGCCCTGGCAACGCTTTATGCGGCTAGTCGAAAGTTATTTGGGGCTCGAGGAGGGGTACTGATCGGATGTGTCCGCGTCTGCGTCGGCTTTGGTTGCGTGAACGGTTCCCGGGCGATGATGCGGCGGCGTATATATCGTAAACAGCTTGAGCGCTGCGCCGGTGCCCGCCACAAAGTTGTGCTGCGTGCCCGCGGGTACGACGACGACATCTCCGGCGGCAACCGGCCGCCGCTCGTCCGCAAATATTGCTTCCCCGTTGCCCTCGACGAAGGCCAGGATTTGATCGGTCCCCGCATGGATTTCCTGTCCGATCTCTCCGCCGGCCGGCACGCACATGAGAACGAGTTGGGAACGTTCGGTTGTGTTCAGCACCCGCCGGAAGTCAGAATTTTGGCGTGCGAGCTGTTGTACGTCGGCCGCGTATGGTTCGTTCGCTGTTTTTGTCTTCATCCGATAAATGCTACGCCGTTTTTGTGAAGTTGAAAAGCAGCCGTCCGCTTGCCCCTCACGACGAGGGGAAAAGCCCCAGCGCTACATCGCACCCCCCGGTACAGTCAAGGACTTCCGGGGGCCAAGTGACTCAAGTCGTTTCCACGCTCAAATCACCTGTGCTCCACTAGTAAGCGGTCGTAGTTGCGCTCTACACCACATTCATAAAAGGAAGAACACTTGAAAACACTTGTAACAGTCTGCCTTGCAACAATTGCCGCCTTTGTCCCGGTTCAGCAAGCCGCCGCGGCGTCGTCCCAGAACGTCACGATCAGGGCTAAGAACTTCGCGTTTTCACCAGCGGTCGTAACGCTCAAACAGGGACAGACAACCCACATCACCTTCGTGAGCACGCAAGGTGTTCACGGTCTAACCGTCCCGGAAATCGGCCTCAATCAAACGGTTACCATTACGACACGCCCAACGACGGTGACCGTCAGGCCCGCAAGGAGAGGAACCTTTGTTTCGCATTGCGCGATCTTCTGCGGCGTTGGCCACGCCCATATGCAGATCACGTTCAAGGTCGTGAAATAGAGGGTCGAAGCTATGTCGACGCGCGGAGAGCATGTCGAAACAACTGGAGGGCACGGACGCCGTGGACGAGACATACAACGCGAAGCTGCAAGTACTAAGAGAGTTGGTGAAACACCAACTAAATTAGCGCAGGCCAAGGAGCAACTCCTAAGCGGCGCCCCCGCCTAACAGAGGCAAATAGTGCTCACAATCGGACATGGAACTGCGACTTCCGAAGAACTCGCGCGGCTTATTCGCGAAGCCGCGATCGAGTCGATCGTCGATGTCCGTACGGTTCCGAAAAGCCGCCGTCATCCGCAGTTTTGGCGTGAAGAAATGGAGCGCTGGCTTCCCGAAAGAAGCGGAAGCGCGTATCGCTGGGAACCGGCCCTTGGCGGCTTTCGCAAGGCCCATCGCGATAGCCCCAATGTCGCGCTACGTCATCCTTCATTTCGCGCGTACGCCGATTACATGGAGACCGATGTCTTCGCACTGGCCCTAAGCGAACTTCTCATGCGAGCGACGACCTCGCGGATCGCGATCATGTGTTCGGAGACCGTTTGGTGGCGTTGCCACCGCCGGCTCATCTCCGACGCGGCGGTCCTCCTACATGGCGTTCCGGTCCAGCACTTGATGCACGATGGGAAACTTCGCCCGCACATTCCCACGGCGGGCGTTCGCACGACAGCCGAGGGGACGCTCCGCTACGACGTCCTTTTCGGGCCCGACGACGCTCTGGGGTGACTACGGTCATTTTAGAAGGCGTCCGCACGCGCTAAAATGTTTGCATGGCATACATTATCGCCGAACCGTGCATCGGAACCAAAGATAAGGGTTGCGTGGACGTCTGTCCCGTGGATTGTATCCATGGTACCGACGAGGACTCGCAGCTCTACATCGATCCCGAGGTATGCATCGATTGTGGTGCCTGCGTTGCCGCCTGCCCGGTAGAGGCCATATTCGCCGATACGGATTTGCCGGACAAATGGGAGGGCTTCACGGAGGTCAACGCCGCCTATTTCCGCAAAAAATAGCGCTCTTTACTCTTTTGCTATCGCG
Organism: Vulcanimicrobiota bacterium; assembly: GCA_003136355.1. GTDB lineage: Bacteria > Vulcanimicrobiota > Vulcanimicrobiia > Vulcanimicrobiales > Vulcanimicrobiaceae > Rubrimentiphilum. Next base: position 378 of record PLED01000068.1, on the reverse strand, counting down.
ACGTAAGCGTGCACCGCGGTCGACGCCGATATCGTGCAGATCTCGGTGGGGCAAATAATCTCAACCGTTCCGACGGCGACGGCGCGCAGGCGGCTCGAAATCTCCAGCACGCCCGTCCCTTCGTCGAAGAGCAATGCTGCGGTTCCGGCAAAGCTCATCACACCCGTCGTCATGCCGGCGACAACCCGTATCTGTCCGACGCGCAACGCGAGACTATCGGCGAGTAGTTCGATATCTTCGTGTGGTTCAAAAACCTCCGTTTTTAGAATGTCCACACGCCACGTTTGTGGGCCAGACTCGACATACGTCCACGTAAAGTGGCCGGGATAGGCATCCGCCAGTTCACGGCGCAGGGGCCGTGGATCGTGATCGTTGATG
>PLED01000052.1 GCA_003136355.1 Vulcanimicrobiota bacterium | reverse complement strand
CAAGCGATCTACGAGTGGCAGACTTATATTTGCCTGCTCACCGGAATGGATATCGCCAACGCTTCGGTGTACGACGGCGCGACCGCGCTGGCCGAAGCCACGATCATGGCGCTCAACGAAAACGGGCGGCAGAAAATATTGGTCTCGCGCGCTATCCATCCGAACTATCGCGCGGTTCTAAAAACATACTGCGATGGCTTGGACGTGGCAATCGAAGAGCTGCCGGTCGCCGAAGACGGCACGACGGATCTCGGCGAGCTTGCGCGTTTGACCGCCGCAGGAGAATACGCGTGCGTCGCGCTGCAGTCGCCGAATTTTTTCGGCGTGATCGATACGCCCGGGTCGGCCGAACAAGCCGCGCTCAAAGAGAGCGGCACCGTTTTGGTCGCGGTGATTGCCGAAGCGATGTCGCTTGGCGCATTGCAGCCGCCGTCGCAGTGGGGCGCGGGCATCGTCGCGGGTGAAGCGCAGAGCTTCGGCGTGCCGGTGGCTTATGGCGGTCCGTACGTCGGATTTATCGCCGCGACGAAAGAACATCTGCGCCGCATTCCGGGCCGGCTCGCCGGCAAGACCGTCGACTCTAATGGAAAAGAGGGCTACGTTCTGACATTGCAGGCGCGTGAGCAACACATCCGCAGAGAACGCGCGACTTCGAATATTTGCACGAACCAGGCGCATTGCGCACTGATCGCGACGATGTACCTGGCCCTGGTCGGAAAGACCGGCCTGCGCGACGTGGCCGCTGCGAACCTTCAGCGCACGCGCGAATTGGCCGCAGCGGTTGACGCGATAGACGGCTGTTCGGTGAAATTTTCGGCGCCCAATTTCAATGAAATCGTCGTCTGCGTGCATCAGCCCGCGCGACACGCGCTTGCGAAACTCGAGCATCGCGGCATTTTGGGCGGCGTCGATCTGGGACGCTACTATCCCGAGTACGACAATTGCATTCTGATGGCCGCTACGGAAATGACGACGTCGCGCGACATTCAAACACTGGCCAAAGGCCTGCACGAGGTCGTACATGTCCACGCCCGTGTCTGACCATACCGCCTCGCCGCTCATCTTCGAGTCCGGACAGGACGGCCGGGCCAATCGTTATTTCGAACGCGGAAAAAACCTAGACGAATTCTTGCCGCGCGAGACCCTGCGTGACGATCTGCCCATCCCCGACAACAGCGAGATGGATGTTGTCCGGCACTTTACGCGCCTTTCGCAGCGCACGTTCGGAATCGATGTGGGATTTTATCCGCTGGGCTCGTGCACGATGAAGTACAATCCGCGCGTTAACGATGCGATGGCAAATCTTCCGGGGTTGCGCGACTTGCACCCGTACACGCCCGACGCTCAAGCGCAAGGCGCGCTGCGGATCATGTGGGAGCTCGAGCGCAGCCTCTGCTCGCTCTTCGGAATGGCGGCGTTTTCGCTCAATCCGTCGGCGGGCGCGCATGCCGAACTGGCGGCGCTGCTGATCGCCAAGGCGTACTTCAAGGGTCGCGGCGAGACCAAGCGCGATAAGGTCATCGTTCCGGACACGGCGCACGGCACGAATCCGGCTTCTGCGGCGATGTGCGGTTTCAAAGTCATCTCGCTCAAGAGCGACAAGCGCGGCCGCGTCAGCGTCGACGAAGTGAAGAAAGTGCTCGGCGACGACACGGCGGTTGTCATGATGACCAACCCCAACACGCTCGGTCTCTTCGAAGATCACGTGCACGAGATCACGCGCGCGGTTCACGAGGCCGGCGGTTTGTGTTATTACGACGGCGCGAACGCCAATGCGCTGATGGGCAACGCGCGGCCGGGCGACATGGGCTTCGATCTCATGCATCTCAACCTGCACAAGACGTTCACGATTCCGCACGGCGGCGGCGGCGCCGGTTCGGGTCCGTTGGGCGTGGCGAAGCATTTGGTCGATTTCTTGCCGACGCCGTACGTCCGCAAGAAGAACGATGCGTTCGTTTTAGATTTCGATATGCCGAAAAGCATCGGACCGATGCGGTCGTTCTGGTCGAATTTCGCGCATATCGTGCGCGCGCTCGCGTACGTGTACGCAAACGGCGCGGAGGGGTTGACGAAAGTCTCGCAGCTGGCGGTTCTCAATGCCAATTACCTGCGCGTTAAGATTCGGGAGTTCTTGGAGACGCCGTACGACGAGATTTGCCGTCACGAGTTCGTCGCGTCGGCGCAGGAGTTGAAAAAAGAGACCGGCGTGCGCGCGCTCGACATCGCCAAAGCGTTGCTCGATCGCGGCTACATGGCGCCGACCATGTACTTCCCGCTGATCGTTCCCGAATGTCTGATGATCGAGCCGACCGAAACCGAATCGAAGGAAACGCTCGACGCATTCGTTGAGGCGTTGCGCGACATCGTCGAAACGGCGAAGCGCGAACCCGAGAAGATTTTGGCAGCGCCGATCACTACCGTCGTCGGCCGGCTCGACGAAACTCGCGCGGCTCGCGAACCTGATCTACGGTGGCGCCAGCAATAGCCTGTCCGCGAAAATAACCCCGGTGGGCGTCGATGAGTCAATATCCAACATTTTCCTTGGGCGCGTTAGTCGAGCCGAAATAGAAAATGCGTTTAGGATCACGCACAGTTTTAACGGCCTTCGCTTCGTTTCTTCTTGTAGCTTAAGCGTTGGTTTTGCGGGCGAACTTGAAATCAGGGGACAGTTCTGGAAGGTTAACATCGACGAAACAGCCGAGCCAGCGGGCACATTTTTTAGAACGATCAGGAAAAAAAAACGATCTTATCCGAGTCGACCACAAGAATATTAGAGTTGAGCCGGACTTCCGCGAGATGGACCTGGCCCTGGCACACTATACAAAGGCCATCCAGTTTTATTACAAGGCACGGGTGTCGTGTGTTTTTATGATAGCCGACGAGGACGGCCCAGTAGTTTGGCCGCAGCTAGGTTGGCAGATTGTTACTCCGGGTATTATGGACCGTCTTGTCGCGCTGTTTAAGAAAGAACTCACTCGCGATGGTGTGAACCCGAAAGAGATATCCGAAGAAGTCTACGGGTACGCTCCGGCCATAGCTGGATACGAAGTGCGTTTTGATGATGGGACGGAGGCTTATCCGGGTCTTCGGGCCCTCCGGCGCCTGTACGAGGAAAGCCACGAGGAAATACGCATGGTTGCTTGGCTTACTCAGGAACGGCCAACGCGGTTTTTCCGCGGTCGTGGTATACTGCATTAAGGATTATCTGAAAATGACGAAAATTTCGAACAAGCCGGCACCGTCGATTCCGCTGGACAAGCTACGAGCAAGCGCCCGTGCGCGGCGTGCGGCAGAGCTTGTTATTGGGCGCAGTTTGGTTGCGAAGGTCGCGAAGAAAACTTCGAAGTAGCTAAGGTCTTTTCAGAACCTTTTTCCGGCCGATGGGCCGGTTTTTGTTTTTGTCCGGGCACCGCGCTTTCGGTGGAGGCACAGCGCGGGACAAGCTTGATCGAGGTACTGCTCACCGTTGCGATCCTCGCGATGCTTTGGGCGTTCGCGTCGATGAGTTTTGGCAACCGCGCGTTTGAGACGCAATCCGCGGCCACCATTTTCGACGCGCAACTCGCGCACGCGCGTACCGTTGCATCGGCTGGCGGAAACGCGACCCTGAGCTTCGCGGTCGCGCCAAGCGGAAGCGGGACGGTCGTTTCGATCTCGCCTGCCGATGCGCCGCCCGAAACGCTGCGCGCGGACGTCTCCGAGCCCGTCTTGGGGAAGCCGCCCTTCACGATCACGGTCGATGCCTACGGCCGTGCCGTCGGGCCCCAGCCTTGCCCGTCGGCCGGCGGCTACGCCCTCACGTTTTCCGCCGGACCCGCCTCAGAGAGCCGCTTGCTGCCCTGCCCGGCCTCGGCCGTTGGGTCCCCGGAACCGGTCGGAACCGTCCCTCCCTAGCAGGCTCTTCTTGGGTCCGTCGGCTATAATCGAAGTAATAGGAGGCGACCCGGCGGGGGCGCCTTTCCGGTCCTCTAGGGGTTCTTTAGGGGCTAACGATGCGAATCAAATTCGAGGTTTCCGCCGGCGGGCTCGTGCTCCGGCGGCGCGAGTCGGCCTACGATGCTTTGCTCATCGGGCGAGGCACGCCGCGGATTTGGACGCTGCCCAAGGGCCACGTTGAAGTGCGGGAATCCCACGAGCAGGCCGCCCTGCGCGAAGTCCGCGAGGAGACCGGCTGCTGGGCCGAGATCGTCACCAAACTCAACGACATCTCGTACTGGTTTTACCTCAACCATCTTAAGCACAAGAAGTCCGTAACGTTTTACCTTATGCGCTATCTTTCCGGAGATACCGCGAATCACGATCATGAAGTCGACGAAGCCCGCTGGTTCGAAGTTGGGGCCGCAAAGCGAGCGCTCAAGTACGTTAACGAGAAGCGGCTAATCGACATGGCCCAGGATTACCTGATGGCCCATCCCACCGAGTTTGGCGATATTCCGGTTGTCGCGAGGGTTGCCGAGCAGCGTTCCTCGTAAAGTAGCTCCGTGACCGATTCGGGCGCCCCGGCCGTCTTACAGCCTGACCAAAACGAACACGCGCTCCGCGTAAGCGTGGCGAATTTCGACGGTCCGCTGGACTTGTTGCTCCATTTGGTCAAAGAGAAGCAGCTCGACATTGCGACCGTCCCGCTTGCCTTAGTCGCGGAGCAATTTCTCGAATACGTTTCGATGATGCAGGCCATCGACGTCGAGGTCGCCGCCGAGTATCTGGTCGTCGCCGCCACTCTTGTGTTCTTGAAGTCGCGCGCGCTGCTGCCGCCGATTCCCGCGGAGTTTTTGGAAGAGGGCGAGTCGCCCGAAGAGGTCGAGGAGCGCCTCCGTCAGCGTCTCATCGCGTATTCCAAGTATCGCGAAGTCGGCGAAGATTTACGCCAGCGCCAATTCGAGGCGTCGTCATACTTCTTTCGCGACTTCGGCGATCCGCACGGCGAGCTGCGCCAGCGCTACCGCGTCGATCCCAACCGGCTCACGCACGCGTTTCTTACGATGCTCCAAAGCGCGCGGCCGGAAAAACGGACGATCGCGCGCGAACGCTTGACGCTGGTCGCTTCGATGGATTACATCATGCGCCGCGTGCGCGAGCAGCGCGAGGTGCTGTTCTCGACAATCTGCAAAGAACTGGGCATGACGCGCGAATCGATCGTGGTGACGTTCCTGGCGATCCTCGAACTCATCCGCCGCAAGCGTCTTTCGTACGATCAGCAAGCGCCCTTCGACGATATTCGGCTGTTCTTGGTGGCAAAAGCGTGAACGGGGAGATCGATCAATTGCGGCGCCCGATCGAGGCGCTGCTCTTCGTTGCAAGTGAAGCGCTGCCGATAAAAGAGATCGCGAAGCTGACGCGCGCGTCGGAGACTGACGTTGCGACGGCCTTGCAGCAAATCGAGGCCGAGTACGCGGAGCGCGGCATCGTGCTGCGCGAAGTGGCCGGCGGTTACCGTTTCGCGACGGCGCCTTCGGCGCGCGAAGTCGTGGAAGCGTATTTGCTGCCGCCGCGTAACAATCTCTCGACGCCGGCGCTCGAAACGCTCGCAATCGTCGCTTACCTTCAACCGGTGACGAAAAGCGAGATCGAGGCGATTCGCGGCGTTGCTTCCGACAGCGTCGTCTCGACGCTGCTCGACCGCATGTTTATCGCCGAAGCCGGGCGCAAAGACGTCGTCGGCCGCCCGCTGCTCTACAAGACGACGCCGGAGTTTTTGGAATCGTTCGGATTGCGTTCGCTCGACGATCTACCGCCGATGGAGTTGGAGCAAGGTCAGCCGCTCGAACTCGGTTTGTTGACCGCCAACCTGACCGCAAGCGCTCCCGCGGAATAACGGCATGCGTATCGGCGTGCACGTGCGCGTCTCGGCCGGTTATCCGGCGGCAATCGAATACGCCAAGCGGGTCAAAGCGACCGCGATCCAAATCTTCTCGAGTAATCCGCGCAGCTATCGTACGAGTCCCATCAACCGTCCGGCGCTCGAGAAATTTCGCGAACTGCGAAAAGAAGCCGGCATCGAACCGTGCGCGATTCATACGCCGTATCTCATCAATCTCGCAGCGGAGAACGAAAAAGTTTCGACCGGTTCGCTCGCGCTGCTGCGTTTCGACCTCGAGGCTGCCGAAGCGGGCGGCGTCAACTACGTCAACACGCATCTCGGTTCGTATGGAAAACGCGATCGCGAGGCGGGGTTCGCCTCCGCGTGTAGGCTGCTGAGCGCCGCGCTCGAAGGCATTACACCGGGGGTGACGCTGGTGATGGAAAACTCCGCCGGTGCCGGTTCGCTTTGTGGAGGGACGCTCGAAGAGCTGGGCCGGTTCATCAAAGCCATCGACCATCCGCAGTTCGGCGTCTGCCTCGACACCGCTCACGCATGGGCCGCGGGCTACGAAATCAACTCGCAGCGCGGCGTCGACGATTTTCTTTACCAAGCCGCCGAGCAGATCGGCCTCGACCGCATTCCGATGTTTCATTTCAACGATACAGAAGTACCGTTGGGTGGAAATCGCGACCGGCACCATCACATCGGTGAAGGCAACATCGGCTTCGACGGCTTTCGCGCGCTTGCGGCGCGCCCCGAGTTGCGCGATAAGACCGCCATTCTCGAAACGCCGGGTGAAGAAGCCGACGATGCGCGCAACATCGAAACGATTCGCGCCATCTTCAAAGGTGCCGGCCACGAGATATGATCGCGCATTTTGATATTGACGCGTTTTACGCAAGCGTGGAAATTCGCGACAACCCGGAACTGCGCGGTAAGCCCGTCGCAGTTGCCGGATCGAGCCGGCGCGCGGTAGTGCTCACCGCCTCATACGAAGCGCGCCCATATGGCGTAAAATCGGCGGTTCCGCTCTGGCGTGCGCTCGAGGCTTGCCCCGAGCTCGTCGTGGTGCGGCCGAACATGCAAAAATATCGCGAAGTGTCACACCAGATTTTCGCGATCTTCGAACGGCGCGGCCATCCGGTGCAGGGCCTATCTATGGACGAAGCGTTCGTAGATTTCGGCGACTGCACAACGGAGGCCGGGCGCGAGCTGGCACAGACGATCCGTGCCGAGATCTTCGAAGAATGCGGATTGACCGTCAGCGCGGGCGTGGCCAGCGGAATGATGGTAGCCAAAATTCTTTCCGATTCGTGCAAGCCCGATGGTTTAGAATCGCTCGCGCCGGGGCGGGAGGCGGAATTCCTCGCGCCTTTGCCGGTCGGCCGGCTGTGGGGAGTCGGTCCGAAGACGCAGACGCGCCTTCAAGAACGCAGTATCACAACGATCGGCGACGTCGCCGCGCTTTCGGACGAGCGGGTACGCGCAATCTTTGGATCATGGGGAATGGAATTGCGCGATTTGGCGCGCGGCATCGATAGTCGAAAAGTCGAGCCCGAACGCGAAACGAAATCGATCTCGACGGAAGAAACCTTCGAGTACGACGTGCGCGATGAAAAACAACTGCGCGAACTCTTGCGCGAGCAGGCACTGGAATTAGCGCAGAAGCTCGAAAAGGAAGGGCTGTCAGCCTGCACGATTGGTATCAAGATCAAACGCGCCGATTTTCAAACCATCGTCCGGCAGACGAACTTGGCAGAACCCACGATGGACGCGAAGCAGATCTTCGCCTCGGCCGTCCATTGCCTACAGCGTGCGGAACTCGGCCGTTCACCCGTCCGCCTGCTCGGAACGCGGGTGGCCTCGCTCGTGGCGGGCGAACCGAAACAGCAAACGTTATTCGCAGGTAGCCTGCAATAGGAGGCTCGACATGATCGTAGCAACCACGGAAAACATCGCGGGTTACCGCATCAAGGAAACAAAGGGCCAAGTCTTTGGCGTCGTCGTCCGAAGCCGCGGCTTGGGCGGGAATATTGTTGCGGCGCTTCGCTCGGTTATGGGCGGCGAAATCAAAGAGTATACGCAGCTCGTCGAAGAGACGCGCCGCCATGCGATCGATCGCATGGTACAAAACGCGCAGGCGATGGGCGCCGATGCCGTTGCTATGATGCGCTTCGATTCCTCGGAGATGGGCAATACGATGACCGAAGTGGTGGCCTACGGAACGGCCGTAACGCTGACGCCGGTGCAGTAATGCTGCGAGCTATTCTCATTCTCGCCGGACTCTGCGCGCTTGCGTTGGGACTCTTCGTCATCAGATTTTCATGGGTAGGCGCAATGCCGTGGCTGATCTTCGGCGGGGCACTCTTGCTGGGAACACTGTTCGAGGGGCGCTACCGCCCGCGCGTTCGTTCTGGCCCTGACGGATGGGAACCGACAGGTGAGAAATTCATCGATCCGGGCACCGGAAAGCTCGTCGATGTGGTTTACAATCCCAAAACGGGAGAGCGCGAGTACCGCGACATTTCGCAGTAGCGCCGTTGCCCCTCGACTTGCGCGCCAAGGGCGCGTTGCTCGGGGTGGTTCGACAGGCTCACCATGACACCAATACAAACCGCGTACGTCCACGCTCCTAAATATGGTCCGTCGACCACACTCCGTCGGCGGCGCCGGTCGTTTTAGCGCGCTCTAAGAATTTCTTGCCGCGCGCGCTAAGCGGAGCGACCATGAGGGTCGCGTCTTTGCGCTTGCGGACCGAACCGCGCGGCAGTAGTCCGCGCACGTTGTCCGGCGGGAGCCAGCCCGTAATTTTTCGTAGGTCACCCGCGGCGGCGCGCAGGAGCGGCGCGACAAGTCTGCGGTCTTTTTCGCCGGCAAATCCGAACTCGTCGAGCACATAAGCATCATGGGCAGGTTCGCGCTGGCCGAAAACGTAGGCCGCGATCCCGCGCCCGCGACGCACGACTAAATGCACGGCATGTCCGCTCGTATGTTCCGAACCGTGCTGGATGCGCGATTGCAGCCACTTCCAAAACGCAGGCCCGCGTTCGAATCCCCAGTCGCGCAGCGACTGCGTGGCGTCGAAACAGCGCCGGATGGCCGGCCAATCTTTTTGTGTCATGGGCGCGACATCAATGCGCGTCTGCGAAAGCGCGTCGGCGCGAAACGATATCAGTCGTGACGGCAGCTCGACGAACCCGAGCGCCCTGTAAAATTGCGGATGAATATCCGAGAAGAGGTAGGCGAAATCAAAGCGCTGCGATTTCGCGATATCCAGCGCCATCGCAAGCATCGCGCTGGCGTAACCGCGCCCCCGCTGCTCCGGCGGAGTGAAGACTGCGCCGATGCCGATCGAGGCGAGCCTGTTCGAGCGCAGCCATGCGATCCGTTCGTAGCGTTTGAACGATGCGACGATGGCTTTCCCGGATCGCAGTCCGAGCGTTTGGTAGTGTTTTTTGCCGTAATCCGTGCGCGCGAGTTGCAGCGTTTGCGAAACGTACGCATCGAACGTCCGGCCATTCGCCCAAAGCGGTGCGGTCAAAGGCAGCACGCGTTTAGCGTACTCCTCGGCCGGAATCGAGCTGAGCGTCTCGCTCATCGAGCGGAGCGAGCCGAGCCGGTGGAACGCCACTTATCCGATAGGTCGACGGCGCCCGGAATACGCGCGGCTTGCAGTTCAGCCAAAAATTCGGGCGCCGCAATGCCGCGCGTCGCTTTTTCATGCGCCGTCACGAGTGCCGAACGCTTTGCGCGGCGCAACGCATAGACGAACGCGCGACGCTCTTCGCGATTGTAGCGCTCCCGCGTTTTGCTGCGAAACATATAATAGGTAAACTTTGCCGTGCGGGCGGCCCGCGCTTCGCCGACGTTTTCTTTGGCAATCATGCCTTGGCTGGGGCTGTATAAGAACGCGTCGGGAACGTAGTAGCGTGGAAAGGCGCCGGCCCGAACGTTTGGCAACAGAATGTGATCGAACTCGCGTCCCGCTGCGGCGTCGATGCTTAGGATGCGCACCGTTTCGCCGCCCTCAATCGTTTCGCACGATTCGAACTCGCTGTACTGGCGCTCTTCGGCGTAGACCAAAAATTCCGCAAGGGACGCGTCCGGATGGGCTGAAGCGAATGTTTCGATACGATCGTACAGCCGCTGCAGCGTCAATTGCTGGTAGCCGGCGCGCGCCGATCCGGGTGAGCCTTTTCGCGCTAGGCCTTGGCTCCAGACTAATCGCGCCAGTTCCGGAAGCGGAAGCGCGCGCAGTGCATTCAGCCATTCTTTGCGCAGTTCGCGCAGCCGCATCAGACGGTCGCGCGCCAAATCGGGCAGCGCTCCGTCGCGATCGCCGCGCAGCACGTTCCATCCCAGGCGCACGTCGCGCATCGGATCCCAGCGCGGCGCGTGCGGTCCGGTTTCGGGCAGCGGTTCTTCGGTGAAGAGCAGCGTCTGCGAATCTTCCGGTTCGGCGCACAGCGAGGCTAGCGTTGAGTCCGCGAACGCAAGAGCCGGCCCGGAAAGCACGCGCAGCAGATATTCGTGGCGGAACGGGTCGTGCACGAACCAGAGAATCGCGAGCGCGTCGACGGCTTCGGGCTCGGCGAAGACGTTGAGATCGCCCGCTATTTGCGCGGGGATGTTCCGGTCGAGCAATACGTCGCAATAAGCGCGCGCGTTTGCAACCGAACGGAACAGCAACGCGATTTCACTCGGCTGCGAGCCCTCTGCCAGCAGTCCGGCGACGTGCTCGGCCACGAACTGCGTTTCGGCTTTCTTGGTCGTCGCGCGAAAAAGTGTAAGCCCGACTTGCGGATCCGTGCTGACCGGCGGGGAGCCATGCGCGCCGAGCAGATGGCGGCAAGCGACATCGACGGCGAACGGGCTGCGGTGCTGTTCGGTTAAATCGGCGCGATCGCCGGGCAGCGCGAGCACGCGATCCGGGCGCGCGCCGCGGAAGGTCGACGTCGCCGAAGCTTCGTCGAGCGCGAAAGACACGGCGTCGGCATTATCTCCGTAAACGGCTTGAAGCAGCTGCAGCTGCGCGAGCGTCAGTCCCTGCGCGTCATCGACAAACGCGGCGGGGTAGCGTTCGCGCACTTCGGCGGCGAGAGCGGGAGCGTCGCGTAATGCTTTTACGGCCTCCGCTATCGCATCGCGAGGGCTCAGGCAGCCGCGCTTGACCGGATGATCCAAATAGGAGCGATAAAGTTTGGCCAGGATTTTCGCCAGATCGACCTCGCGCCGGTACTGACGCTGAAGTTCCGCACTGTCGACGTCAAGCGAGTCCTGGTGCGTGTCTTTCGTGTAGTACAGCAAATCCGGGTGCGCGAAATTCGGAGGTTGCGCGTAAAATGCGGTGGCGCCGCGCAGCGCGCTTTCCAGGAATTGCTCGGGCGAAACGAGTGCGTCGCGGAACTTACAGAACAAATGGAAAGCCGCATCCAAGAAACGCTGGGGTGCGCGCAGTCCCGGCACTTCCGGATCGACTGTGGCTTCCATGAACTCGGTCCATTCGAGCGAAAGCAGCGGCTGCGCCGATTCCTCGAACAGCAACGCCGCTTGAACGTCGTCGATAAGCTCCGGCCGCGGTCCATCGCCGGCCTTCCGCACGAGAATTTCCAGCGCGAGTTCGTCGAGTGCGCGCACTTCGATGCGTTCGCCGCCGCGGAGTTTCCGCACGACGTCGAGCGAAGCTGCCGACGGCGCCGTCATGAGTACGGCACTTGTTTGCCCCGCCTCATTCGCGCGCCGCACGAGTTCGGCCGTTTTTCCGGTTCCGGCCGCGCCGGTAATGAAGCGGCTCATCGTCCGAACCGCTGATCCGGTGGATAAGGTCGATCCGCGCAGGCGACGGCATAGGCACAGTACATGCACGCCGACGGATCGCTTGTAACGGCAAACGCGGTCGTCGTACCGGCCGTCAGCTCCGCGCATATTTCGATCATGCGCCCGCGCGCGCGCTCGAGTTCGCCCAGCGGAATCACGCCGGTCGCACTGTGCGAACGGCCGATCTCCGATGGCACGGGCACGACTTCGAGAACGATCGGCTGTACGTCGAGCAGCGCGTCTTTCAGGGGAAGCAGCGCCAGCTTCCAAACTTTGTCGCCTTCGGCCGTACGCGCCCAGTAATAAAACGGCAGTTGAAAATCTTTGAACTGGCGGATTTTTTCGCGGTACTCCGCGGCGCTGGTGGCGATCGTCCCGGTTTTGTAGTCGATCACGGCTACCGCGCCGGTCTTGTCGTCGCGATCCAGCCGGTCGATGTAGCCGATGAATTCGTAGCCTTCCATCTCCAGCTCGGCCGAGAGCTCGCAGCCGACGACGGTAAAAGAGGCGCGCTTGGCTTCAGCGAGCAGCCATTCGACATATTTTTTCGCGGTACGCTGCGCGCGGCGGCGCTGCAGTTCATACTCCACGGGCGTTTCGAAATTGTTGCGGTGACGGTCGAAAGCGGAATTGACTAGGCCTTCGAGTTTGAGCGAAAGCTCGGCCGGATCCGCATCGCCTGGACGCGGAAATTCGCCGTGCAAGGCTTCGAGCGCGGCGTGAAATGCGGTGCCGTAGAAAGAAGCCGACGATCCTTTGTCCTCGACGGCGCCGCACATGTACCGGTAAAACCATTTTCGCGGACACTCGACGTATGCGTTGAGCTGCGAGGCCGAAAATCGCGGTCGCGTAGCGCGCATTCCAAGACGAGGTTCGGGAACGGCGGGCTCGCAAAGCGTCAGCTCGCTGCGCTCAACGGGAACCGGCGGCCGCACGTCCGCTTCGAGTTGAAAGCGGCGCACGATTTCTTGCCGCGCGGTCTCGCCGTCCCCAATTTTCTCGAGTTCGCGCAGCGCCACCGCAAAGGGCGCGAGCGAGCGCTCTTGCGCGAGGCGATCGAGCAGGCCGCCCTTGCTCGCCGAGAGCGCGGCATACGCGGCGCCGAGATCTTGGGGGACGCCGGAGAACGGAGATTGCAGCATCCGCACCGCGTGGCGTTCTTCCGGTCTTCGCGTCCACGCCAAAGCCGCCGCGAGAAAAGCACGCTGCTCCGCCGACTGCACGATGCTCTCTTTGGAAAATGTACGAAGGCGACCCTCCTCGCAGCGTATAACCGCGCGTCATGCGGCGAATCATCATCGGCGTCAGCGGAGCGAGTGGAAGCGCGTTTGCCTATCGAGCGCTCGAGGTTTTGCGCGGTGCATCCGACGTCGAGACGCACTTGGTCGTCAGCCGGCAAGCTGCGCGTACGATTGAGCTGGAGACCAAGAAGACCGTTAAGGATTTTGAGGCGCTAGCGGACGTCTCATACGATCACGACGATTTGGCGGCGGCTATTTCCAGCGGGTCGTTCATCACCGAAGGCATGCTCGTCATTCCGTGTTCGATCGGAAGTGCCGGCGCAATCGCCCATTCGTTGAACGCAAATCTGCTCGTGCGCGCCGCCGACGTCTGTTTAAAGGAAAGACGAAAGTTGGTGCTGATCGTGCGCGAGACGCCGCTGCACCTTGGCCACTTGCGCACGCTGACGCAACTGGCCGAGATCGGCGCTGTGATCATGCCGCCTATGCCGGCGCTTTACGCCAATCCGAAATCGGTCGACGATATCGTCGCGCACACCGTCGGCAAAGCGCTCGACCAGTTCGGCGTCGAGCACAAACTTTTCGAGCGCTGGTCTTAGCGCGCGAGCTTTCCGGCGAGCGCGATGTCGCTCAGCCGGTCGACGTTTATCCCGATCTCCGCATATGGTGAGACGATCGCGCGGACCGGCGCTCCGATCACATACGAAGCCCGCGCCTCGGCTTGCGCGATGGTCAAGCGCTTCAGCGCGTACCGCCACAGAATGCGCCAGCCGAAAAGCGACGCGAGTTTGAGCGGGTTCTTGCGCGCCTCTCCCAACCTTTCGATCACGCGATCGAGCGCGGGCCAAACACGCGGCTTCATCGAGATGAAACCGGTGCCGCAGTAATCCCCGTCGCGCAGGTGCGCCCATGTATGCGGCGCTTCCGGAAACGCGGCGAGGTGCACGGACTTCTCAAGGCAACCGTAGGTGAGATCGGCGGCCGCGGCTTGCGCGCGCCCGATATAGTCGTCGATTGCCCGCGGCGTAAGCACCGGCAAGTCCGACGCGCTGATCAACAGATCGGCGTTCGGGTCGCTGCCCGCGAGCCCGCTGCGCAAACTGTCGCGAATGCGCACGCCGTCGGGACGCACCTCGTCCGCTAAGGCGAGCGCGGCCGATCCGTGCGTTGACGGCGGCGCGACAACCACGATGCGTCCGACGTCCGCCGAATCTCGCAGCGCGCGCAGCGTGCGCTCGACGAGCGTCGCGCCGTTGATTTCGACGAAGGCTTTATTCGGCGCGCCGGGCGTATGAGCGGCAAGTTCGTCGTGCGGACCGCCCGCCAGGACTATCGCGTCCATGCCGCGCCGCTCCGGAAGGCGCATGCGAAGATCTCGAACTCCGGCACGGCGGCGATACGCTCGGCGAGTTTGTCGCGCTCCGCGGTCGTGCGAGCCAAAGAGTAGACAGCCGAACCCGAACCGCTCAGCATCGGTTTGCGCGCGCCCGCCTCCCGCAGCATATCGAGCGCTTGTGCGATCTCGGCCGTTGAAGAGACGGCATCGAGAAAATCGTTTTGTTGCAACTCAATCACCCGATCGAAATCTCCGCGCTGCAGTGCTTCCCCTAAACGCAAACTTACCGAAGCGTTGCGCGGGCGCGACCCGCGCTCGCTTTCGTCCAACCTCGCATACGCATCGCGCGTGGAAACCGAAACCGGCGGCTTCACAATCACCGCATGCCAGTCGGGCGCTTTTCCAAGCGCCGTCACGCGTTCGCCCGTGCTTTCGACGAGCGCGGCGGTTTCCACCAAGAAGAAGGGTACGTCCGATCCCAATTCCATCGCCGCTTGCACGTAATCTATCTGCGGTACGCTTCCGAAAGCTCCGCGCTGCGCAGCAAGAAGAATCGCCGCGGCATCGCTCGACCCGCCTCCCAGACCCGCTTGCACCGGAATATTTTTGCGCAGTTCGATTTTCGCGCCCGCTTGCACATCGAGGATGCGATAGGCGCGCTCGACCAGGTTTTCGTTTTGCAGGGCCGGATCGTCGCAAAGAAATCGCAGGTCCTCGCCGCCCGGAGAGATCGCGAGCTCGTCGCAGAGATCGACCGGCACCATCACGCTTCGGATACCGTGGAGACCGCCCGCGACCCGGCCGAGCACTTCGAGCGAAAGATTTAGTTTCGCCGGGGCCTGCAACGTAACGCCTGCCTTCATTGTTTGGCGAAGCTCTTGTTCTCGAATTAGCGCATCCCCTGGTCCGGGGTGTGGCGGGACATCGCATAGCGAGGTCGTAGACCATCGCCAATGCGGGCGAGCTACGACGCACAGCACAACGAATTTTGCGCCTACGTCTTGCCGGAAGCCCAGACGCCCTACGGCCTTTTGCTCGGAAATTTCAAGACCTATGCGCAATCGACTGCGAAGGGCGGCGTCCGGGGGCTGTGGGATGCCGACACCGATCAGATCATCTTCGGCACGCATCAGGTCGCGTATCGTCTGCGCGAGCTGAAGCAGACGATTTTCCCGCATCAAATCACGCGCGAGTTTACGTTTCTTCCTTACGCGCAAATCTCGGAGTTCACGCTGGCCGATCGCCTGCATGTGACCGAAGCCTTTTACGTTCCGCACGGGCCGCAGCACGAATGCGCGGTCAGTTTCGTTGTGGACATCACGCTCTATAATCCGGGTGGCACGCCCGTTGAAGTGACGGCTTTCCCGTGGGCGCTCTTGGTCGGTCAGCGTTTTTACGGCGAGCCGGAACACGAAGTGCACGCATCGGTCGAAGGCGATTATATCTGCTCGAAAAATCAGCAGACCGGCGCCGAACGCTGGTGGGGCGCCTCGCTTTCGCCGCACGCGTCGGTCGTCGGCGTGCGCGAGCAAGTCATGCTGCACAGCATGCGCGTCGGCTCGCTAAAGCCCGACGAACATTTAGAAGAAGTGACGCCGCAGCTGGCCGAGTGCGTCAGCCGCCGCATTTTCGGGGCGTTCGAGTACCGCATAACCGTACCGCCCGGGTCGCGCGAAGCGCTGCGGCTGGCCGTCGTCTTTCACAAGGACGGCCGCGAGAAGTCGCGTCCCGTGCTCGAGCAGCTGCTACACGATCCAAAGGCGCTGCACGAAACGCAGCGCTATTTCGCAATCAAACTCCGCGACGCGCGGTTCATTTGCCCGTCGCCGGCGATTAGCCGCGCCGTGGTTTGGGCCCGCGCGAACATGCTGCGCGTCATCAAGCACTACCCGAACGGGTGGGGGTCGACGAACTCGCCGCCTTCGGATATTCTCGTCTCGCGCGACACGTCGTGGTTCGTGCACGGGTTCGACTATTTCTTACCGCAATTCAGCCGCGACGCGATCGAAGTCTTCAATAAATTCGCCGACGAGAGCGGCGAGATGATCGAGTACGTGCGCGGCGTCAGCGGTTTTAAGACTTCGTACGACCTCAACATCAACGACGATACGCCGTTGCACCTGATCGCGATGCTTCACCATTACAATGCGACGCTCGACGATCAGTGGGTCCGCCAGTGGTTTCCGCTGATCTGCAAGATCGCCGACTACATGCTGACCCAGCGCGACAAGAACGGCTTGATTTTTTGCCGCGCCGGCGGCGTCGACATGTTCGGCATCAGTTCGTGGCGCAACATCATCCCCTACTACACGCTCGACGGCGCCGTCACCGAAATCAATGCCGAGGCAGTGTTCGCACTCGATGCGGCCGCGATGCTTTCGGCCGTCGTCGGCGACAACGATCGTTGGAGCAAGTATTCGCAAGAGTCGCAGGCGCTGCGCCAAGCGGTGATGCAGTATCTCTACAACGACGACACCGCCGCGTTCGTATTGAACTACGATCAGCAGCAGAACTATCAAGACAACTTTACCGCCGACGAAATCTTCCCGGTTCTCTTTAACGTGGCCGACGCGGGTCAGCGCCGCAAAATCTTGGATCGTTTGTGTGAAGCGGATTTTGAAACGCCCGTTGGTATCCGGACGATCTCGACCGCCGACGCGTGGTACTTCCCGTCGCACGGTTTCGGACTGCTCGGCGGCGTGTGGCCCGACCTGACGCTGTGGTTCGCGGTTGCGCTGGCGCACAACGGTTCGCCCGACGCGGCGGTCCGATGGCTGGAGGCGATTTACGACACCATGGAAGCGGGCTCGGTGCGCAACACCGTTCCCGGCGAGTTCTGCGAGTGGTTCGACGGCGGTTCGCTAACGAATCGCGGCATGTATCTGTCGCCTTGGACCAGCGCTAAATATTTGTGGGCGATCGCGGAAACGATCGGCGGACTCAACGGATACCGCACCAGCGGCCGGCCGCACTTGGTGCCGCAACGCGTTGAGAATTGGCAATGGTCGGCGGCATCGCGCGTGCAGTGGGGCGGGAAAAGCTGCACCTATCTGATCGATTTCAACCGCAATCACATTTATGCCGACATGCACGAACTCTCCGCGGAAGAGCCCTTTGTCTGCCTGTACGCCGGACGCGACGTGAGCCTTGAGGTAACGACTTCGCCCGTTGAAGTGGCAGCCGTCGCATTTGAAGACGATGAAGGCGCGGTACGCGTTTTTCTCTGCAACTTGCTCGATCAGGCGCGTCACGTCTCGGTGGAATTCCGCGGGTTCACCGAACGCGTGGCGCTCGAAGCCGGCGAACTCCACGAGGTTCACCTGCTCGGCAAGCCTGCCGACCGGAAAGCGCGCGCTGCCGCACGCGACGTCGCGCCGCAACCGCTGCAGCATGTATAATCGTCCGATGGATTCGTCCAAGCGGTTCGCTACGATCGTCATGGCGTTAGGCATCGTCGTGCTGGTTTCGGCGATTGCGATCGGCGAGCGCGCGGGTGACCGCGCGATCGGTCAGGTCACTGAGAAGCGCTTGGAAAGCATCGCGCCTATTACCGTCGCGCCGGCCGCCCCCGACGCCACCGTTGCGCCCTATGGACCCGACTGGAAGCGCACCGACGTTATGGCGGCAGCGCCCGACCCCGGCTTCCCCGCCCCGCGTGTGCCGCCGGCGGCGCCGCCGGCGCCATCGCCCGTGCCGCGCTTTACGCCGCCGCCGTTTGTGGCTCCCACGAACGTCCCGGCGCCAAAGGCCACGCCGAACCTCAGCATACCGATTTGGCGGCGGACTGCGCCGCTTCCGACGACCGCCCCTTCGGCCGGCGCGGAGTCCCCGGCGCCGTCGGCTTCCCCGCAACCGGAGCAAACCACTCAGCCTTAGAAGATATACCAGGGAGTTTTTTTATGGCCGAAACCGGCACAATCACTGTTAAACGCGGACTAGCCCAGATGCTCAAAGGCGGCGTCATCATGGACGTCGTCACTCCCGAACACGCCGTTATTGCGCAAGAAGCCGGCGCGGTGGCAGTGATGGCGCTCGAACGGATTCCGGCCGATATTCGCGCTGCCGGCGGCGTCGCGCGGATGAGCAATCTGGAACTGGTGCAGTCGATCATGGATGCCGTTACGATTCCGGTCATGGCCAAATGCCGCATCGGCCACTTCGCCGAAGCGCAAGCGCTGCAACAACTCGGGGTCGATTTCATCGACGAGTCCGAAGTGCTCACTCCCGCCGACGAACAGTACCACGTCGACAAGACTCCGTTCACCACGCCGTTCGTTTGCGGCGCGCGCAATTTGGGTGAAGCGATGCGCCGGATCAACGAGGGCGCCGCGATGATCCGCAGCAAGGGCGAAGCCGGCAGCGGCAACATCGTTGAGGCTGTGCGTCACATGCGCGCGATCACCGAATCGATCAAAGAGCTCGCGGAGGCCAAAGATTTAAAAGCGTACGCCCGCGAGATGCGCGTGCCGCTAAAACTCGTGAAAGAAGTAGCCGAGGCCGGAAAACTTCCCGTGGTGCTGTTCTGCGCGGGCGGCATTTCCACGCCGGCCGACGCGTCGCTCATGATGCAGCTCGGCGCCGAAGGAAACTTCGTCGGCAGCGGAATCTTTAAATCCAACAATCCGCGCGCGTTTGCAAAAGCGATCGTCGATGCGACGACGCATTTCGCGGATCCGAAAGTGATCGTCGAGGCGAGCTTGTCGCTGGGCAAAGACAGCCGCGCGATGGAAGGGCTCGACTTGCGCAAGGTCCCCGAGTCGGAGCTGCTCGCTCCCCGTGGGAACTAACGCCGGGACCGTTGGCGTCCTGGCGCTGCAAGGCGACGTCGTCGAACATCTCGCCGCACTCAAGGAGTCCGGCGTCCAAGCGGTACCGGTAAAATCCAAAGAAGATCTCGGCCGCGTTGACGGCTTGATTATTCCGGGCGGCGAGTCAACCACGGTGATGAAGCTGCTCGACCGTTTCGAGCTTGCCGAACCGGTGATCGCGCGAACGCGCGAAGGCATGCCCCTGTGGGGCACGTGCATGGGCATGATCGTGGTCGCGCGCGACGTCACCGGCACGCAACAGCCGACGCTTGGGTTGATGGACATCTCCGTGCGGCGCAACGCCTTCGGCCGGCAAAACGAATCCGCCGAAGTATCGCTTCCGATTCCCGTGCTGGGCGGCAAAAATTTTCCGGCCGTGTTCATTCGCGCGCCGTGGGTCGAGCGCGCCGGACGCGCCGTTGAAGTGCTCGCCGAACGCGACGGCCGCGCGGTCATGGTTCGTCAAGAAAACATGCTGGCCACATCGTTCCATCCCGAACTCAGCGGGGATCGCCGCGTGCATGAGTACTTCATGCGGATGGTAAGCGACGCGCTTGTAGGGAAGCGGCGCAAAATCGCTTAAGTCTCCCTTTAGGGAGGATGGCTTGACCGACGTACTGGTGCTGAACTTCACCTATGAAGCGCTGAACATTACCAGCTTTCAGCGCGCGGTGAAGCTGTTGTTTGCGGGCAAGGCCGAGCTGCTGCACGGCCGCGAGCGCATCATTGCATCGACGTCGTTCGAAATGCGGATGCCCTCGGTCATTCGCATGCTGTACTACATCCGCCGGCCCATGCAACGGGTCGCGTTGACCAAGAAGAACATCCTCATTCGCGACGACCACTCTTGCCAATACTGCGGATTGCGCGGCGACCGCCTCATGACGGTTGATCACGTCGTTCCAAAAAGTAAAGGCGGCCCTTCGACCTGGGAAAATCTGGTCTGCGCTTGCATGCGCTGCAACAACCGCAAGAACAACCGCTCGCCGCACGATGCGAACATGTCGCTCAAGCGAAAGCCGCGCCAGCCCAAGTACATTCCGTGGATCCA
Organism: Vulcanimicrobiota bacterium; assembly: GCA_003136355.1. Classification (GTDB taxonomy): domain Bacteria; phylum Vulcanimicrobiota; class Vulcanimicrobiia; order Vulcanimicrobiales; family Vulcanimicrobiaceae; genus Rubrimentiphilum. The sequence goes on along the minus strand of PLED01000052.1, from coordinate 52,727 downwards.
AATCAAACGGAACACGCTGCCCGACGAGTGGGGCAAATTTCTGTTTCTCTATAACGTTTCGATCGACGAGCGAATCGAAGCTTAGCTCCGTGCGCCGGATGTTCGCCGCCGCGCTTTTTGCCGCGGTGGTGGTTAGCGCGTCCGGCTGCGTGCATGCGCGCTGGCCGGCAAAAACGCTGGCAGATGGTGTGCCGATCGCTTCGAAACCAAAGGACGGGACGATCACGCAACTGCGCGCGATGCCGCGCCCGTCCGGCGTCGATGGTTTTAACGCGACGCGAGTGTCGCAAGAGCAGCAGCTCTATCGGGTGCGCGCGACGCTCTTACGGTTCTCGCTGGCAACCGATGGCGACGTTCATCTTGCCATCGCCGATCCGCACGATCCCGCCGCTACGATGATCGCGGAGATTCCCGACCCCGGTCGCATGACCGGCGCGCCGGCACGATATCGCAATGACGTGGCTAGGAGCCGCCGCGATTTCATCGCCGAATTCGGCACGCCTTCTTTCGGTGTTTGGACCCCGGTGGGGCAGCAGATAGAAATCACCGGACCGGTTTTTTTCGATTTGCTCGACGGACAAGCCGGCGGTCAAGCGGGCGGAGCGCCTAATGCCGTTGAGATTCACCCGGTCCTCAGCATCGCTCCCGTTGCAAGCTCGTCAGGCGCATTGCTTTCGCCGGCCGAGTCGACAAGTGTCGATGCTATCGCGGCCCGCGCGTTGCACGATTATCAGATCCCCGGCATGAGCATCGCGATTGTAAGAAACGGCGTCGTCGCCTACGCACGTGGTTACGGATACAGCAACGTCACGGCGTTGCGTCCGGCTGTGGCGGAGACACAATACCAAATTGGCTCGGTAACTAAGCAATTTACGGCTGCACTCGTTTTGCAGCTGGCCGCGCAGCGGCGCCTCTCGCTCGACGATCCCGTGACCAAGTTTTTCCCGTTTTTCCGCAGCGCTTCGAAGGTCAGCATTCGCGATTTGCTCGGCCAGCGATCCGGCATCGCCGATTACAACTCAGCTTGGATGCTTGTGGCTGCCGCACCGCAGCTCTTGCGTGGCGCGATCGGCCATGAGGGGCTCGTCCGCGTCATCGCCGGCCGAAGCCTCGCGTTCCGGCCCGATGCTATGTTCCAATATAGCAATTCCAACTATCTCTTGCTCGGCTTGATTGCGGAGCGGACGACGCACAAGCCGCTAGCAAGCCTGATGGAAGAACAGTTCTTCGCTCCGTTAGGGATGCGGCGCACGCTCCTGGGCACGGTCGCGTATTGCCGCGGCGATGCAGCGTGCGGTTACTCGAAGACGCCGCTCGGCGTCACGGCAATAACTCCGTGGAAATCTGACTGGACCTATAGCGCGGGCGGCGTGACGTCCACCGCGGCCGATCTCGCGAAGTGGGATGTCGCGCTGATGTCGGGTCGGGTCTTGCCGCCGCGAGGCTTCGCCGCGATGATTCGTCCGCGCCGCGATTCGGGATATGGGTACGGCGTTTTTGCCTACCGTCAAGACGGCCATTGGATCGTGTGGCACGACGGAACCGTCTATGGGTTCAAGGCGATGAATTCGCTGGTCTTACCGCAGCGAGATGCCGTCATCGTTCTCTGCAACGCTGATTATGCGCACGCGGCGATCGTCGCTATGCGAATTGAAAGCGTGCTTTTCCATATCGCCGGCGGCAGTGACGAGCGGCCAGATCTTCAACTGCCGCTGTTCGCATTCTCGGTAGCGACCGGACTAGCGCTGCTCCCGCTGGCGGCCATGCTGGCTTTCCGGCGCCGGCTAGTTCTGGGATCGCTGTGCGCGGGGCTCACGTATGTCGGCGGAATCTATTTCTGGCCGGCCGGCCTCGCATTGGCGCTGGCCGGCATTATCATCGTTTGCTGGAAGCCGGCAAAGGAAAAATCCCGCCGGTCATGCATGTAAGTGAGTGAAATGATGCTTTCAAGCGTTGCGCTCCGCATGGCCGCCTGGCTTATTTCGCATCACAGCGCCACGGCAAAGGGATATTCGCAGATCTAACTCAGTTCTGTCGTCTCTTTTTTCACTCTCCGATGAGGGAGTATAGCCGTGGACCAATCTAAGACCCCGTACTTTCAAGCTTTGCTCGACTATGTCGACGCGGGCGTTATTCCGTTCCATACGCCCGGCCACAAACAGGGCATCGGCATGGATTTGGCCTTCCGCGAATTCATCGGCGATAACTTTTGCGCGATCGATCTCACGCCGATGCCGGGCATCGACGACTTGCTTCAGCCGACGGAGTCGCTCCTTGAGGCGCAACAGTTGGCGGCGGAGGCGTACGGCGCCGACCACACGTATTTTCTGATCAACGGCTCGACCAGCGGCAACCAGTGCATGATGATGGCGGCGCTGAATCCCGGCGACAAGCTCGCGGTGCCGCGGAACGCGCACAAGTCCATGCTGGGCGGCCTGGTCATGAGCGGCGTCGAGCCGGTCTACATGCAGCCGGTCGTCGATGAAGGTCTGCACATGGACCACTGCGTCACGCCGGAAATCGTTGCCCAGACGCTCGAAAAGCACCCAGACGTCAAGGCCGTTTATGTCGTCACGCCGACGTATTATGGCGTCGCCGCCGACATCAAAGGCATCGTCAAGGTCGCGCGAGCCGCCGGCAAGTTAGTGCTCGTGGACGAGGCCTGGGGCCCGCACTTTCACTTTCATCCGCAGCTGCCGATGTCGGCGACGGCGGCAAAAGCCGACCTCGTTATCAACTCGACGCACAAAATGCTCTCCGCGTTCTCGCAGTGCGCGATGCTGCATGAGATCGGGCCGCGCATTCGCATCGACCGGCTTGAGGGCGTGCTGAAGATGTTTCTTTCGACTTCTCCCAATCTGCCGATGGTGGCTTCGCTGGACGTGGCGCGCAAGCAGATGGCGATGGACGGCCTCGAATTGCTTTCGCGTACGATCGAGCTGGCCCAAGAGACGCGCAAGCGGCTCAATGCCATCCCCGGCGTTTATTGCTTCGGTGACGAGCTGAAGGGGCGCCCCGGCGTTTTCGATCTCGACCCCACCAAGGTCACGATTACGGTCAAATTGCTCGGCTACACCGGATACGAGGCCTCGGCGATTCTGCGCCGGCGATACAACGTGCAAGTCGAGCTGGCCGATCTCTTCAACGTCGTCGCGCTCTTTACGATCGGCACATCGCAAGAGGCGGCGGATCGCCTGGTTCAAGGAGTTGCGGAGTTGGCGCGCGAGGATCGTCCGGTCGACATTTTCTCGCCGTCGGGCATCTTAGAGCGGCGGCTGAAAACCGGCAGCTACAAGTTGCCGGCGATCCCGCCGATGCGCATGCTGCCGCGCGATGCGTTTCTCGCTCCGACCGAAGCGGTGCGTTTCAAGCAGAGCAAAGGCCGGATTTGCGCGGAAACGATCTCACCCTATCCGCCGGGGATTCCGGTGATCGCGCCGGGCGAAGAGCTGACCGACGAGATCATCGATTACTTGTCGCTGGAGATCAAGGCCGGAGTCCGCATGCAAGGGCCGTTCGATCGCGAGCTGAAGCGCGTCCGCGTCGTCAAGGAGTAGTCGGCGGGCGCGCTACGCGCCCGCCTGTTGCAGGGCAGTCCGCCGCTTATGCCAAAAATACACAAAACGGAATTCTTAGTGAGGAATGGTGTTGGCCATTAAAGCCGAGTCCATAGCTCCTAACTGGGAGCTGACGCAACTCCTCGACATTTTCCCACTCCCCATACGGCAATCGCTCGTTCGCCTGCCCAACCTCGAGGATATGATCGAGGTTGTACTCGACCTCGGGCGTCCGCCCGAAGCGCGCTTCGAAAACGACTTCGTCTATCTTTCGGAAACGCCGGTCTCGGCCGAAGACATCGCGCAGGTCAGTTCGCGCCTCTCCGCATTCGGAGCCGACAATCGCGCGGGCATCGAGCAAACGCTGCACCGCATTAGCGCGATCCGCAACCGGACGGGAAAAATCGTCGGGCTGACGTGCCGCGTCGGTCGCGCGGTCTACGGGACGATCGATATCATTCTCGATATTTTGCGCAGCGGCAAGTCGATCTGTTTACTGGGGCGCCCCGGAGTCGGCAAAACAACCATGCTGCGCGAATGCGCGCGCATGCTCTCGGAAGATCGCAAACGCGTGGTCATCGTCGATACGTCCAATGAAATCGCGGGCGACAGCGATATTCCGCATCCCGGAATCGGCACCGCGCGCCGCATGCAAGTGACCGATCCTGCGCTGCAGCACGGCGTCATGATCGAAGCCGTGGAAAACCACATGCCCCAGGTCATCGTCATTGACGAAATTGGCACCGCAGCCGAGGCCGAGGCCGCGCGCACCATCGCCGAGCGCGGCGTGGTGCTGATCGGAACCGCGCACGGTCAGACCCTGGAAAATCTCCTTATGAACCCGACGCTGGCCGACCTGATGGGCGGCATCGGCGCGGTCACGCTTTCAGACGAGGAAGCGCGCCGGCGCGGGACCCGCAAGACGGTGCTCGAGCGTAAGGCGCCGCCGACCTTCGATGTGGTGGTGGAGATTCACGACCGCGATCGCCTCGCGATTCACAAGAACGTCGGCGAGGTCGTCGACGCGCTGCTGCGGGGCTATCAGCCGCAGCCGGAGATTCGCCAGCGTACATCCGCGGGCGTTTCCATCGTCCAAGAAGCCGACACGGAATCCATGCCGCACATCGCGATGGCGCCCAGCTACGACGTGCCGGAAGAAGACCGCGAAAAGCCGCTCATGATTTTCCCCTACGGCGTCTCGCGCAACAAGATCGAGCGGGCCGTCCACAACCTGCGCGTCAACGCTTCGATCGCGCGCAAGTGGGATGGCGCCGACGTCGTCCTAACGCTGAAGGCCTTAGAGCGCAAAGAACAGCCGCGGCTCAAGCAGATCGCGTCGGAAAATATTCCGATCTACGCGATTAAGACCAACACGACGACGCAGATTCAAAGCTGCCTCAAAGATGTTTTCAATCTGCCCTCGCTCGACAACGAAGAGATTGCCTTGCGCGAAGCCGAGGAAGCGGTCTACCAGGTGCTTCTGGACAGCCAGGCCATCGAGCTTTCGCCTCAGACGTCGTATTTGCGCCGGATGCAGCACCAAGTGGCCGAGAAGTACCGCCTGCAGTCGCGAAGCACGGGCCTTGAACCCAATCGAAGGGTGCGGATATTTAAAGCCTAAAGTACCCAGCATGCAAAGATTCGTTTGTCTTGCGAGTATTTTGGTGTTGCTCGGGGTCGCCCCAAAGCTCGCGAAAGTCTCGCTCGGTACGTTCGTCCGCTCCATCCTGCCCATGGCCGGTCAAAATTTCGCGCCGATGCGCGGCGCCAAGTACGACTCCGACACGTACTATGCCGAGTACAAGCCGCTGCCGAAGGCCCTCTGCACGGCATGCAAGATTTACGATCAATACGCCCGCGGAAAATACGCGGAGAACTGGTACGTCAACGACCGCTGGAACACGACGTGGACGATGCCGAAAACCGAAGCCTATATCAGGGCGCAGTTGGGCCCGGTGCTCTCCGCGTTCTCGCTCCATCGCACGGTCAGCTACTCCTATCCGACCCTTACTTGGCGCAATCCGGCCAATGCCCAGTGGGTCGTGATAGACGTCTACAAAGATTCGTTTAACGTCCAAATAGGGCGGGATCTCGCCAAGGCTGTCCACGTGCTGAACCCTCCGAGCAAGATCCAGCTGCAGCAGTTGTCCAGCGGCGTTTCGAATGTGATGCGCTTGGCGCTTCCTGATGCGGTGAATAATTTCGCCTCGCTACGCGCGCCCGGGAAAAAGAAAGATATCTTAGGTGATGATAGTTATCAGCTGAACGCCTCATTTGGGTCGATGCTCGGCAAATGCGACATCTCCAACGTCACAAACGGATTCGGCTTCAAGGATTTCCAACCCAAATGGGTGCTGAACTGCCAAACGGTTTCGATGGCCGGCACGAAGGCCGCGCTCGAAGAACCGGTGCGCGCGGCGGTTTATGATGCCATCCCAAGCGGGTTCACGGCCATCACCGATGCGTCGGCGCTGCTCTTGGACGATTACCGCTGGGATAACAGCGACTCGTTGGTTTCGGTCAACGTCGGCTCGAACGAAAACAAGGGCGTCGTCAGTTTCAATATCTCGATCTTTCACTTCTTGCCGAAACCGGCGTAGCAACTGTTTATCTCTTTCGAGGGCATCGAGGGAAGCGGCAAGACGACGCTGCTTTCCGCCGTTGAAGCCGAACTTCGCAAAGAAGGCCGCGACCTGCTCGTCACGCGCGAGCCCGGCGGCACGCCCGCTGGCGATGCCATCCGACGCGTTTTTATCGAACCGCACTTTGAGTTGAGCGCGATGGCGGAAACGCTGCTCGTCAACGCATCGCGCGCGCAGCTCGTGACCGACGTCATCCGGCCTGCTCTCCAAACGGGAACGCTCGTTCTGTGCGATCGCTATATGGATTCTTCGCTGGCTTATCAAGGTTATGGACGGGAGCAGCGGCTCGATGCGGTGCGCGCCATCTGCGATGCCGCCACAGGCGGGCTCATGCCCGACCTGACCCTGCTCATCGACGTGTCGTACGAGACGTCGCGCGAACGGCTGCACCGCCGCGGCAACGTCGACGACCGGCTAGAAAAAATGGAAGAAGCCTTTCACCGGCGCGCGCGCGCCGGATTTTTGGAGCTCGCCAAAGGCGATCCGCGATTCGTCGTGATCGACGGCGAGCGCGACGAAGCGCACGTATTCAAGGCCGCAATGGAAGCGATCCGCCGTGCACTTTGACGTCGTCGGGGCGGAAGGGCCCAAGCGTTTCTTCGGGCGACTGACCAAAGAGACGATCGCGCACGCTTATCTTTTTACCGGTCCGCCGGGCGTCGGGAAGAAAACGTTTGCGCGGCGGCTAGCGCAGTCGCTCCTGTGTGAAGCGCCTAAGGAACACGTGCTCGGTTACGACGGCACGTGCACGGCATGCAAACTCATCGGCAAAGAAGAGACGCGCCATCCCGACTTGCTGGAAAGCATCGGCGCGCTGAAGATTGGCGAGGCCGACGAGCCGATGGCTTTTCACGAAGCCGACGCGATTACGTCGCGAGACCTAGTGCGGCAGCTCTCGCTGCAGTCCTACTCAGGCGGCTTTCGCATCTTCGTGTTGGGCGACATCGACTTTGCGTCGCCGGCCGCGGCTAATGCACTGCTCAAATTTTTTGAGGAGCCGCCGCCGCGCGTTGTGCTGCTGCTGACGACGCCGACTCCTTCGCGGTTGCTCGCGACGATTCGCTCGCGGTTGGTTGAAGTGCGCTTTCCATCGCTGCGGCAATCGGAAGTCGTCGAAATTCTGCGCGCGAAAGGTTTCGATCAAAAGAAGGCGCAGCTCGGCGCGGCGCTCTCGCAGGGTTCGGCAACGCGCGCGCTCGCCGCGCTCTCCGACGACGAGGAGCAGCTGCGCGACCAAGTTGCGACTTGGTTTTTTGAAGTCGTCAAAGGCAAGACGCCCGAAGAAAGCTGGGCGTCGCGCGAAACGCTCGACGAAGGGCTGGAGATCGTCAAGACGTTGATGCGCGATTGGATCGCGTTACGCTCCGAAGGCGTCGCGGCCGGTGACGCGCTTGCGGTTGACTATGAGCCGAAACTCAAAAAGCTCCCGAAAATCGAGGCGGCCGCAGCCATTGGCGCACTTACGAAAATCGGCGAAGCGCAGAAGCTCGCCCGCACGAATGTTTCACCGGCACTGGTGAGCGAGTTTGTGAGGATGTCGCTTCCCGTCTTGGCGTAACCGGGTAGTAGTGTGACGCGTATTGTGATGGTGAGCCTGTCGAACCACCCTGAGCAGCGCGCGCAGGCGCGCAAGTCGAAGGGCGACCGAACCTACCAGTATGGTCTGAAAGCTAAGTCGCTGTATTGCTTCGCGACAACTAGGGCGATGTAGCCGAGCGAAATTGCGGTGAGGAGGGCGCCCGCGATTTCGTTGCCGATCTCACTGAACGGCAACCATTGAACGACATAGCTATTCAGCGCGATCCATACGATGAGACAAATGACGACGAGAATCGCGGTCGCTAGCGGTTGCCGCCGCGCGGCCTGTAAGGACGCGGAAAGCGCGGCGCCGCCCGGCGTTCCGCCGATTGCGGCTGCGGGAATCGCGTAAATGAAAGCCCACAAAGCGAGCGCGCCGAGAGCCAACGCGATATAGCTGCTCCCGCTCATCGCACCAATGTAGCGTGCTATCCACGTAAGGAAGAAAAACCCGATAACGGCGATCAAAATATTTCCGGCCTTGCGCCGGCCGTCATTCCACGCCGAGGGCAGATTGGCGCGCCCGTGGCGCCACGCGTCATCAGCGAAAATCAACGAGATGCCGAACGCGAAGCCGTACATAACATTGACGACCAGCGCGATGATGCTGACGCCTGCGCCGCCGCTGGCCGCAAAGAACCACACGCCGGCATAGTTAAGAGCGATCGCGATCAACGCTGCGACCAGCGGCGGAAAAAGTACGCCGAGGTTGCGCGCGTAAGGCGGCAGCGCTTGAACGTACATCGCCAGGTCGACCTTGCGCGTCACGCGCGCGCACCTTGCAATGCCGACTGGCAGCCGCAAGTACCGTTGACGTCGATTTTCTCGACGATGCGAGAGATTGCGCCTTTTACGCGCGCGTTGTTGCGGTTGAAGACTTCGATGACCTCATGATGCGAGACCGGCGGCCCTTCAAGACCTTCCAGGCCGACGTCGTAATCGGTGATCAGCGAAATATTGACGTAGCACATTTCGAGTTCACGCGCGAGATAACACTCCGGATATTGCGTCATGTTGATGACTTCCCAACCGGCTGAAGCAAACCACTTCGATTCCGAGCGGGTAGAGAAGCGCGGCCCTTGCACGACGACGATCGTGCCGTGTTCGTGCGTGTTGATGTTCAGCGACTTCAATGCTTCGATCGCGATCGGCCGCAGCTGCGGGCAGTACGGGTCGGCGAAGCTGACGTGTGTGGTGACGGGTCCGTCGTAGAACGTGTCGATGCGGCCGGTCGTCCGGTCGACCACCTGGTCGGCGACGACCATCGAGCCCGGTTCGACCTTCTTGGTCAGCGAGCCGCATGCCGTCGGGCCGATAATGCGCTTCACGCCCAGCGATTTCATCGCCCACATATTGGCGCGATAGTTGATCATGTGCGGCGGAATGCGGTGGGCCTTGCCGTGACGCGGCAGAAAGGCGACCTTCTTGCCGGCGATTTCGCCCAGAGCGAAAGCATCGCTCGGTGACCCGTACGGCGTCTCGACCTCGACCTCGCGCGCGTTTTCGATCAGCGAATAGAAACCGGAGCCCCCGAAGACGCCGATGTCGGCACGTTCTTTTGTTTGCATGGCGGGCGCTGTTCTTTAGAAATCGTTCCGGCCCCTCGAAGGAGCCCTTTCAGCCGATCAGTTCGATTCTATTTCCAAAAGGATCGTGCACGAAGGCCCGGGCCACTCCGCTCGCGTTATCTTCACTGCATTCAATTCCGGACTCACGAAAGCGGGTGATCAAATCTCTTAAGTTCGTACACTTAAGACCCGGATGAGCCTTGCCTGCGGGATGGAAATTGGGGTCCACGCCAACGTGAATTTGTACGTCGTCACTTTGAAACCAGCAACCGCCCCGTTTTGCAAGTTCAGCCGGCTTCGGAATTTCATCCATCCCTAAAAGGTCGCGAAAAAACGCTCGAGCGCGATCCTCGCCACCCGCCGGCATAGCAAGCTGTACGTGATCTATCGTGCGGAAAGGTCCCGCCATTATCTATTAAAATCGCTCGGTTTCAGATCTTCGATAAATTTTTTGAACTTCTCGATATCGGCTTCGCCGGTTTTTTCGCTGGAAATCGACTCTTCGAGCACGATTTTGTCGGAGACATAAATCGGCGCACTCATGCGCAACGCCAGCGCGATGCCGTCGGAGGGGCGCGTGTCGACCTCTTGCAGCTCGCCGTTCTTGCGCACGACGAGTTTGGCGAAGAACGTGGACTCGCGAATGTCGTGAATGACGACTTGTTCGAGGCGCGCTTCGAGCGTTTCGAAGATCGTGCGAATGAGATCGTGCGTGAGCGGGCGCGGAACTTGCGCGCCTTCGAGCGCCAACGCAATTGCAGTCGCTTCGAACGGGCCGATGAGAATTGGAAGGAAACGTTGTCCGTCGACATCTTTGAGAATGACGACCGGATCGTGCGTGAGCAGATCGATCCCGAGCTTATCGACCTTCATCTGGCGCATGCTTATCCAAACGTACGCGCTCGGAAGCGCTCTGCCTGCCAGGTCGCGGGACCAGCCCAGCCGAACGGAGCGCGGTTCCATGGCTCTATCCTGCGGTATCGTCGGCTTGCCCAACGTCGGCAAGTCCACAATCTTTAACGCGCTCACGCGGTCCGCGCAGGCGTTGGCTGCCAACTACCCGTTCGCGACGATCGAACCCAACGTCGGCGAAGTGCCCGTGCCCGACGGGCGGCTCGACGCACTGGCGGAGATCGAAAAATCCGAACGCATCGTTCCGGCGACCGTGCGCTTTGTGGATATCGCCGGCTTGGTCCGCGGCGCGAGCTCGGGGCAGGGGCTCGGCAACGCATTCCTGAGCCACATCCGCGAGACCGACGCGATCGCGATGGTCGTCCGATGCTTCCACGACGAAAACGTCATCCACGTCGAGGGCGGCCCCGACCCAGCCCGCGATATCGAAATCGTCGGCCTTGAGCTGGCGCTGGCGGACCTGGCTTCGCTGCAGAAGCGCGTCGACAAACTCGCGCGCGAGGCGCGGGCCAACCCGAAGTTGCGCCCCAAGGTCACCGCCACCGAAAACCTGATTGCGGCGCTCGAGAAAGGCCGCCCGGCGCGGTCGTTTCCGGCCGGCTCCGACGAGCGGGAAGCAGCCGCCGAATCGTTTCTGCTGACCGCCAAGCCGCTGCTCTACGTCGCCAACGTCGACGAGGAGCAACTGACGCAGCCGGGGCCGCTGGTGCAAGCCGTGGACGCCATCGCGAAGGCGGAGGGCAGCCGGGTCGTGGTCTTGAGCGGCAAGGTCGAGGCCGAGCTGGCCGGGCTGACCGACGCCGAGGCCGTCGAGTTCCGGCACGAGCTCGGCATCGAGCGCAGCGGCCTGGACCGCCTAGCGGCCAGCGCCTACGACGCGCTCGGCCTGATGACGTTCCTGACCGCCGGCCCCAAGGAGAGCCGCGCCTGGCCCATCGAGCGCGGAACCAAGGCGCCCCAAGCCGCCGGCACCATTCACACCGACATCGAGCGCGGCTTCATTCGTGCGGAAATTGTAGACTACGCCGACTACGTGCGTTACAAAACGATGGACGCGCTGCGGCAAGCGGGTAAGGTGCGCAGTGAGGGTAAGGATTACGTGATGCAGGAAGGCGACGTGGTGAACTTCCGCTTCAATGTGTGAGAGAGGGCATGCTGCGAACCGACCCTAACCCCCCGACTGTGCCTACCACCGCACGCGATGTATCTGTCTTCGGCGACGGCATCGCGTATTTCAACGAAGCGGCCGAGCTGCTGCAGCTCGAGCGCTCGATGCGCGCGATTCTCACTCACCCCTCCCGCCAAATCATTTTTTCGATTCCGTTCCAACGCGACTCGGGCGAGTTCGAAGTCTACACCGGCTATCGCGTGCAATACAATTTCGCGCGCGGCCCGGTCAAGGGCGGCATCCGCTACCACCCCGGCGTCACGCTCGACGAAGTAACCGCGCTCGCATTTTGGATGACCTGGAAGTGCGCGGTTGTCGATTTGCCGTTCGGCGGCGCCAAAGGCGGCGTGACGTGCGATCCGTCAAAACTTTCCGATAGCGAACTCGAGCGCATCACGCGCCGCTACGCGGCGGAGCTGGTGGAAGTGGTCGGACCCGACAAAGATGTGCCCGCACCCGATGTCGGCACGAATTCCAAGACGATGGCGTGGTTCATGGACACGTACTCGATGCACATGCGCCAAACGGTGCCCGGTGTGGTGACGGGCAAACCGCTTGCGATCGGCGGATCGAAGGGACGCGTGGAAGCGACCGGCCGCGGCGTTACGATCATTGCGATGGACGAGATGGAAAACATGAAGATCAAGCCGTCGCAAACCAAAGTCATTATCCAAGGATTTGGCAACGTCGGGATGTGGGCCGCGCGTTTGTTCGCGCAGCGTGGGTGCAAGATCGTCGGCATTTCCGACGTCACCGGTGCGTACTACAACCCGAAGGGGATCGATCTCGACAAGGCGATCGAGTTAGCGGAGAAGGATCACAATTTGGCGGCATTTCGCGGAGGCGATAAGATTAGCAACGCCGAGCTGCTGGTGAGCGAGTGTGACGTGCTCGTGCCGGCGGCTTTGGAGCGCGTGCTGACGTCGGAAAATGCGCCGAATATCAAGGCGAAGTTGGTGGTTGAGGGCGCGAACGGCCCGACGACGCCGGACGCCGATCACATTTTAAACGAGCGCGGCATCACGGTTATTCCCGACATCATGGCCAATGCCGGCGGCGTTACCGTCTCATATTTCGAATGGGTTCAAGACAAAATGGGCTATTTCTGGAAGCTCAACGAAGTGAACGAACGGCTCGAGGACACGCTCATTACGAATTTCCACGAACTGCGCGCCATAGCGAACCGGCATAGAATTCCGTATCGCACCGCGGCTTATATGGTGGCGATTGATCGCGTAGTGCAGTCGTTGAAGCTGCGCGGAGTTTACGCCTAGGGCTGAAAGCCCGGCTAAGTAATTTCATCGTCGCTCGGAAATACGTAGAGATCGACATCAAGCGCGATATTCAATTTGTTGAGCACGCCTGTAAAATCTGGGTCGAGATTAAGAGGCGGCGTATCCGATCCATTCAGTCGAATTGTCACTGACAACTCGACTGCATTATCATTTAGGACCGCGATGGCTTGTTGGCCCCTACCTTGGATCCGCGCCAAAAGGCGGGACGCCTCTGCAACCGGGTCGCAATCTAGTCCAGAAAACAGCTGATAGGCGATACCGTCAGTTTTGCGCAGTCGTGAGGACCTAGTATCTAACCGGTCGCCAATTCGCCAACGAAGCGACGAGTCGCCCAGGCCTAGCGCCTGCTCGATCTTTTGAAAATCAAGCTTCCTCGGCACAGCACTTTCGATGACAAACCCAATTCTAACTTCGTATGACATTAGCGTCTCTCTGGGAATTTCTCAAGGTGGCCTTGACTTGGTAGGGCATCCCGATTAATTCCTATTGGTTCGTCCGGGTAGTGCGCCCTTCGATACGCGCTCCTACAGAGCGCTACTCAGGGTCCTTCGACAAGCTCAGGATGACACTCTGTGGCTCATGATCACACTCTAGGCTCTGTCGGCAGATGCGCTTCTTGCCAAGCTGCGTAGCCGCCCTCGAGCGCTTCGGTGTTGTAACCTTTTTCACGCAGCGTTTTCGCTACGCGCGAACACGAGTTGCCGCTGCCGCAGTACAACACGACATGTTCGTCTTTAGAAAACCGCAGATCTCCCATTGCCTCGAGTTCCTCGCCGTCCGCGCGCATTGAACCTGGGATCTGCTGCTCGTCGGGCTTCTTGCGAATGTCGATGAGCTTCAGCGAACCAGGCGCGGCCTTTTTTACCTCGTCAACGCTAGCCATCGGCTAGGGTAACGGATACGGCCAAGCCGGATTGATCGCCCGGATGACGTACGGATTGTAGGTATCCGTTTGCGCGATCGCTCCGATTTGCGCATTCGACAGCGGTGCTATGCCCAAGTTGTATTTCGCGTCGAGCGCACCGATGAAGACGTTGGCGATCACCGCATAGCCGGTATTCGACGGATGCAGGCCGTCGTAGCTCAGCAGGCCGCCGCCGAATTGCATCGTCAGCGTCACTCCGGGTGCCAGTGTGACTCCCGTCGCAGCGAACGTCCTAAAGCTCGTCGTAATCGGCGCGAGTGCGACGCCGGTCGCGGTTACGGTCGAGTCGATCGCCGAGTTGTAAGCGGCATTCAGGCCGATGACTTGCGCGGAAAACGCCGAGTCCAAATAATTCGCACCGGCGCCGCTGCCGGCTCCGTTCGGATCGAGATTCGGCGTAACCGTCGGCGACGAAGAACCCAGCTCCGCCAGCACTCCGAAGAAACCCGACTCCGTCAAGAAGCCGGTCGCGCCGGTATATTTGCCGATGATGTACGCCTGCACTGCTCCGGCAAAGGGAGCGGGCACGCCGAGTTTTTGCAAGTCCGCCGAGATCTTCGCGGCGGGGAAGAACTGGGGAACCGGCGCCTCGCCGGTGCCGGGGTTGCCAAGAATGTCAGGCAGATCACCGACGACGACTTGCGAGCCGCTCGCCTGAAGGGAAGTGATGATCTGCGTTAGGTCTGTTGCCAATTGCGTCGGCGAATCGCTGGCGGGTGAATTCCCGTGCGAGAAGATGAACTTCAGCAAATCGTTTGCGCCTAGCCAAACCGTCGTGACTTTGGGCTTGAGCGAAACGGCGGCGTTAAGCATCGTCGGGTTCGGCAGCGTCGCCGCGAACTGGCCGAGCACGGGATAGAAGAGTTTGCTTTCGTCTTGGATGAGCGATTGCAATCCGCCCGAACTCGCGTCGCCCGGAAGTGTTACGTACGAAGGACAGCTTGTGCCGACAGGTCCCGGCGGCGCGCCCGTGATCGGCGCGTTCATCGCAACGGCTTCATGCATCGTCGCGCCGGGAATGCCGAGGTTCGCGATCGGCGCGGACGGCGCCATGCGCGTCAGCGGCCACGTGACCGGCGAGTACGCCTGCTGATTGAAGGCGTCGCAGCCGATGTGCGTCGCGGCAAAGCCGGCGTTCAACGTCGAAACGACGAGTTGTGCGCCCAAGCCCGGCTTGACGATCAGCGGCAGCACGCCGGTGGTCGCCGGATTCTTTCCGGTGTACTGCTGATAGAGCAACGACCAGAAGCCGTTTTCTTGCGTCGGCGGAACTGCGGCGCCGGGCAGCGCAGAAATTCCGGGCGCGGTGGCGGTCGGATCGCCCAGCTGTCCGCCGGATTGTTCGCCGAACGTCAAACTGTCGCCGACGCCGACCAAATTCTGCTGCGTCAAGCCGCCGCCGGCCGGCACGACCGGCGGAGTCGGCGTGTTTGCGTTGCTGCCTAAGCCTCCGCTGCATGCCGCCAGAGCGATGAGTGTGAGCGCCGCCGCAGCGCGTTGGATAGTCGTATGCATGTTGCTCATCCCTGTAATTAAAACTGAATGACGCTGGGCGAACCGATCCCGATTTGGATCTGCAACTGCGTTGCCTTCAGGCCACCGACCGTCGGAACCGTATTCGCCGAACACGGCAGCTGCAGGCAGTTGAGTTGCTTGATACCGTATGGCGAGTAGTTTGTCGGCCCGCCGCTATTAAGCACTAGCTGCACGAACGCCGTTGGCCCCAGACGCTGGGCAATCCCGGCAAAGTAAGCGGCCACATGCTGCGCGTACGGATCGGCGGGCAGATAGTCGCGCGAGCTTTGCGGTTCCAGGAAAATTTTCGTGCTCGGCGTCGGATTGTATTCGAGATAGAGAACCTGATAGAGCTGCGCGTGGTTGACTTGGTTCAGCCCGGCCGTGTGCACGAGCCACGACGGCGCCACTGTGAACGTGCCGAACATCCTCGGCGTTTTTAGAAACGGAATCGTCACTGCCAGCGAGTAGACTTGCGTCGTCCGCGTGCTGATGCCGAAGTGCGGCACGCCGTTGAAATCGACAAACGGAACCACGTCGCCATTGTTGCCCGATGCATTGACTTGCGACCAGCGCGAGACGTAGGTCGGCGTGACGACGATCGGAATCGACCGGCCGCGAAACTTCCCGACGTTGATCAGATTTTCCCAGAGGCCGAGAAAGAACTTGTCTTTGGTCGTGACGTCAACCGGCGCGCTGATGCCGGTGCATGTGCTCGACGTTGTACCGCTGAGATCGACGCAACTCGGATTTACGCCCGGCGTCGGCGGGAAACCGCTGGGCAGAAAAAACGGAACCTGTCCGCTGTTGAAGCCGACCGGATAGTGCTGTAGTTCGTAATAGTTTGCGACGACGCTCATCTTTGGACTAAAGCCGTAACCGGCGACGAGGTCGGTGCCGCCTTGCATCCACTTGTTTCCAAAGCTGCCGACGTTGCCGTAGGGATGCGCGAACGAGAAGTCGATGGTGTACGTGAAGCCGGTCGGCAGACCGATTTCCGTCTTGCCGCCGACGGGAACTTGACCGACAGGCGGGACTTGCGCTACGGTGCCCGGCGGCAAGTTCTGCGCGTTCTTTTTCGTCGCTTGAGCGTTCATTGCGTTTTTTATCGCGATATTCGCGCTGCGGACAACCGTGCCGTAGGGGCCGGTCACGTCGGCCAGGGCCGGCGCGGCGGCAAGACTGCCCGAAATAACACAGAGTGCGCCTGCACGAAAAAAAGAACGAAGCATCAAATCGATCTCCAGATCCAGCGGTATGGATTGGCGGGTTTAGGCGGGAACTGGGGGTTCGCCTTCAGGCAGTCCGAGCTCGGGCAAATCCGCCGGGAACGTGCGAAGACCCTTACGCCGCAGAGCCCACGATTTCACGATGACGTAAAGCACCGGCGTGATTGCTAAGTTTAGGATCGTCGAGACTACCATGCCGCCGAAAACCGCCGTTCCGAGCGAGTGGCGCGCCGCGCTCCCGGCGCCGCTCGCAAATACCAACGGTGTAACGGCGATGATGAACGCGAGCGAAGTCATCAAGATCGGCCGCAGCCGGGTTTGCGCAGCGCGTGATGCAGCTGTTATGAGATCTGCGCCGTGCGCCAATTGTTGATTTGCAAATTCCACGATAAGAATTGCGCTTTTACTGGCAAGCCCGATAAGCATGACGAAGCCGACCTGCGCGTAGGCGTCGCTTGCGATGTGACGGACGTCCAGGAAGACCAGCGCACCGAGAATAGCCACCGGGACTGCCAGTAGCACGATGAATGGGTCGACGAAGCTTTCGTACTGAGCGGCGAGCACTAGGAAAACGAAGACGATGCCGACCCCGAAGATCAACGCCGAGAGCACGCCTCCTTCGATCTCTTCGCGCGAAATGCCGGACCACTCGTAACTGACGCCGGGAGGGTCGATCTGCGCGGCGAGCTTCTCCATCGCGGCGATGGCCTGTCCCGAACCTTTACCCGCGGCCGCCGATCCGTTGATTTCGATCGAACGGTAGAGGTTATAGTGGTTGATGATCGGCGATGAGAGTCCGAGTTTTGTCGACGCGATCCCGCCGAGCTGAACCATGCCGCCGCCGTTCGACCGCACGTACAGATATTGGAGCGACTGCATGCTGTTGCGGTAGGGCTCCTGCGCCTGTACCATCACGCGATAGGATCGATTCAGGTAGTCGAAATCATTGACGTAGAACGAGCCCAAATCGGTTTGCATCGTATTGAAGACGTCGGTTAGCGAAACGCCGATCGATTTGGCCTTCTCGCGATCGACGTGGATCTGCAGCTGGGGAGAATTGATGCGGAACGTGGTGAAGACGTTGAGCAAGTCGGGATTTCTGTTCCCGAGCCCCATGTAGCCGAAGGCGGTTCCCATCAGCGCCGGAAGGCCGACGTTGGCGCGATCTTCGAGTTCGAACTGAAAGCCGCCGAAGTTGCCGATGCCTTGAATCGCGGGCAGGTTGAACGCGAACACCTGCGCGTCGGGGATGCCGAAGAATTGCATTTGGATGCGCTGCAGCAGGGCCGGCAGTGAGTGCTGAGCTCCGCGGCGCTGCGACCACGGCGCGAGCCGCGCGAACAAAATGCCGCGGTTAGGTCCGCTTCCGGTGAAACTGAAACCGGAGACGTCGAAGACATGCACGATCTCGGGCTGTTTGCTGAGGATCGCTTCGACGCGTTTAGCGACACTCAGTTCGTGGGAGAGCGACGAGCCTTCCGGAGCTTGGATCGTTACGACGAAGAAGCCCTGATCTTCGTCGGGAATAAATGCCGTCGGCGCGGTGCGGAACAAAAAGAACGTCGCGAGCAGCGCGCCGATGAAAAGCGCCGCCACCAGGTAGCGGGCGCGCATCATTTTCGGCAGCGTGTCGCGGTACCAGCCGCGGAAGCTTTCCAGGCCCCGGTTGAAGATCACAAACAGGGGAAAATGCGAGTGGTAGTCGCGGCGGAGCATTCGCGCTGACATAACCGGCGTCAGCGTCAGCGACGCAAAGAGTGAGATCGTGATCGAAGCGGCGATCGTCATCGCGAACTGGCGATAGAGTTGGCCGGTCGTTCCCGGAAAGAACGCGACCGGCACGAAAACCGCCAGCAAGACAAGCGACGATGCCACGACCGCGCCCTGAACCTCGCGCATGGCAGCGGCGGCGCCCTCGTTACCCGTCGTGCCTTTCTCTTGAATGAAGCGCGCGATATTTTCGATGACGACGATCGCGTCGTCGACCACCAACCCTGTCGCGAGCGTCAAACCGAAGAGAGTGATCGTGTTGATCGTGAAGCCGAAGAGCTTCATCACGAAAAACGTTCCGATGAGCGAGATCGGAAGCGTGACGGCCGGTATGACTGTGGATCGCGGATCCTGTAAGAAAAGATAGATGACCGCGATGACCAGGAAAATCGAAAGCAGCAGCGTCCAGATGACTTCGCGGATCGACTCGTTGACGAATTCCGAACTGTCGAACGCCATCTCCCAAGTGACGCCCGGCGGGAAGGTCTTTTGCAGCTGGTCCATTTGCGCGCGCACGCCTTGGGAGACTTGCAGCGCGTTCGCGGTCGGGAGTTGGAGCACGCCCATGCCGACGACGTTCTTGTTTCCATCAAAGGAGATGACGCTGGAATAATCCTCGGCGCCGATTTCGACTTGCGCCACGTCGCCCAGCCGCGTAAAGCCGCCGCTCGGATCGGCACGTATGATGATATTGCGGAACTGTTCGGGAGTGCTTAAGCGCCCCTCGGCGTGCACGCTGATCGTGAACGGCTGGTTCGAGCTCTCCGGCGCGCTGCCGATGCTGCCTGCGGCGACTTCGACGTTCTGCTCTTGCAGCGCGCCGATGACGTCGGAAATGGCGAGGCCGCGCGCTTGCAGCTGCTGCGGATTGATCCACACGCGCATCGCATAGCGCCGCTGTCCGAAGATGATGACGTTACTGACCCCCGCGACGCGCTTGAGCGAATTGACGACGTTGAGCTCCGCGTAGTTGCTCAAATAGAGTTGGTTGTATTGTTTGTTGGTCGAACGCAAGGCGAGCGCCATCGCGAACGTTCCGGAGTTTTTCGAGACGGTGACGCCGGTTTGCTTGACTTCGTTTGGCAAACGGCCCAGAGCGGATTGCACCGCGTTTTGCACGTCGCTCGCCGCGGTATCGAGATTCGTGCCGAGGTTAAAGGTAGCAGTGATCGAGCTGGTGCCGTTGTCGGAACTCGTCGAAGTGACGTAACGCAGTCCCTCGACGCCGTTAACAGCTTGTTCGAGCGGCGTCGTGACGGCGGACTCGACCGCCTGGGCGTTCGCGCCGGTATAGTTCGCGTTGATCGTTACCACCGGCGGCGCGATTTGCGGGTATTGCGCGATCGGCAAAGTCGGGATGACGATAAGTCCCGCGATGACGATGACCAGGGAACAGACGGCCGCGAGTATCGGCCGCCTCAAAAAGAACGGAGTCACTCTTTATTCGCTACGCAAAAGCCTGTTCGGCATGGTACGAACTGCGCGAGAGCGGGCTCGAAACGACTTGATGGAAGCCCTTGGTTCGGGCGAGCTCGCCGAGTTGCGCGAATTTCTGCGGATGCACGAAGGTTTCGACCGCCAGATGTTTCTTCGTCGGCTGCAAGTACTGGCCCATCGTGAAGATGTCAACGCCCACGGAGCGCGCGTCGTCCATGACCTGTTCGATCTCTTCGTCGGTCTCGCCCAGTCCAATCATGATGGAGGTTTTTGTGTAGCGGCTCGGTGCGCGTTTCTTGGCGTGCTCGAGAATACTCAACGATTGATCATACTTCGCGCGCTTGTCGCGCACGCGAGGCGTGAGGCGGCGCACTGTTTCGAGGTTATGCGCGAAGACGTCGGGTTTGGCGTCGAGCACGATGTCGAGCGCGTTCAAGTCGCCGCGATAGTCACCGCTTAAAATTTCCACACGCGATCCCGGGACGCGTTCGTGGATTTCGCGCACCGTGTTTGCGAAAATGAGCGCACCGCCGTCGGCCAAGTCGTCGCGATCGACCGCGGTCAACACCAAATATTTCCAGCCGAGGTCGCGCACCGCTTCGGCCACGCGCAGCGGCTCCATCCAGTCGACAACGCCCTTCGGATTACCGGTTTTTACGCTGCAGAAGCGGCACCCGCGCGTGCACGTGTCGCCGAGAATCATAATCGTTGCGGTTCCGGCGCCCCAGCACTCCGCGAGGTTCGGACACATCGCCTCTTGGCAGACGGTGTTCAACCGCAGCCCCGTCACTTCGCGCTTCACGCGCTCGTAGTCGTCGCCGTGCGGAAGTTTTACTTTTAGCCAATCCGGTTTCGGCACGCGCTGTTCACGGGTTAAGTCGATGTTGATCATGCGACTGAACGCCCCTCGACCGGCGCACCCATAGTGCGCTGCTCGGGGTCCTTCGACGGGCTCAGGATGACATGGTCAAACGCGTCCATCAGCGCGTCGCGCGCTTCAGCGATCGAAACGGCTCGGCCGGTTTCTTTGGAGAGGCTCGTCAGGCCGCGATCGGTCAAGCCGCACGGATTAATAAGCGAGTCGTATGACAAATCGTTCGAGACGTTGAGCGCAATGCCGTGCATCGACGTCATCTGCCGCACAGCAAGACCGATCGCACAGAGCTGGTCTCTGCCCACCCAAACACCGGCGTGATCCGCGTTCCGTTGGCCGCGCACGCCGAACTGCGCGCAAGCGGCGATGACGGCGCTCTCAAGTGCGCGCACCAGCGGAACGACTTCGCGAAAGCGCGCCAAGCGCCGGATGGGATAGACGACGAGCTGCCCTGGGCAGTGGTACGTTACGTCGCCGCCGCGTTCGATCTCGACGAGATCGACACCGCGCTTCGCCAGCGCCTCCTTAGAAAGAAGAACGTTGCCCGTCCTGGCGTTGCGCCCGAGCGTAATAACCGGCGGGTGCTCTACGAAAATCCACGTCTCGGGGTCCTGGCCGCTGCCGACCCGTTCGTGAAGGTCGTGCTGCAGTTGCCAAACCTCGCGGTATGGCCTCAGTCCGAGATCGAGCACCCTGGCGTTCATCCAGCCCCTNNTGCGGCGCAACGATGTGCATGCCGAGCAGCATATCGGTCTTGGCATCGCCGACGAGTTTGATCAAGCCGTCGGTATCGTTCATCGTGCGCGCGCGGCCGCTGGCTTTCTGCGGAAACTTTCCGATGCGCAGCTCGTGGCCGGCGGCTTTGGCCTCTTCCTCGGAAAGGCCGACCGTCGCGACCTCCGGATCGGTGTAAACGCAATTCGGAATCGCAACCGGATCGAAGGCGGCGGATTTGTCACCTGCGATCACCTCAGCTGCGATGACCCCCTCTTTCATCGCTTTGTGCGCGAGCAGCGGCATTCCGGCGATGTCACCGATGGCGAAGATGTTTTTCACCTTTGTGCGGCGCTGTTGGTCGACGTCGACAAAACCACGTTCGTTCGTTTGCAAGCCGGCAGCTTGCAGATTCAGGTTGTCGCTGACCGGACGCCGGCCGACCGCCACGAGGACGCACTCGAAGTCGCGCGTTTCATCTTTGCCGTCGGTGCCTTCACCGTTAAACGTCGCTTTGACGGACTTGCCGTCTTTTTTGACGTCGCCGACTTTGGTGTTCAGCATGATCTCGACACCCTGTTTTCGCAGGATGCGGCCGAGTTCTTTACCGATCTCCAGATCCGTGCCGGTCAAAATCTGCGGCATCATCTCAACGACCAGCACCTTCGAGCCAAGGCGCGTGTACACGGTGGCAAATTCCAAGCCGATGACGCCGCCGCCGATGATCAAAATCGTTTTCGGAACCGACTTGAGTTGCACGGCGTCGTCGGAATTGATGATCGTTTCGCCGTCGCGCGGCCATGCTTTCACGTCAACCGGCGCAGACCCGGTCGCGATGACGGCGAACTCCGCTTTGATCGTGTCGGTGCCGCCTTCTTTGGTCTTGACCGTTATTTCGGTGGCGCTCTTAAAGGAGGCTTCGCCGTAGATGAACTGCACGTTGTTGAATTTGAAGAGCTGCTTCACGCCGCCCACGTTGGCGTTGACGACCTCGGTCTTGAACTTGGCGACCCCTTCGCGATCGACTTGCGCTTTGGGTACTTTGAGCCCGAGTGCGTCGGCATGATCGATCTGCCGCACGATCTCGCCGACATGCAGCAACGCCTTGGTCGGGATGCAGCCCCAATTCAAACAAACGCCGCCAGCCTCGTCACGGTCCACGCAAATGACTTTCTTCCC
Source organism: Vulcanimicrobiota bacterium (assembly GCA_003136355.1). Taxonomy (GTDB): domain Bacteria; phylum Vulcanimicrobiota; class Vulcanimicrobiia; order Vulcanimicrobiales; family Vulcanimicrobiaceae; genus Rubrimentiphilum. The sequence continues at coordinate 30,364 of PLED01000052.1, read as the reverse complement.
GAGTTGCCCCAACCGGATCGCGGCGTGATAGCCGCCCGGACCTGCGCCGATAACGACGGCGTCGACTTGATGCTCTGCCATAAAAATCGGCTTCGACGGGCTCATGCGCGCCTCCGCCGAAGCACCGGGCGTGAAGCCGGTTCAGCGACATTTGCTTTCGTGGTATGCAAAAAACGGCCGGGCGAGCTTGCCGTGGCGTAAGACGCGCGACCCGTATCGCATCCTGGTCAGCGAGTTCATGCTGCAGCAAACGCAAGTCGACCGCGTTCTGCCGAAGTACCGCGCGTTCGTCAAGCGCTTTCCGACCGTCCGCGCTTTGGCGGCCGCGTCGCTGGCCGATGTGATCCGCGAGTGGCGAGGGCTCGGATACAATTCGCGCGCGCTCCGGTTGAAGCGCATCGCGGAAGCGGTCGTCACGCGATTCGACGGCGCCGTGCCGCGCGATCTGGAGGCGCTGCGCGGCTTAAAAGGCATCGGTCCCTACACGGCGGCCGCGTTGCGCGCCTTTGCCTTCGAGTGCGACGACGCGGCGGTCGATACGAACGTCGGGCGAGTCGTGCAGCGCTTAACGCGCGGTGCGGAAGAACCGCAAGCGCTGGTTCCGCGCGGTCGCGGACACGACTGGAATTCGGCGCTGATGGATTTCGGCGCGACGATCTGCACCGCGCGAGCGCCGAAGTGTGCGATCTGTCCGTTAAAAAAGGTTTGCTTGTCGTTTCCAATCGCTCCGTCCGATCTGCAGCGCGAGCGCCCGAAAGTGAAGGCGGTGCCGTTCGAGCGTACTACCCGATTTGCGCGCGGCCGGATCATCGACCGGTTGCGCAGTCTTCCCGCGGGCAGACGCGTGTCGTTGCTCGCCCTGCACCGCGAGCTGGCGTTACCGGGCCGGTCGGCTAAGGATGTGACGATACTGGTGGAAGCGCTCGCGCGCGACGGTCTCGTAACCGTCCGCAAAAGGCAGGTCGCCCTTACCGACTAGCGTACATTCGCTTCGATGCGCTTAGCAATAATCGCCGCGCTTTCTATCGCGGTTTTGTCCCCGGCGGCAGCCTCCGCCCGTACCATCGATTTCAGCGATCTTCGCAACATCGTCTCGTTGAGCAGTCCGCAAATTTCTCCGGACGGCACGCGAATTGTTTTCCTTCGATCGAAGCCCGATTTTGCGAAGGACCGCTCGCAAAGCGACCTGATGCTCATCGACGTGAAGACTAAGAACGTGCGGCAGCTCACGTTCAACCGTCGCGGCCTTGGTTCGCCGCGCTGGTCGCCGGACGGATCGAGCATTGCGTTCTTGATGTCGACGATGATCGAGGGCGTGACCGATCCGCAGGAAGAGCTATTCGTACTGCCGTTGGACGGCGGCGATCCGCGGCCGGTTACCAAAGCCGAACAAGGCGTTGATGCGTTTGCGTGGGGCCCGGACGGCTCGCAGTTCGCGTATGTCACGCAGGATCCAAATCCGTACAAGAAACAGGTCGACGCGCATCTCGACGCGTTCGAAATCGGTGCCAACGACTATCTGCACACCGAGGCGTCGATTCCGTCACACCTGTGGATTACCGGATCGACCGGCGGCACGGCAAAACGCTTGACGAGCGGATCTTGGAGTTTGGGAACGGTCGACCCCGGCATCACATCTGACATCACGTGGTCGCCCGACGGTAAGAAGATTGCGGTTATCCATTTTCCAACGCCGCTGATCGGGAACTCGCTGGGCGCAATTATCGATATCGTTGACGCGCGTACCGGCAAGCGCAGCCCGTTAACCGGCAACACCGGTTTGGAAGGCTCGCCGAATTTTGCACCGGCCGGAAATCTCATTGCGTATTCGCGCAACACCAATGGTAACGACACCAACGGAAATGCGATCTACGTGACACACTTGGGCGGCGGCCCGGGAAAAGATATTCGCGCGCAGATCGACCGCAGCATCAACGGCACGGCTTGGGATCCAAGCGGTAAAGCGCTGTGGCTTTTCGGGCCGGACGGACAACGCACCGCCGCGTGGCACGTCACGATCGGCGGAGCGACGCAGCGAGTCAATATGGGCGGCATTGCAATCTCGCAGACCGGACCGGTCGCGCGCAAGACCGGCGCGTTAGCTTTTGTGGGCACGACAACCGGGCATCCGGCCGAACTCTATTATCTCGCGTCACCGAAATCTTCGCCGGTGCGGCTTACGAACTACAATGGATTCATCACCAAACTGCAACTGGGACGCGTCGTTGAGATGAATTGGAAGAACGACGGCTTCGCGGAAGACGGCGTGCTCACGCTCCCGCCGTCCTTCGACAAACTCAGGATGACAGGGCATAAGTTTCCACTGGTTCTCATAGTCCATGGCGGGCCGCAATCGGCATCCACGCTGGCCTGGAACAGCCAGAACCAGGTCTTTGCGGCGCACGGCTATTTGGTTTTCAATCCCAATTACCGCGGGAGTACGAATCTGGGCGATCGCTACGAGCACGCAATCTGGCACGATGCCGGTGCGGGGCCGGGGCGCGACGTGATGGCGGGAATCGCGACGGTCGAGAAAACTTATAAGGTAGACACGGGCCGCATGGCGGTCACGGGGTGGTCGTACGGCGGCTACATGACGTCGTGGATGACGGGCCACTACAATATTTGGAAGGCTGCCGTCGCCGGCGCCGCGCTGAACGACTGGTTCGACGACTACAACGTCGCGTTTTATGTCTACACCGACGTGCCCTGGTTCGGCGGGTCCCCTTGGAATCCAAAGTACACGGCAATGTGGCGCGATCAGTCGCCCATTACGTATGCGCAAGCGATTAAAGCGCCGACGCTGATCATGGGCGACATCGGCGACAACAACGTGACGATCACCAATTCATTCAAGATGTATCACGCGCTCAAAGACAACGGCGTGCCGGTACAGTTCGTGGCTTATCCCGTGCACGGACATTTTCCGAGCGACCCCGTCCGCTCTGAGGATGTTACGAGGCGCTGGCTGGCCTGGGTTGACCGGTACTTGAGGTAATCATGAAACACTTCGCTTTGGTCTTGGCGCTCGTTGTCGCCACCGTAACCGCCGCATCGGCTCGTACGATGGTCTTGGACGACATGAAGTCGCTCTCCGGGCTTTCGGAGCCGGCGCTCTCTCCCGACGGCAGCGTCATCGCGTTCATTCTCTCGCAGCCCGACTATAAGGCGGATCGCAGTACGCGCACGCTGATGCTCTACGACCTGCGCGACTCGAGTATGCGACCGCTGACGTCGGCGCGACGCGGCGTCGCTTCGCCGGCGTGGTCGCCCGATGGAAAGCACCTCGCGTTCTTATCGATCACCGGTGAGGGAGACAAAGCGGCCGAGCAGATCTTCATCTTGGATATGCGCGGCGGAGACGCGACGCAGCTGACGCACGCTGCAAACGGTGTCGAGCAATTCACGTGGCGGCCCGACGGCAGCGCGATCGCTTACGTTACGTCCGATGATCCGCCCAACAAAAAAGACATCGAGCATCACCTCGATGCGTTCATCGTCGGCGATCAAGCCTATCAAGAGAAGGCCGCGCCAACGCCCAATCACATTTGGATCATCAACGCCGACGGCGGCGGCGACAGGCGTTTGACGCAGGGCACGTGGAGCTTGCCCACCGCCACGCCGCCGGGCCCGCCCGCGTCACCGCTGTCGTGGTCGCCCGATGGAAAATCGCTGCTCTTTACGCGCATGCCGAACGCGTACGATACCGACGGTTACTTGGCGACGGTCGACGTGCTCGACGTGCAAAGCGGTGCGATTAGAACGCTCACATCGCACGGTAAGTACGAAGGGTACGGCAGCTTTTCACCGGACGGCGCCAAGATCGCCTACTGGTATCCGTTTCAAGGCGATCCGGCAGCGCAAAACGATGTCCTGGTGACGTCGCCGGCGGGCGGAAACGGCAACGACGTTACGGCCGATGACATCGACACGAACGTCGTGCGCGCGATGTGGATGCCGGATTCGAAATCGCTGCTCATTGCCGGACACAAAGGAACGGACGCGGCGCTTTGGGTGAAGCCGCTCGACGGCGCCGCGCAGCGCTTGCAGCTCGGGCCGGTTCAGCCCGTGCAGCCGTATTGGCTTGACGCGAGCGTCAGCAACACGGGCGCGATCGCATTTACCGGGAGCGACGCGAATCATCCGAACGAGCTCTATTACATGAGCTCGGCCAGTGCAGCGCCCAAGCGTCTAACGTCTTATAACGATGCGGTTGCAAAACTCGATCTCGGAAAAGTTCAACCGGTTACGTGGTCGTTCGAAGGTTTCGTTGAGAACGGTACGCTAACGTATCCGCCCGGTTATGACGCCGGCAAAGCCTATCCGCTCGTGCTCGTCGTTCACGGCGGTCCGAATTCGGCGTCGATTCTTTCGTTCAGCACGCTCAATCAGCTGTTGGCCGCGCGCGGCTTCTTGGTGTTCAACCCGAATTATCGCGGCAGCGATAACCAAGGCGAGAAATATTGGCATGCCATTTTCAACGATGCCGGCGCTGGGCCGGGCCGCGACGTGATGGCGGGAATCGCGGCAGTCGAACAGGCTGCGCACGTGGATACGTCGCGCGTCGGCGTTTCGGGCTGGTCGTACGGCGGCTATATGACGTCGTGGCTCGAAGGGCATTACAACATTTGGAAGGCGGCGGTCGCGGGCGCAGCCGTCAACAATTGGGTTGACGAGTACGCGCTTTCTGACAACGGTGTTACCGTCGGCATTTCGGAGATTCCGGGCTCTCCCTACGTCGGAAACAACATGGCGCTCTACCGGGCACAGTCGCCGATCACATACGCGTGGAACATCACGGCGCCAACGCTGATTCTCAGCGATACGGGCGACATGCGCGTTCCGATCACACAGTCGTACGAAATGTTTCGCGCGCTGACCGATCACGGAGTGACGACACGCTTCTTTGCGTATCCGATAGCGGGGCATTCACCCGGAGATCCGGTGCGCTCAATGGATGTAAACCGGCGCTGGGTTGACTGGCTAGTTCAGTATTTAAAACCGTAACCGCGCGGTGCGACACAGTAGTGTCATGGTGAGCTTGGCGAACCACCCCGAGCAGCGCGCCCTTGGCGCGCAAGACGAGGGGCACCCCTCTCGACTGGGGCCCTAGAGGGCCCTGCTCGAGGTCCTTCGACAGGCTCAGGATGACACGCTAGCTGGTAAAGATCGAGTCGGGGATCGGCGCGTTGACTTTGAAGTTGCTGAACGTTGACGACAGGTCGGCGTTGTAGTTGGGATCCTCGAAATGGCCTGTCTCGCGAGTCACCAGGCGAAATGCGCCGACTTTGCTATACGTCTGGTTGAGGGTCGCATAGCCCCCGCCGGAATAGTTCCAGCGGAGCTGCGCGAGCTCGCCGGACGCGTTGACCACCTTCGCATCGATGTGATCGATGTGGCCGCTCGAACGGGGAACGAGCTTGAAGGTCGTGTACGTACCGTCCTCGCGTTCGACTGAAATATCGTAGACGTCGTGCCAGCGTGCCGGGCTTTCGACGTGCGGATAGACGTTGCTGAACTGCTTGGCGATCAACGGCAACCCGCTCGTGAAGACAATTCTGTCCTTGCTCGGCTCTTTGTGATAGTAGATGCCGCCGACGTTCGCGCTCAAGAACGGGAACGAACGCATGACGACGTCGGCATTTACGTTAGCGGTAAAACTGCGCAGCCCGCTGTTCGCCGAAACCAGCCGCGCGAGAACCTGGTCCGAGTTCGCCGACGCTTGTCCGGCCCCCGTAACCGTCAGCAGGAGAGCGGCAGCCGCGACGGCGCCGCTGAAAAATCTTTGTGTGCGCATGCAGGTTCTAACGCCGCCCGGCTGCGTACGGTTCCAGCGCCGCCTCGATTTCGGCGCGCACGCCACCATCGGGTTCAACCGCTCGGCGCCGTTTCAAAGCCCCTATTGCCTGCGGCGAGCCGATCCGTCCCAATGCCCACGCGCTATGACCACGAACGAGCGGATGCGGATCGCCGTGCAATGATTTGCTAAGCGGCGGCACCGCCGCGCGATCGAGCGAGTTGCCTAACGCTACCGCCGCGTTGCGACGAAGGACCGCGCCGCCGCGCCAACCCATCGCAGTTCGCGCATATTTCCGCTTAAAACCGCTGCTGCGCAATTGCAGCAATTCGATCAGATCGGGCGTGGAGGTTTCTTTCGAAGGACGCCCCTCGACATGCGCTCCTTCAGAGCGCCGCTCGGGGTGGTTCGATAAACTCGCCATGACACTAAGGTTCGGCGGGCAGGCCAGCTGACAGAGATCGCAGCCCCACACCCATGTGCCGATCAGCGGGCGCAGCGCGCGCGGAATTGCATCGGTGCGCTGAGTGAGGTCGGCGATGCAGCGCGTCGCATCTATCGTGTAATCGCCGCGCAGTGCGCCGGTCGGACATGCGGGGATGCAGCGCGTGCACGACCCGCACGTCTTGCGCAGCGGCTCGTCCGGCGGCAGCGCGAGCTTCGTGACGATCTCGCCCAAAAAGACGAACGAACCGGAGACCGGCGATATCAGGTTCGTGTGTTTCCCGATCCATCCTAAGCCGGCGCGCGCGGCGAACGCGCGCTCCGCGATCGGCTTTGTATCGCATGCGATGGCGGTCACGCTCGCGCCGGCCGCGGCGTCGATGTCGCCGGCGACTTCAAGTAAAAGTTGCCTTACTCGCCTATGATAGTCGCCGGAACCGACGTAATTCGATACGCGTCCCTGCATCGGCAGCGACTCGATCGCTTCGGCTCCGTACGGAACGGCGATGCAGATCACACTGCGCGCGCCTTCCAGAATGCGCGCCGGGTCGGCGGCCTTGGCCGCGTACGCTGCGTCGTAGGGCCACGTGGCGAGATCACCGCGCGCGAACGATTCGCTCAAGTCCCGTTGCACGTCATCGGTGTCGCCCGCTGAACTCACGCGAACGTCGCTGGCTCCAAGCTGCATCGCCCTCTCGCACGCGAGTTTCTTGATGGCAGCGCCGTCATACCGTTGCAAGCGGGCCCTCCACCAGCGGAAACGCCGCATCGATCTGCGCCAGGTCTTCTTCGTCCAACGTCCAGCCCGCCGCGCCGGCGTTCTCCTCGACGTGCGCGACGCTCGACGCTTTCGGTATCGCAAACGCGTCCGGATCGCGCGTCAGGAAATTGAGGACGATCTGCCGCGGCGTCTTGGCGTGCTTTTCCGCAACGCCCCGCAGCACGGCCTCGCCGCGCGAACCCTTGCGCAGTACGCGGCCGCGCCCAAACGGCGTATAGCCGATAACCGCGATGCACTGCTCGCGGCAGTACGGGATGAGCCGCGCCTCGGGGCCGCGTTCGGCCGGGCTGTAATAAATTTCGTTTGCGGCGATCTTCGCGTTGCGCAGCTGGGATTGCGCTTCGCGCAGTTCCTCGACGTCAAAATTGCTGACCCCGATGTGCCGCGCCATGCCCTTTGCGGCCAGCTCCTCAAGGCCGCGCATCGTCTCGGCAATCGGATGCGATCCCGGCCAGTGCAAGAGATACAGGTCGACGTACGCCATGCGCAGGCGCTGCAGCGTACGCTCGCACGCCGCGATCGTTCCTTTATAAGAGGCGTTTTCGGGCAGCACTTTGCTCGTGATGAAGAGCGATTCGCGCGGCACGCGTTCCACGGCCTCGCCGACAATTTCCTCGGCCGCGCCGGCACCGTACATCTCAGCGGTGTCGATGTGCGTCATCCCGAGCTCGATTCCGCGCCGGAGCGCGCGAATCGCCTCCGCGCGGCGGTGCCCGCTTTCAGGAATATCCCAGGTGCCTTGCCCGATGACCGGGACCGCAACGCCCGCCGGGCCAAATGGTTTGCGAATCACGAAGGAGGCTTCTCTTTATGGCGCAGATTTCATATCTGCTTTTCGATGTCTTTGCCGAACGGCCGTTCCAGGGAAATCAGCTGGCAGTCGTTCCGCAGCATCTCGACGACGTCACGATGCAAATGCTGGCCAACGAACTCAACGTCGCCGAGACCGTCTTCTTGCGGCGCACAGACATCGCGAGCCGCCCCGCGGAGCTGCGCATCTTTACGCCGCGGCACGAGATGCCGTTCGCGGGCCATCCAACCGTCGGCGCTACGTTCGCGATTGCCGAAGTGCTCAAGTGGGTATCGCCGGCGACCGCCAATTTCGCGCTCGGCGAACGTGTCGGCGATGTAGCGGTTCGCCTCGAACGAAAAGAGGGCAAGCTCTTCGCATGGCTGCGCACGCCGCCGGTGACGTTCGAACAAAAGCTCGACCGGGCGCACGCCGCCGCTTCTTTGGGCCTCTCACAGAACGACCTGCACGAAAAGCTGCCGCCGCAGATCGCGGGCGCCGGAAACCCGTTTCTTTTCATCGCGCTGAAAGATCGCGATGCCGTCGATCGCGCCTGGTACGCGGTCGGCGGTTTTGACGACGCGATCGAAACGCACATTTCGGGAGTCTTCGTCTTTTGCTTAACGGAGAGCGGCACGTATGCGCGCATGTTCGCGCCCATGAGCGGCATCGCCGAAGATCCCGCCACCGGCAGCGCGACGGGGCCAGTTTTTGCCTACCTCGCGAAATACGGCGTGCTCGACCCCAACCAATCGTCGTTCGTGAGCGAGCAAGGCGTTAAGCTCGGGAGGCGCAGCGTGCTGCACGTTCGCGTCGAGCGCGGCGCCGGCGGTTCGACTTTCGATGTCGGCGGTGAAACGATCTTCGTCGGCGAGGGTAGCTTCCGGCTTTAAAAAAACTCGAAGTCCGGATGCTGCGCCGCATAGGCCAGCAGGCCGTCACGCAGATGCGTCACGCGGCGGAAACCGGCGTCGCGCAAGAAACGGGCCGCCCACGCCGACTTCTGTCCGATACGGCAGGCGACGATATAAGATTTGGCCGAGTCGAGTTCGTGCAAGCGCTCGGGTAAGTCCGAGGCCGGCACGTGCAGCGCGCCTTCCAAAACGCCAAACGCCACTTCGTGTGGCTCGCGCACATCGAGCAGCACCGACTCATGCATCGCATCGTCGAGCTGAAATGCGTCAATCTCTTCGAGATCGCTTACCGCAGCCTCGGCCGGCTCCGCGATAACGTCGGCGATCGTCGCGTTCTCGCCACACAGCGCGCACCCGGCTTCGCGCTCGAAACTGACTTCGCGCGTACGCGAACCGAGCGCATCGATGAGCAGCAGCCTTCCCAGCAGCGGTTCACCGATACCCAGCACGATCTTCAGCGCCTCGTTAGCTTGAAACGCTCCTGTGATTCCGGCGAGCACGCCGAGCACGCCGCCCTCGGCGCAGGTCGGGACGCTTCCCGCCGGCGGAGCCGCCGAAAACAAACAGCGGTAGCACGGCCCGTGGCCGCGCCAAAAGACGCTGGCTTGTCCGTCGAAGCGAAAGATCGAAGCGTACACGTCGGGTTTGTTCTCCAGCCAGCACGCGTCGTTCACGGTGTAGCGTGTTTCAAAACGATCGGTGCAGTCCAGCACGACGTCGTAGAGACGGATCAAGTCGCGCGCGTTCGACGAATCCAACCGCAGCGGAATCGCGTCAGCGGCAGTGAGCGGGTTCAGATCCATAACGCGCCGCGCCGCGACCGCGGCTTTTTTTGCTCCGATGTCACTCGTGGCGAACAATGTTTGACGCTGGAGATTACTTTCGTCGACGACATCGTCGTCGACGATGCCGACGCGCCCTACGCCTGCGGCCGCCAGATACTGCAGCGCCGGCGATCCGAGACCGCCCGCGCCCACGCAGAGCACGCGCGCCGAAGCCAACCGCTCTTGTCCGGCGACGCCGACCTCGGGAATCAGCAAGTGGCGACTGTATCGCCGCAAACCTTGGATTATCGCGGGTGCAGTTGATTTAGCCATGCGAGCACTTCGCCGCGGGCATTTTCAGCCGCATACGTGTGGTCGCTGGAAATCGTAACGAAGGTCTTCGGTTCGGACGCACGGTCGAACAACTCTTCGACGCTCGCGCGGCTGACCATCGCGTCCCGATCGGCGCAGACGTAGAGCTGTGGTCTTCCGGAGAGCTGCGGAAGTGCGCGATCGAACATCTCGTCGACGCCCTGGACCAAGTCCGGCAACGCCAAACCGTCAACGTATGCGGAGCGAAAATCCGAAACGCCCTTCTCCCGCAAAGCTTCGATTGCCGAGGGTCTTCCGTAGCCGGTTGCGATCGCGATCGTTCCGGTGACGCTCTGATCGCGCGCCGCGGTAAACAGCGCCGTCATCGCTCCCATGCTGTGGCCCATCGTGTAGACCGCGCCGGTATGAAACTCGCGGACGTATCCCGCGACGCCGCTCATCGCAACGACGAGATCGTCGACGCTTTCGAGTCGTCCGCCGCTGGCGCCGAGCTTATGTCCTTGGAAATCCAAACTCATCACGCCGTAACCGTGACTCGCCAGGAAATAACAAAGGAAGTCGAGATTTTGCTTGGAGCTCGAGTAGCCGTGGCCGGCGACGATCCACACGCCGCGCGGCCGGCGCGGTTCGTAACGCAGCGCGGCGACGGCCGCATCGCCGGCAGCGATGCGCAGCAGTTCGAGCTTCACTTAGGCCGCGCGTCAGGATTTGTTCGCCACTCGCTGTCGCCTTGCGCGTAATGCTCTTTCTTCCAGATCGGTGCGCGGCGCTTCAATTCGTCGATGGTGAATTCGCACGCATCGAACGCCGCTCCGCGATGCGGCGCCCCTACAGCCACGGCGACCGAGACGTCACCGACGTGAAGATCGCCGGTGCGGTGGGCGACCGCGATTTCGCACGGTCCAAAACGGCGGCGAGCTTCCTGCGCGATCGCTTCGAACTCGGCGGCCGCCATAGACTCGTGCGCCTCGTACGACAAACCGGTGACCGGCCGGTCGTCGTCCGACATTTCCCGGACCACACCGGCGAATGTGATGACCGCGCCGCTGGAGTCCGTCCGGACCAAACGCGCGATCGCGGCAACATCGATGGGATCGCGCACGATCGCGAACATCAGCCGCCTCCGGCAGGCGGAAGGAAGGCGATCTCGTCGCCTTCTTCCAGCGGCTCTTCACGCCGCACCACGCGTCCGTTACGTGCGATACGCGTGGATTGCGCGAGCTGCGGCAAACCTTCGCACATCTTCGCCAGATCGTCCCACAGGGCGCCTGCCGTCGCCCCGGACGGCAGCTCGACCTCGCGCGGCGGCCCGAGCAATTCGCGCACGCGCGCGAACGCCAGTACGCGCACCTTCACGCGATGCGCGATCTTTTTTGCGGGATCGGTTTGAGCGCGAATTTTTCGATCGCTTGAGCGACGCCGTCATCTTCGTTGCTGGCGGTGACGTGCTTGACCGCTTCGCGCACTTCGGGCAGCGCGTTTGCCATCGCGACACCTACTCCGGCCCAGCGCAGCATCGGTACGTCATTTCGCGAGTCGCCGATCGCCAGGACGCGTTCGGGCGGAACTTGGAAATCCGCGCAGAGCCGCGCCAGCGCGCGCTGCTTGGTCGCGTCGCGGCTCGTCACCGCGCACTCGACGAAATCCAACCACGTCTCGTATTTGAAATGCAGCGGTAGATCGCGAAACTCTTCTTCCATCGCGGCGACGGACTCGCGGCCAAGGAAACGAATGAAGGTCGGCGCGGTGTGCATCACTTCGGCAAACGTCTTGACCTGGCGCCATGCCGGGCCGCGCATATCGTCCATGTGCAGGTGCGAGCCTTCGAGCCGGTAGAAAAACTCTTCGGCGTAGATTGCCACCGACAAACCTTCGCGCTCTGAAAACTCGATCATCGGCTTGGCGTATTGCAGCGGCACGGGAATGTGGCCGAGCGTGCGATTCGCCCCGAAGTCTTTGGTCAAGGCGCCGTGAGCGCAGATAACGGGCAGATTGAGCCCCAGCTCGCGGCTCACGCGAATCGGCATATCGACGCCTCGCCCGGTAACGAGCACGATCCGTATCCCGGCCGCGAGCGCGCTTTCGATGGCGCGCCGGTTGCGCAGCGAAACGCGCTCTTGCGAATCCAAAAGCGTGCCGTCCAAATCGAGCGCGATCAAATCGAAACGCATCGAACCCATGATATACCCTTCGTCAAACAGGCGCCTCCGGCGCCAAATGCAACCTTCAGTCGCGCCGCTACGTTGATTTATACGCATGACCAACGCCTTCGGACGCCCGTTTCTAGCTCTGGCTCTTGCCCTTTCCGCCACCGGTGCGGCTTGGGCGCAAGGCGGCCGCTGCACGCGCGAAACGCTGCCGCTCAAAGGCCTGCCGCTAACGGTCAGCTACTGCGTTTCCGCCGAGACTGCCGCGACCGCCGGCCACGATTTACCCGTGCAGGTCACGGAAAATTACAGCACGTCTCGCGGCTCGTTTTCGCAGCAGAGCACGCTTCAGTTCATCGCGGGTGAGAGCGCTTCGCGCGTCATCGAAGACGTCGCGCTCGCGCGGCTCGGCCTGGAAGGTACCCTCCACCTGACGCTCGTCTACCACGGCGGCCTGGTGCGGGTCGAAAGCGCCCTGCTCACCCCCGGCGCGATCACTATTAAGTAGGCTAACGGAACACGGCCCTTGGGCGGAATGGGTCTGCCCGAGCGATTAACCATGCCGAAAGCGAGGGCGGACCCGTTTCGCCCGAGGGCCAACGCAACCGTGCAACCGAAATAGGTGATCGGGGTATTTAACTCTCTGATGCGGCGACTCTACATAGCGTTTGGCATGTCCAAGATTCCCGACGGCTGTCGAGGCTGTTAACGATGGCCTGTACGGCGTATTCCCCCGACCTCACGGCTCGCGACCAAGCGCACTTCCTTTATGACGCGATCCCATCCGGACTGTTCAAAGTCGAAACAGCGGACGAGCGGATCCCGTGGCGCATCAGCCCCGAGCCGTTCGCATTGTCGCCGCGGGCTCTCGCGCGAATCGAAACGATCGGCGCGAATCTTCTCCTCTTTTACCGCGCGCTCAACGCGCTCTACAACCGCAGCGTGCGGGGAACCGCTCCGGCGTTCATCGCCGAGTATCTCGATCAAGGAAAACCCGAGCACATCGTACGGCTCTCGCGTCAAAACCGTTTCCGGCAAGATCTGCCTGGCATCATCCGGCCCGACTTGATTCTGACCGACGACGGCTTTATCGCAAGCGAACTCGACAGCGTTCCGGGCGGCATGGGTTTTCTGGGCGCAATGTCCGAGGCGTACTGCAAGTTGGGCATGGAGAGCATCGGCGGCGCCGACGGCATCGTGCGTTCGTACGGCGCGATGATCGGCGCGGCAACAGGAAAAGAACAGCCGGCGGTTGCCATCGTGCTTTCCGATGAATCGGGCGACTATCGTCCGGAGATGACCTGGCTGGCCGAGGCGCTGACCCGCGTAACGAACCTGAAAGCGTTCATGTGCCGGCCGCAAGATATTTATTTCACCGAAGAGGCGCTATTCGTGCGGCTGCCCGATGGCCGCGAAGAAAAGATCGACGCGCTCTACCGCAACTTCGAGCTCTTCGATTTGCTCAACGTTCCCAAGCAAGAGCTCATGCTCTATTCGGCGCGTCACAACCGCGTGACGATGACACCGCCTCCCAAAGCGCAGCTCGAAGAAAAACTCGCCTTCGCGCTCTTTCACCACCCGCAGTTGGCGAAACTTTGGAAGGCCGAGCTCGGCAGTGCCGTCTACGATCACCTCAAACAACTCTTTCCCGAGACGTGGGTCATCGATCCGCGCCCGCTTCCGCCGCAGGCGGTCATCGCCGGGCTAGAAGCCAACGGCGCTCCGGTTTCAGACTGGATGCAGCTTGCCGAACTGACGAAATCCGAGCGCGACTATGTCATCAAGCCCTCCGGCTTCTCGGAACTCGCGTGGGGTTCGCGCGGCGTACGCGTCGCCAACGACCTGACCAAAGACGAGTGGGTTTCGACGCTTCAGGAAGCGGTACGCGAATTCGAGCGTACGCCGCGCATTCTGCAGCGCTTTTACAAAGGAAAGCGCGTCCGCCAAACGTATCTCGACCGCGCCGCCGACGAAATCCGCACTTTTGAAGGGCGCGTGCGGCTCTGTCCTTATTTCTTCATCGTCGGCAACGAGACGCGGTTGGGCGGCATCCTCGCAACCGTGGCTCCCGCTGACAAGCGCCTCATTCACGGTATGACCGACGCCGTCATGGCGCCATCCATACTCAAAGAAGACGGCGCCTAACGGCGCCGCCTTCTTTCTTCTACTTGAGAACGATCACCGACGGTTTCCCCGTCGGCCATCCGCCCTTCGTGTCGAGCGGATTCCACAGCATCCACAGCTTGCCATACGTTTCCAACAGCGACGCAACCACTTTCTTCTGCTGCGCAACAGGCATGCCCGGCAGCGTAGCGCTCACTTTGGGAATCTCGGTGCGATGGTAATGCCACAGGGCCTGCTCGGGTTTCGAAAACGCTTTATAGACGGCGGCGGGAACGATCGTTTCGATCTCGATCAGGCGCGCATTGGCAGCATCCGAGTCATAGATCTGGCACTCGAGCAAACCACCGGCGACCGCTTTGCACCAGTGATGAGCGACTTGTGCGGGATGCTCCGATCCGAAATGCTTGAGAGCATCGATGTGCAGCGTCCAGCCGGCCGAGGGCATCGCCGGCGTCGACGCCGCCGCCGGTTTCAGGGCGAGCCGCGAGGCCACCACGCCAAGGCTGAACGCAAAAAGGACTGCAATGAAAAGCGCAATTTTCTTCATGTGCTACCTCCGGTGCGCTAGTACGTGCGCAGCTCACGCGGCCGCTCCTGCCAGGAACGGCTGAAAATCGCGTGCAAGCCGTGATCATGTCACGTACGCCCGGCACGTATGTCGGCGGCGGTCGCGTATTGACGCGCACCGCCGGCGGATTAAAGATGTACGTCGCCGCAAACGACGTCTGCATCTCGCCGCACATCATCCTCGACGGCGTTTGGGAAGAATGGACGGAAGCGACGCTTCGTCGCGTCGTCAAACGGGGGATGCGCATTCTCGAGATCGGCGCTAACGTCGGATATTTCACGCTGCTGATGGCCCAACTGGCGGGCCCGCCGGGATCGGTCTACGCGTTCGAATGCGATCCCGAACTCGCGCAGATCGCCGAAGACAATGCCGAGATCAACGGCTTTGCCGGGCGTGTTACCGTCGATCGCCGCGCCGTCGGTGAAAGTCCGGGTTCGGCGCAGTTCCGCCGCGCGCAGCGCCACCGGGGCGGGGGGACGCTCGTCGCCGATCTGCAGCAGATTCCGCAGCTTCGCGAAACCGAACGTGAAGCGCTCACCGTGGAGGTGACGACGGTAGATGCGCTTCTGGAGCAACTCGGGCGGACGTTCGATTTCGTGAAGATCGATGCGGAAGGCGCCGAGACGTGGATACTCAACGGCGGGACCAAACTTTTTGCCGATATCAGCCAACCGCTGACGCTGATGATCGAGTTTTGCCCTGCGTTTTTACGCGAAGCCGGTTACGATCCCGCGGGCGAGCTCCGCCGTTTCGCCGGATGGGGCTTCGGCATGCAGCGTTTGGATTCGCGCCGCAGGCGCCCCGTGACGTGCAGCACGGAGACGCTGCTCGCGCAAGCGTATTCGGAGCTGCTCTTAACGCGCGTGTAGCCGCGAGTAGGTTGCGTCTTGTTGTGGCACGACCAATTCGTCGACAACGAGCGTTGCCGGATCGTACCAAAGCGTAAATTCAACCGGGTCGCTCACCGAGAGCGGCACGTCGGCTACCGGCACGTCTTTCGGACGATCCGCTTTGAGCGAGGCGTCGAGCGCGATAGATGTGCTTCTCCCGAACATCGGCGCGACGACCGTAAACGACTGAGCGTTCCAGGCTCGCAGCTGCGCCGGCAAGATGAAGAATCCGGCGAAAAGCGAGCCGTCCAGCACGGCAAAGTTTTTGGTATTCGCTCCCAGCGTAAAAGCCATATTTCCGTTATCCGCAGTTTCGTTCGCGGTGTTCGCGTTGAAAGCGAGCGCAGCATGGATCGTGCGTCCGGATGGAGAGTACACGGCTGCGTAGCTCGTAGGCGCCAGACTTCCATCCAAACGTAAAGTCGCGCTGCCGGAAAAGTCGGACCCGCCGAAGTTCGCCGTGCCCGATTCAGTCAGCTGGACGCCTCCAGTCACATGGGCTAATTGAATCGTCGTTTTCCCTGCGGGCGCCCCTCCAATGGAAACCGAGTACGCGTAGACGCCGTCGGCCGGCGTAGCGGGCGCCGTCGCGGCTGCAACGACAAAAACCAGTGCCAGCATCACTTCTTCTCCATTCGATACGCCTCGATGGCATCGGCGAACGCATCGATCTCTTCAGCGGTGTTGTAACCGTGCGGCGCAACCCGAATCCCTTTGGGACGGTACGTCGTCACGAAGCCTTCCTTTTGCAAGTGCTTCCCGAGTGCCACCGGATCGTTATCCGGAAACGAAAAGGTTACGATGCCCGAAGACTCAGTCGCACTCCGAACGCTTGCCACGTGCGCGCCCAGGCGGTGCAGTCTCTCGACGAGCCGGTCCGTCAGCCCGAGAACGTGCGCAGAGATGCGCGAAGTTCCAGCCTCTTCAATGACGGCCACCGATTCGGCCAGCGAGAGCGCGCCGATGAAGTTGGGCGTGCCGCCTTCAAAGCGTGTGACATCCTCGACGTAGGGCTGCCCGTAGTCCAGGAAGTCCCACATGTCGGCGGTCGAACGCCAACCCGGCGAAGCGGTTTCGATGCGGTCGAGCAGCTCCGCGCGCAAATAGAAGAAACTCACGCCCTGCAAGGCGAGCAGCCATTTCGCGCCGCCCGCATAGAGCGCGTCCACTCCACACGCTTGCACGTCCAGCGGAAATGCGCCCAAGCCTTGTATCGCGTCGACGCACAATAGCGCTCCCGCGCCATGCGCGACTTCAGACAGGCCAGCGAGATCGTGGCGGTATCCATCTTGGAACGAGACCCAGGAGACCGTAACGATCTTTGTGCGCGGAGTGATCTGCGCACGCAAGGCGTCCGGCGTCATCCGCCCTTTGCGCGTTTCGATGAAGCGGATATTGACGCCGCGCTTGCGTAGCGGCAGCCATGGCTGAACGTTGGCGGGGAATTCATCGTCAGGCAAGACGAGCTCGTCGCCCTCTTTCCACGGATACCCCGCACTTAACACATTCGCGCCGTCGCCGGTGTTGCGCAAAATCGCGACCTCGCCGGGACGCGCGCCGATAAACGCTCCGATGCGCGCGCGGTATGCCGGCATATTCCGTTCGTAGGGAAAGACTCCGAGCACCCCGGCCTGCGCGTGTGCGTCAACGAACTCTTGGAGCGCTTGCTGTGTGGGTTGGGGAAGAACGCCGACTGCGGCGTGATTGAAATATTTCGCGGAACGGGTTACGGCGAAGAGCTCGCGCGGCAGCGGGGTCGTCAAGCGTCGCCGATCATTTCCTTTGTATGCCAAGCGATGTTGTTGGCACGATCGCCGACGCGTTCCAGTTCTGCCAGCACGAACAGGATGCGCGCGCCCGCCGGTACCATTTCCGGGTCGGCCTGCATCTCTTGTTCCAGCGCGCGTACGCTGCGTTTATATTGCCGGTCGACTTCGTCGTCTTCGTCGATGACGCGCGAGGCCAACTCCGCATCGCGCTCCGTGTACGCACGCATCGCGCCTACGAGCGTCGCCATCGCCAGCTCGGCGATGCGATCGATCTCCACCCGAACCGGGCGCAGCGTTACGTCGGCAAGTTTTATGGCGTGCTTGGCGATGTCCACGCCGTAATCGCCGATCCGTTCGAGATCCGTAGCGATCTCCAGCATCGCCGCAATTTCGCGCAGCTCGCCCGCAACCGGCTGCTGGCGCCAGATCAGCTCGATGCACGAGGCTTCGATCTTCCGGCGCAGATCGTCGATGGCGTCGTCTCCGGCGATGACGCGTGCCGCCGCGGACGTGTCGCGTTTCTCCAACGCTTCAACTGCGATGCGTATGGCGTCGCCTGCCAAAGCGCCGAGCCGGACGACGTCGAGGCGAGTTGATTCGAGCGCCTCGTGATATGCGGTACGCATCTCTACAGTATAACCGCAAGGTTCCAGCCACGCAATTAGACAAATTTCAGGCGGTGAACCCTCCAACCGCCGAAGCGGTCGCGATCGAACGTGACGGCGCGGTCGCTGTTCTGACGCTCAACCGGCCGCAAGTCCTCAATGCGCTGAACGCGGATTTGCTTGCAAAACTGTCGAGCGAGCTCAAAACGTTGGACGCCGACGCAAGCGTGCGTGCGGTCATCATCACCGGATCGGGCAGCAAGGCATTCGCCGCCGGCGCCGATATCGGCGAGCTCAATGCGTTGCGCAGCCCTTTTCAGGGCGCGACCAAAGCGCGGACCGGGCAAGCAATCACGCTGCAAATCGAGCGCATGAAAAAACCGGTCATCATGGCCGTGAACGGGTTCGCGCTCGGCGGCGGATGCGAGATTGCGATGGCGGGCGACGTTCTTATCGCAAGCGAGAACGCGAAATTCGCTCAGCCCGAAGTGAATCTCGGATTGATGCCGGGGTACGGCGGGTCACAACGCACGACGCGGCTCGTTGGAAAAGGCATGGCGATGTACATGTGCCTGACCGGTGAGACGATCGACGCCCAGGAAGCGCTGCGCATCGGGCTCGTGCAAAAAGTTGTGCCGCAAGCTCAGCTGCTCGAAGAAGCCAAACGCATCGCCAATGTGATTGCAGCCAAAGCTCCGCTGGCGATCGAGGGCACGAAACGGGCTATCAATGCGGGAGCGCATTTGTCGATCGCCGATGCGCTGGAATTGGAAGCGGTGGAATTCGGCACGCTCGTAGGAACGAATGACTTTAAGGAAGGCACGAGCGCGTTTCTCGAAAAGCGCAAACCGAACTGGAGCGACAATTAGGGTAGGGCTCCTTCTCTCGCTGGCGCTGATTGCGACAGCCGGCGGTTTCGCGCGTGCCGACGATTACGGCCCGCGCGGAGATATTCGCGAACTACGCTTTGTAGCTCAGCGCCTTCTCGCTCATACTGCTAGAAAATACAAATCGGATCCGGCGCTGACACGAATCTCGGACGTAGTCGCTGTCAAAGATGCGGCGCTTCTTTCATGGGACATCGGAACCGCCCATGGTCTTATGGGGCTGCTTCGCCAGTACGGCCGTTGGTGGGATGCGTTAGACGTCTATCGCTCATCCGTAGACTGCTGGGATAACGCGTCGACTTCGTATCCGCTGCCGGGCGGAACGTGGCTGGACGATTTTCGCGATCCGTCGCCCGCCTCGCTTCTGCGTTATGGCCTCCCAGGCGATGTGGTTTCGGCGGCGGCATCTCACAACGACGATATACGCACCGCCGCGCCGCAAGAAGCTCCGGTGTCCTCGGCGAGTGTTGCCTTTCGCCCGCACTGCATGACCGAGTACTACGGCATCAAGAAGCTTCAAGCAATCGATCCGGCCGGTGGTTCCCTCCTCAGTTTCCGGCCGGACACCGCGGGCTACGGGATCGACCTGCACTATGCGCCCAACGACTCGCGCGGTGCAACGTTTTACATACCATACGCTCGCGCGCCAACGGCGGCCGAAATCATTCCCTATCCGACCACACGGCGGCTCATCTCAACGTCGGTTGTCTATTTCGACCTAACGGCCGAAGGCGGCAAACCGGTAACCTTCGCGCCCGGCACGACAATTGACATTTGGTTTCCCTTCGTGCTCGACGACACGCTGAATTACGATTTAACGATTGGGTTTGCTCAACAACCGATCGGCCCCGTTTATGCCAAACCCTTCGACAACGTGCTGCACTACAAACTGCCGGGCTTCACTGCGATGCCCGGTCAAACGCTGATGGCCGAAATTGACGGCAACTGGCCTTAAACAAACAGGAAATATCCTGGCAACCTTCGCACCCTACCGTTCAAGCATGCCGCGAAAGTTTACGAACGCCGACATCATGGCCGCCCTCGTCGATTTTAAGGACGGCGTGGCTCAGCGTTTTGAGAGCATCGATAGGACAAGCAACGATATTATGGCCGCCCTTATCGATTTTCGGGATGCCGTGGTTCAGCATTTTGAGCGCATCGATAAGAGATTCGAGGCAGTCGACCGGCGGTTCGATACGTTGGAGTTTCGGTTGAACAAGCGCTTCGATTCAATCGATCTCCGCTTTGACGCCTTCGAAAAGCGGGTTTCGGTCTTAGAATAGCGCTAACGTCTTGGCGGCGTGCGCCATGTTCAGCTCGATCGCCGGATTGAGTCCCTCCCACGTCGCGCGAATACGGCCGCGCGCGTCGATCACGACCATCGTCGGGAATCCCTGGAGTTGAAAAAAGCCGCGTGAAAGCGCCGGCGGATCGATCACCACGTTGCTCAACGAGTTCTGGCGGGCAAATGCCGCAGCCAATTCGCGCGGCTCGCCGACGTCGACCGGAATGACCCGCACCTGCGGGTGCGAGCGCGCAAACGACTCGACCAACGGCAGCGAAACTCGGCACGGCGCGCACCACGACGCGTAGAATTCCAGAAAGACGACGCGGCCACGCTGCTTCTCCAGCGCAAATGGCGTACCCGAGAGCGTTTGAAAATGCACTGCGGGCGCCGGGTAAGCGGCGCTCTCGGGCAGCGAGCGCGGAGCGACGAGCAACCGGTAAGCAATAAATGCAACCAGCGCGATGGCCAGCACATCAAAGATGAGCCGCACGTTGGCAAAACGCCGCAAGAGATTCATTCCGAACTGAAAACCGCCGCGATACCTTGGCCGCCGCCGATGCATGCCGAAGCGACCGCGTATCTGCCGCCGCCGCCGAGCCGCAGGTGATGCAGCGCCGTGTATGCCAGCCGCGCTCCCGACGCGCCGAGCGGATGCCCCAGCGAGATCGCGCCGCCGTGCGGGTTGANNTCAAACAGGCGAGCACTTGCGGCGCGAATGCCTCGTTGATTTCGATCGCGGCGATGTCGTCGCGCTTCACGCCGGCGTCGGCTAATGCTTTAGGAATGGCAACGGCCGGCCCGATTCCCATGATATCCGGATCGACGCCGACCACGCTGGCTCCGGCGAGCCTGCCCATCCACGTCAGCCCGTCAGCCTTGGCCTGGCGTACCGTCGTGAGTATGACCGCCGCGGCTCCATCGGTAATTCCGCTCGCGTTTCCCGGAGTCACGACGCCGTCCTTGCGAAATCTCGGCGGTAACTTAGCAAGTTTTTCCAGGGAAAGGCCGGCGCGCGGCCCTTCGTCCTTTTCGATTGAAAGGGGCTGCCCTTTGGCGTCTCGCGTTTGCACCGCAACGATCTCTTCGCCGAAATACCCGTCGCTCTGCGCGCCGAGCGCGCGTTCTTGCGAGCGCAGCGCAAATTCGTCGCACGCCTCACGAGCGATGGCGTAACGTTCGGCGAGATTTTCGGCGGTTATCGCCATCGGCAAGCCGTTGTACGAATCGGTGAGCGCCTCCCATAACGTATCTTCAAACTTCGCGCCCGCGCCGAGCGGGAAGCCTTTGCGCGCGCCGCGCACGACGTGCGGCGCCTGACTCATCGATTCGGTGCCCCCGGCAAGCGCATAAGTGCTCTGCCCGAGCCTCAAGGAATTTGCCGCGGTGAGAATGGCTTGCAGTCCACTTCCGCACAAGCGGTTGAGGGTGAGCGCCGGTACCCCAATCGGAATCCCCGCGCGCAAAGCGGCATGCCGCGCCAAGTAAATCGCGTCAGCGCTCGTTTGCATGACGTTGCCGAATACGACATCGTCGATGCGATCTTTCGGAACGCCGCTGCGCGCGATCACACCTTCTGCCGCCGCTACCGCAAGGTCGGTCGCGCTAAGCTCGGCTAAGGCACCACCGAAATTGCCGAAAGGCGTCCTCGCTCCGGCCAGAATCACGACATCGTTTTCAGTCACCGTGCCAGCCTACAACGGCGGGGAAGCGGCGCCCTTGCAGGCGACCGCCGTAAAACCCCCAAATCCAGGCCCGATGCCGATGAACAGGCCCGCGACAATTACGATGGACGCCCGCGCCTTGCAGCCCGCAACGCGCACCGAACAGATCCTCGAGGCGTTCGACAAGCTCGCCCTCAACGCGATTCTCGAGCTCAACGAGGAAACCGATCCGCGCGCACTGCGTAACGAGCTCGCACAACTGCGCCCCGGAAAATTTTCGTGGGACGCGCGCAACCTCGGTTCAAACCGCTGGACGATCCGCGTCGAGCGCATCGACGAAAACGCCGAACCTGAAGCGCTGCTGCAGCACGTCGCACCCTTTGGAAGCGCCAAAGCCGCCACGCTGCGCGATTTGGCGCGCCAAATGACCGAGCGAACCTACCGCGCAGGCGAGACGATTTTCGACGAAGGCGAAGTCTGGCCGTATCTGGGCATCGTGAAATCCGGCAAGGTGATCCTAACGCTGCTCTCGCCCGATGGGAAAACGCATACGCTCGGCGAGCGGCTGACGCACGACACACTCAATGACAGCGGCACGTTCGACCAAGGCGGAGCGACCACGCGTACCGAGGCGCTGACCGACGCCACGATCTTTACGATCGCGAGCGAAGCCGTCTTGCACGCATGCCGCAACGACGCCGAGCTGGCTCTAGGNNGTTCGATCGACACGATCGCCGACTTGGCGTTCGCGCACGTACTACAGCGCGTTGCCAAATTTTTGCTCGGCTATGCGCGGGCTTCGGTCGGCATGACGCGGGGACTTCCCGGCGTCGAGAATCTTTCTCAGGCCCAGATTGCGGCGGCGGCGGGCACGGTGCGCGATATGGCCGCGCGCGCGCTGCTCCGGCTCAAGAACGCGGGCGCGGTGGAACTGGATCGCGGACGCGTGAAAGCGATCGATCGGGCAAAGCTTGAGGCCTTCGCGCAAAACGTCCAGGCACCGCCGGTTTAGGCGCTAGCGCGTCAGGTAAACGAAACCGTAAAGCGGAACGCCGGCGCACGGCGATCCGGGACGCGCGAAATAGACCGTTTCGAGCGGCCTAGCGACATCGGAGCCGAAAAAAGCGCGCAGCCGGCACACCGACAGCTCCTGCGGCTGCTGCCGGAAAAAAGACGGATGATAGAAGATTGCGCTCGGGTTCTGCATTCGCGTGGCCGCTACGGGCCCGCTCGCCGCGATAGGCGCAACGACATGGAGCGTGGGCATCGGGAAAGTCGTGACCGCGAAGAGCGCGGCAACCGCGAAAAGGTTCATGGTGTGGTCCTCCTCAGCGCCTCTATCATTTTATTGCGGAATCGTCGCGGACGCAACGGCCTTCAGGGCTTCGCTGAAAGACGCCACCGGCACGATGTGGATCCCCGGCGTGTCTTTGATTTCGGCGTAGTTTTCCGCCGGAACCAGGAAGAGTGTCGCATCGGCCGCTCGCGCCGCTGCGATTTTTTGCGCGGCGCCCTCGATCGGTCCAACGGTTCCGTCGTACGCTATCGTGCCCGTTCCGGCAATGCGAAGCGCCGCAGGCAGCGGGTCGCGTTTGAGCGAGCGGTAGATTTCGAGCGCAAACATGAGCCCGCCGGAGCTTCCGGCGACATGCGGCAGATTATAGCGGACCGCGACGGGTAGGCGCGGCGGGTCGACGACCGTCATCAAGTAGGTGCCGAGAACGGTGCGGCCGCGATAAGCGCCCGTCTTCACGCGCACCGTGTGCGCAGAACCGCGGCGCATTACGCCGACGGTGACGACGGTCCCGGCTTTGATCCCGCGCATCACTTCAGCCAGCCGCGCTCCGGTCGCGACCGGCGTTCCGTCTATCGAGGTGACGATGTCGAGCGCCCGCAGCACGCGCGCGGCATCCGACCGCGCCGAAAAAGACAGAACCACCACCCGGCTTCTGGGTGCGGGCACGCGGTACCCGACAGCGCGCTCGGCAACCGCCGCCGCGATTGTTTGACTCTCGCTCATCGCATCGCGCTCGGCGTCGTCGTATTGCGCCGGAGTGATGCCGCGCGGCAGCACGTCGTCCGTGCGTATCACGCGCACTCCGGGCGTAAAGGCGCTCAGCAATTCGAGCGGCGTCACGCGCGTCGCAAAGCGAACGTCGGTTAAGTACAGGTGTGATTGCGGCGAAAGTCCCGCTAATGAAACCACACCGCCCAAGTCGAGCGCGTTTCCGGGAAGGATCAAGGAGTAAGGCGTCGGTGCGAATGCGCAGATCAGCATGACGACCGCGAGCGCAGCGTAGATGGCGACCCGGTTGCGCGCGAGCTTCACCCGCATGGAACGTTTATTGGACGACTTCTACCGATTCGAGTTGAGTCGTCTCGTCGGCGGCTTGCGCGTCGAACGCGGCGCGCTTGCTCTTGGCCGCTGCATCGGCCATCGGCTGCGCCGGCTCGGTCTGAGCGCGCGGCGCGAGCGCTTCGCGCCCCTTGCGAATCGAACCGAGCGCGCCGGCCAGCCTGTTCTCAAGCGATCCCAGCGTCTGCAGCGCGTACTGATCGGCGCCCTCGCGCACTTTTCGGCCGCGTTCTTCTGCCTCTTTGAGGATGACGTCGGCGGTGGTGCGTGCGCGCTGAACGATCTCGTGGTCGTCGAGCAGCTCTTCGTGTTTGCTCGCGGCCTCGGTGACGATCGTTTGCGCTTTTTCTTGCGCTGCGCGCAGCATGCGATCTTGATCTTTGGCGATGATCTTCGCGCGCCCCATCTCTTCAGGGAGCGACGAGCGGATCTTTTCGACGAATTCCATCAGCCGTTCTTCGCTCAGGATGCGGTAGCCGGCAGGCAGCCACGTTCCGTCGTGCACGAAAGTTTCCAGCTTGTCCAAGACGCGATAGACCGACATTGATTTCCTCCGTTATGTTGTGCGCAAGGTCGCGCGTTTGGCCGCCATGAGCCGCATCACCGGATCCGGCACGAGCGCGGCAACGTCGCCGCCGAGAAAGAAGACTTCTTTTACGATACTGGAGCTGACAAACGAGTAGCGCTGATCCGACATCAGAAACATCGTATCCACGTCGGAGAGCGCGCGGTTCATGAGTGCGGTCGACATCTCGCTTTCGAAATCGGAAACGACGCGCAATCCCTTGATGATGACGGCGGCGTGCTGCTCGCGGACGTAGTCGGCCAGCAAGCCGCGAAAGTGCTCGACGCGCACGTTGGGCAGGCTCTTGACGCAGTCCCGAATCATCGCCTCGCGCTCTTCGAGCGTGAACATGGGTTCCCGCTTTTGCGGGTTGACCACGACCGCGACGATCAGTTCTCCAAAGCACCCAGCCGCGCGCTCGATGACGTCGAGATGCCCGTTAGTCGGCGGATCGAACGATCCCGGATAGACGGCTCGCACCGCGCGCCCGTCGTTCATGCTACCGGCGTGAAGAAAGCCAGGGCGACATCACCGTACACTTCCTCCCGGACGCTGCGGTACCCCGGTATGTCGGGAAGAATCATGCGCGCGCTATGCTCGTAAACGACGAATGCGTCGGGCGCAAGCAACTTTCGCTCGAGCAGCAGTTTGAACATCTGCATCGGAATCTCGCCGGCGTACGGCGGATCGGCGTAGACCAGATCGAAAGCGGGATCGAGGCGGTACAGCGCGCGGTCGACCGGCGCACCGACGACCGTCACGACGTCCTCGACTCCCATTTCCCGCGCAGCTTCCTCAATCGTTTCGGCCGTTTCACGGTGGCCTTCGACGCAGACGACCGACGCCGCGCCGCGCGACGCGGCTTCGAACCCAATCGCGCCGGTGCCGGCGAACAAGTCGAGAAATCGCGAGCCTTCGATCCGCGTCTGCAAGATCGAAAAGAGCGATTCTTTTACGCGGCCGGGCGTCGGCCTGACGCTGACTCCTTTGGGCGAGCCGAGTTTGCGGCTGCCCAAATTTCCGCCGGTGATTTTCGGCACGCTCGCATCTTTCTACAGCAGCGCAAGCAGTTCCGCGAGCCTGTGGATAACTGCGCTGGGTTTGGGCAGGTCGGGCGCGTACGGCACGTCCTCGGCATCGAGCCAAATTCCGCGCATTCCGGCGCTCATCGCGGCGTCAATGTCTCCGCGCGGGTTGTCTCCCACATAGGCTATGTTGCCGGGTTCCGCTTTCAGCGCAAGCGCCAGGGCGGCGAACGCCGCACGCTGCGGCTTCTGCGCACCGATTTCGTCGCTCACCAGAATAGGACCGGTGAACTTCAGCTGCCGCGCCTTCTCTTGTTGCAGCGGCGACCAGCCGTTGCTCAAAATGCCGCACGCGATTCCGCGGTGCTGCAACTCGGCGAGCACCGCGCGCGCATCCGGCGCAGCGACGAAAAACTCGGCCACGCTCTCGAGCGCCATCTGTTTGTAGCGATCGACAAACTCCGCCGGCTTCTGCGCTCCGCGCTCCGCGGCGAATCGTTCGACCGCTTGATCGATCGAGCACGATCCGGAACGCTGACGTTCGAGCAGCTCGTCGATACGCGCGCTCTCCTGAGCCAGCGTACCCAAGCAGGTCCCTCCGTCCGCGCAAATGGCATCGAGCAGCCGCAGGAATGCGACGCGTTCCAATTTGTTGTCGATCCCCAGCGTGTGATCGATATCAAACCCCAATGCCTGAATGGGCATTGGGGACCCCGGAAGTTTAAACGGCACTTCGCCTACGGCGAAAATGGCGGGCTTATTTCGGGCTGGGGCCCGTAACGATGCGCACGAAATCGCCCGGCCGTATCCACTTACGCATGGCTGCCGAGATTTGCGCGGGGGTCACTTCGAGTTCGCGCCGCGCGTCGATCAGATTTTGATTCAGCGGTAAACCGAACGAGGCGTAGCGGTGTAGAATTGCGCCAACACCATCGTAGCTTTCCAACGCAATCGGAATGTCTCCCATCAACTGCGCTTTCGCGCGGAGCAAACGATCGGTGGCGACGGATTGCGTTTGCATGCGCCGCAGATCCGCAACGGCAAGCTGCTGCGCAGGCACGACCTTGTCAGGGTTCGACCCGTAACTGACGCTGAATGTCGATCGCGTCTTGCCGGTGCTCAGCGAGCTCGACACGAAGTACACATATCCACGCACCTCGCGCAAATCGTGGTAAAGCAGCGACGAGTAGAAGCCGCCACTCAGAATTGTGTTGGCGACTTGAAGCGCGGGCCAATCTGCTGCCGTACGCTTTACGGCCGTCGTCTCCGTTAGCTCGACCGTTGATTGGACGCGGCCGGTAGCCGGCACGTTCGCAGCGCTTGGTCTATTCGGAGGAACCGCGGGCGGTTCTGTCTGGGGCTTCGGGCCGCTCGCGCTCCATCCGCCGAAATACTTTGCGATCACTTGCCGCGCGCGCGCGGGCGTGATGTCTCCCACGACCACAATTGTCGTAAGGTCCGGACGGAATGCGCTCGCGTAATACTGCTTAACGTTATCAAGCGTCACGCCGGTCATCGACGCGACTGACGCGAATCGTTGCGCCGGGTCGTCCAGCGGATACAACGCTTTTGCCGTGGCGACTGCCGCCAAGTGATCCGGTGATGTCGCTTCTCCGGTGAGCCCGCCAATTTCTTGACCTTTGACGATCGCAAAGTACTGCGGGACAAATCTCGGATGCAGTTCGTTGTCCGCTAACAGCTGCGCGGCACGTTCGAAATTCGGACTCAATGCTTCAACGCTAAACGACGCTCCGCCGGACTCGTTGGCGGCGATCGCATCGAGCGCTTGCTGGTAAGCCAGGCGGTCCAGCGAGCTCGTGCCATAGTTGAACAAATCTCCCGTGAGCGAGCCGACGCCTTCCTTGCCCGGCGGTGCCTGCACTTGCTCGTCGTTTTCGATCTCGCCCGTCACGCTGACCACGTGCGTCGAATGGTCGGGCTGCACGATGATGCGTAAGCCGTTGGGCAGCACGCTTTGCACCGGATTCAACGTTTGGGCCGGAACGTTCAGGTGCGCTAAGATACTGCGCGCCCACATGGGAAGGGCCTCGTGTTTGCTCGGCGGGATCGAATTGTTTTCTTTTGCCATCGAACCGCCGGCGGCGCTGACCTTACCAAGATTTTTTGGAACAGCATACGCGGCGACCACTTTATCGGCTCCGAAATCGGCGCGCAGCACGCGGTTGACGTCGGCCACGGTCACTCGTTTGTACGCGGCGATGGTGTCTTGCGGCGAGTTCAGCCCTTGGACCGCTACCGCATCGCTCCACTCCGTCGCCAAACCCTCGATCGACGTCGCGTTATATTCCAGCTGCGCGATCTCGCGCTGAATCGAGGCACGAACCAAGTCTGCCGGCACGCCCCACTTCCGGTAGTTTTCGATCACACCGCGTAGCAGTTTATCGGCATCTTCGGGCTTGCTCGTGACGGGCACCACGATGTACGCTAATCCGACCGAAAGATCGGCAAACGGCGGCTGTAGCGCGAAGCCCGCACCAAGCGCTTTGCCCGTAGCAGCTAGGCCAAACAGGTCGCCGCGCTGACTGCTCAGTACGTCGGAGAGGATGTTGGCTGCGGCAAAATCCTTGCTCACAAATCCCGGAAGACGGTACCCCAGCAGCACCGCGGTAAACGGCTGATCGGAAAAATCGTGATACAGATGTGTCTTCAGCGGCTGCGGTATCACGGCTTGCCGCGGCGGCAATTTGCCGGCCGGCCAATCCCCGAAGAGCTGTTTGACGCGCGCTATCGTCGTGGGGCCGTCGACGTCGCCGACGATCACGTAGACGGCGTTGTTGGGGTGATACCATTTTTGATAGTAGGCTTGAATCTGCGGCGCGTTGATCGTGTGGGCGAAGTCGAAAACGGTGCCCAGCCCATTGTTCGCATACGGCGTCCCCGCGAGCAGCGTGTTCTGCATTTTCGTTTGCAGCCGGTAGAATGCGTTGCTGTTATCCGAGGTAACTTCTTGGGTAATCGCTTTGCGCTCGTCGTTCCACTGCTGTTGAGATAACAGCGCGCCGGTGGCGCGAGAGCGCTCGAGGCGCAGGGCAACGTTCAAATACTGAGCCGGAACGCTGAAAAAATACTGCGTGATAGCGCTCTGAGTATCGGCGTTGAAGGCTCCGCCGGTGATGTCGACGGTATCCATGAACTGCGACGACGAGAGTGTTTGGCTTCCGCGAAACATCATATGTTCCAGTGCGTGCGCGAGACCCGCAATCGTCTGGTCGTTGGATCCGGCGCGGTAGTTCAGCATCGTGGTCACGACCGGAGCCAGCCGGTCGGTGACAACGACCACTTTCAGACCATTGGATAGCGTGGCGCGAGTCACGTTGAGCGACGCCGCGCGGGCGGGCGCAAAACAGGCAAGCGCGACGGCGGCGCAGAAAACGGCCATGGAACGGAGACGGAAGCTTTTCATGGCGGGCGGGTTCAAGAACTAAGCAGCATCGCCCTAGCGCTCGGTTCGCCTTCGACCAGCGAGCGCAATCCGGCGTGGCCGGGCGCCCGCAGTTCGGGATCTTCGGAGACGATGCTTTCAGCCGCCGCCTTCGCGTCGCGGTAAACCGCGATATCGCGTACCAAATCGGCGACGCGAAAACTGGCCAGGCCGGATTGCGCGGTCCCCGCGAACTCGCCAGGGCCGCGCAGGCGCAAATCTTCTTCGGCGATCGCGAATCCGTCGTTGGAGCTCGCGAGAATCTGCAAGCGTTCGAGTTCCTCGGCTTCGTCGGACGCGATCAGCAGGCAATAGGACTGAGCCGCGCCGCGTCCGACGCGCCCGCGCAACTGATGAAGCTGCGAGAGTCCGTAGCGCTGCGCGTCGAGCACCACCATGACGCTTGCATTTTGCACGTCGACGCCGACTTCGACCACGGTGGTAGCCACCAGCACGTGCACCTCGTTGCGCGCAAACCGCTGCATGGCGTCTTCTTTATCACGCGCGGGCATGCGCCCGTGCAGCAACCCGAGCCGCAGATCTGGGAAGACGGATTTCTGCAGCCGTTCGGATTCGGAAACGACGCTGGTGAGTTCGAGTTCGGACTCGTCGATCACCGGGGCGACGATGTACGCCTGCCGCCCCAGCGCGACGTTCTTACGCACGAACTCGTAAGCTCGTTCCAGACGGCTGCGGCGCAAGACATAGGTTTCGATGGGCGACCGCCCCGGCGGCAGCTCGTCGATGACCGAAACGTCCAAGTCGGCGTAGATCGATTGCGCGAGCGTGCGGGGAATCGGTGTCGCCGTCATGTGTAGGGTGTGCGGCGCGCTTCCTTTAGATCGTAGGCGCGCGCGTTGCTCGACGCCGAACCGGTGCTGTTCGTCGATGATCGCGAGCCCCAGCCGAGCGAAGTCGACACCTTCGGTAAGTAACGCATGCGTCCCGACGGCTACCGCCGCTTCGCCGGAGCGCAGCCGCGCGACGGCCGTCGCGCGCGCCTTCGCGCCTTGACTTCCGAAGACGGCCTCGACGGCGATTCCGAACGGCATCAGCAGCGGCGACAACTTCGCGGCATGCTGCGCCGCCAAGATTTCGGTCGGCGCCATCAGGGCGGATTGAACGCCGTTGCGCGCCGCCAGGAGAATCGCTGCCGCCGCGACGAGCGTCTTGCCGCTCCCGACGTCACCCTGCAGCAAGCGGTTCATCGGCGC
>PLED01000088.1 GCA_003136355.1 Vulcanimicrobiota bacterium | reverse complement strand
CAGCAGCGCGCCGCCGCCGGTCAAAATCACGCCGCGATCGATGATGTCGGAAGAAAGTTCGGGTGGCGTTTTTTCCAGCACCGATTTTACCGCTTCGACGATCGCGCCGACGGGTTCGGAAAGCGCTTCGCGGATCTCTTCGCTCGTCACCTTGACGGTGTTGGGCAAACCGTTGATCAAATCGCGTCCGCGAATCTCCATCGCGAGTTCCGACTCGAGTTTGTATGCCGAGCCGATCTTGATCTTGATCTCTTCGGCCATGCGCTCGCCGATCATCAAATTGTAGACGCGGCGCACGTAACGGATGATCGCTTCGTCGAGTTTGTTGCCGGCCACGCGCAGCGACTGCGAGACGACGATGCCGCCGAGTGAAATAACCGCGACGTCGGTCGTGCCGCCGCCGATGTNNCCGGCGCCGATCGCGGCGGCCATCGGCTCGGCGATGATCTCGACGTGCCGCGCCCCCGCGAGCTTCGCGGCGTCTTTGACCGCGCGCTCTTCGACGCTCGTGATCTCGGCCGGCACGCAGATTACGACGTTGGGTTTGGGCCGGAAGAGCGTCATGTACCAGGAGCGGTCGCGCATGACTTTCTTGATGAAGTAACTGAGCATCGACTCGGTTACTTCGAAGTCGGCGATCACGCCGTCGCGCAACGGCCGGATAGCTTGAATGTGGCCGGGCGTGCGCCCCAGCATTTGGCGCGCCTCCTCGCCAACGGCCAGCGTCTTGCCGGTATTCATGTCCTTGGCAACAACCGAGGGCTCGCGCAATACGATGCCCTTGCCCTTGACGTGCACGAGCACGTTGGCCGTACCTAAATCGATCCCGATGTCCAAGAAAGCCCCTTTTACGAGTGAATGATTATTGCGCTTTGGCTCGTGTCTTAGGATACGCGCTCGTTTCGAAAAGTCCGGTCGGTTCGACGAGCGGCGTGATACCGCTCGATCGCTGAACTTGCCCGCCTAAGCCGGAGAGCATCTCTTCGAGCCGTTCGTATCCGCGGTCGATATATTCCAGCCCGATGATCTCGGTTTCGCCCTGCGCGGCCAGCCCGGCCACGACCAGCGCGGCGCCGGCACGGATATCCGGAGCTTCCACCGGCGCGCCCGAGAGCGGCGCGCCCCCTTTGACGACCGCCGTATTGCTTTCCATCGAAACGCGCACTTCGGCGCCCATGCGCGCGAGTTCGTTGACGTAAGAAAAGCGGGCATTGAAGATCGACTCTTCGACGATGCTGTTACCAGGAGCGGTGCAAAGAAACGAAACCATCTGCGGCTGCAGATCCGTCGGAAAGCCGGGATAAGGCGCCGTCAAAATATCCGTACCGCCGGTGATGCGGGTCGCGTTGACGCGAATCCAGTCATCGCCGCTGGTCACTTCCGCGCCGCACTCCTGCAGTTTCAAACTGAGCGCGTGCAGATGATCGGGCTGACAGCGCTTCACCGTCACGTCGCCGCGCGTGCTCGCCCCGCAAAGCAGCAGCGTTCCGGTCACGATGCGATCCGGAATGATCTCGTACTCCACGCCGTGCAGTTCGTTAACGCCGTCGATCACGATCGTATCGGAAGCGGCACCGCGGATCTTCGCGCCCATCGCGATCAGAAAGTTTGCGAGGTCGACGACTTCGGGTTCCATCGCCGCATTCCGTACGGTCGTCGTGCCTTCGGCAACAACCGCAGCCAGCAGCGCATTCTTCGTCGCGCCGACGCTGGGCGTGCGGAATTCGATGTCGGCGCCCTGCAGACGGCGCTTCTTGGCGGTGGCGATGAAGTAGCCGCCTTTATTTTTGACGTCGCAGCCGAGTGCCAAAAACGCTTGCTCGTGCATGTCGGTCGCGCGCGTTCCCAGCACGCAGCCACCGGGAAGCGGAACTTCCGCGCGGCCGAACCGGCCGATCAACGGCCCGACGAGATCGAACGACGCCGCAAGTTTGCGCACGAGCGTATACGGCGCTCGAATGAGCGCGACGTTGGAAGCGTCGATCGTGACGCTACCTTCGCCTTCGTAACGCAACCGTGCGCCCAGCGCTTCGAGCAGCGACCACATGACCGAGACGTCGGTGATGCGCGGCACGCGGTGAAGCGTGACTTTGCCTTTGGCCAGCAGCGCGGCCGCCATGATCGGCAGCGCCGCGTTCTTCGCGCCGTGCGTCGCGATCGAACCTTCGAGCTGAGAGCCGCCGCGCACGCGCAGCGTCGTCTCGAGTCTATCGAGCGTATTCATTGCGACAGCGGCTCGCACGTGAGCACGTGAGCGTCGTACGGTCCGCCGCGCAGCTCGAGCTGCATGCGACCGGTCGGCGTCACGCGTAAGAAAACTTCGCTCCATTCGTTGCGCTGCAGTTCCAACAAATCGGCGTGGCCGGCGATGAGCGCGCCGGCGAAACGGCGGCCGCCGGAATCCGCGAGCCTGATCCGTCCGTCCGAATACAAACCCGCTACGAGTTCTGTCGTCGCGTCGCAAGCGCGGTAATAATTCGCGCCTTCGTCGGCGATTTCAAAAAGAAAGTCTTGCGGGCCGGCCTCACGCTTGGGTTGCGCCGGCTTCGGCGGCGCGGCGGCCACGGGTGGCTGCGCTGATGCAGGCGCCTGAGGTTTCGGCGAAGCCTTCGGCTTTGCCGGAGATCCGTTCGCCAATTCCATGGCAAACGAACCGAACGCCAGAGCCGCGAGCTCCAGCGCAGGTCCGGCTACCTTCGTCCAGCCCGGAGTATGCGCCACAAAAGGTGATTTCGCCGCAAGGCTAGTGGTGTCCGGTCAGCTGCAGTTTAGCGCGAGCGAACTCCGCCGCCGCGGAATCAGGCGCGCCGGCGAGCTCGGCGCGTGTTTGCGCGACGTCGACTTCTTCAAAGGTGACTGCTCGATCGACCAAAACCGTGACGCGATCCGGCAGCGCCTGCATGAAACCTTCGCCCGTCGCGAGCTCCAGCCGGCGCGACGCGCCGTTCTCTACGATGTTGGCGCGCAACACGCCCGGCTTCAGCGCCGCCAAGAACGGCGCGTGCCGCGGCAAAATGCCCTCTTCGCCTTCGGTCGTTACCGCGATCACGAGCTCGGCGTCGCCTTCGAAGATCAACTTCGCGGGCGAGACGAGCTTGAACGGAACCGTCATCAGACCGCGGTACCGAGTTTCTCAGCGGCGGCGCGCACGTCATCGATGCCGCCGGCGTAGAAGAACGCCTGCTCCGGAACGTCGTCGACTTTGCCGTCGAGAATTTCCTTGAACGCCGCGATCGTGTCGGAGAGCTTCACGTACTTGCCCGCCGTCCCCGTGAACTGTTCGGCGACGAAGAACGGCTGCGAGAACATGCGCTGAATGCGGCGCGCGCGTCCGACGGCAATCTTGTCATCTTCGGAGAGCTCTTCAACACCGAGAATCGCGATGATGTCTTGCAGGTCGCGATACCGTTGCAGCGTTTCCTGAACGCCGCGCGCGACGCGGTAATGCTCTTCGCCGACGATCTGCGGATCCAAAATGCGCGAGCTCGACGCGAGCGGATCGACCGCCGGATAGATTCCCAGTTCGGAGATCGGACGCGAGAGCGCCGTTGTCGCATCCAAATGCGCGAACGTCACCGCGACCGCCGGATCGGTGTAGTCGTCGGCCGGCACGTAGACGGCTTGCACTGATGTAATGGACCCGCGATGCGTCGAAGTGATGCGCTCTTCGAGCGATCCCATGTCGGTCGAAAGCGTCGGCTGATAGCCGACCGCGGACGGCATGCGCCCCATCAGCGCCGAGACTTCAGAGCCGGCTTGCAGATAGCGGAAGATGTTGTCCATGAACAGCAGCACGTCGGCGCCCATCTCGTCGCGGAAATACTCCGCCATNNCCACAGGTCGTTGCCTTCACGCGTGCGTTCGCCGACGCCGGTGAATACCGAGAAGCCTTTGTGCACGCTCGCAATATTGCGGATCAGTTCTTGAATGAGCACCGTCTTGCCGACGCCGGCGCCGCCGAACAATCCGACTTTGCCGCCGCGCGTATACGGCGCCATCAAGTCGATCACTTTAATGCCCGTTTCGAAAATTTTCGGCGTCGGATCTTGCGCTTGAAAATCCGGCGGTGGGCGGTGAATCGGCCACTGCGCCGCGGCCTTGACCGGCTCGTCGCTGTCGATCGCTTTGCCGAGCACGTTGAAGATGCGCCCGAGCGTCCCTTCGCCGACCGGAACCATAATCGGTCCGCCCGTCGCCGTCACCGGCGCGCCGCGCATCAGCCCGTCGGTCGATCCGAGCGCGAGGCAGCGCACCTGATTGTTGCCCAGCTCGTCTTGCACTTCGAGCACGATGTCGCGCATCTGCATCGCGGTGCCGCCGAGCTCCGCACCATCAGATTGTGCCTTACCGTTGCCCTGCGCGTGATCTTCGTTCACCCGGAGGGTGAGCGCGTCGTTGATGTTCGGCAGCGTCTCCGCGCTGAACTCAACGTCCACGACGTTCCCGAGAACTTGTACGACTTTACCGGTTGCTGGCATTACTGTTCCTTACTTTTTGGCTTGGTTATGGCGTGAGGACAACGTCTCGTTTCGTTGGGCGGGCTGTGTTTTCGCGCCGGAGCCATGGATGGCGGGAGGCGCCGAAAACGCGCGGGGAGCGCTCCGACACGATGTCGGATCGCGACCGTCCGCCGAACGGAATGAAACGTTGGCCTCACGACTGTTAAAGACAATCATGTTCCCGTCAATGCTTCGGCCCCGGAAACAATTTCGAGAAGCTCCTTCGTGATCGCCGCTTGGCGCGCATTGTTCATCGCGATCGTCAGTTCGTCGATCAGTTTGCCGGCATTTTCGGTGGCGTTGTTCATCGCGAGCAGCTGCGCTGCGTAGAATGAAGCGTCGGTTTCGAGCATCGCCGAAAACAGCGTAAACTCGAGATACTTCGGCAGCAACTTTGAAAGTACGAATTCGGGTGACGGCTCGATCTCGACTGAGCCGCGCGGACCGGTGGACGGAGCCGCGGCGGTCTCGCGTTCGATTGGAACGAGCTGACGCATTTCGGGACGCTGCACCATCATCGAGACGTGCTTCGAAGAGACGAGGACGATTTCGCCAATCTCGCCGGCGGTGAAATCTTCCGTAACGTTTTGAGCAAGCTCGTGCGCCGTTTGCAGTTTGGACGGCGCGTTCAGCGGCCAACCCGGACGATCTCCTAATCCCCAGCGGCGCACGGCGTTGCGAGCTTTTATTCCGACCGTGTAAAAACGCGCGTCGCTACGCTGACGCCAATAGCGCTCGGCCTCGCGAATGACGTTGGAGTTGAATGCGCCCGCCAATCCTTTGTCGGCCGTCATCAGGATTACGCCCGGAGGCGCGCCCGCCTTACCGGGATTCATGAACGGATGATCGATGCGCGACGAGGTCGCGATCAGATCTTGCAGCATCTCGCCCAATGCGTCTGCATACGGACGCGCCTGCTTCTGCGCGGTTTCAGCACGCCGGATCTTGGCGGCCGCGACCTGCTTCATCGCTTTGGTGATCTGCTGCGTGTTCTTCAGGGACCGTATCCGCCCCCGAAGATCTTTGACACTAGCCATTAAAAGCTCTTATTGAACTCCGTGAGCGCCGCGTCGAGTTTTTGCTTCGTTTCGTCGGCGAGCTGTCCGCTCTGCGCGATTGCCGACGTGATGTCGGGATGTTTATCGTGCAGAAACGCTACGAAACCGCGCAGCCAATCCTGCAAGCGCGGCGTCGGAATATCGTTGACGAACCCTTTGGTCGCGCCATAGAGGATAGCGACTTGGTCCTCGACCGCCATGGGCTGGTATTGCGGCTGCTTCAGCAGCTCGGTGAGCTTCTCGCCGCGCAGCAATTGCATTTGGGTGGACTTGTCCAAATCGCTGGCGAGTTTGGCGAACGCGGCAAGGTCGCGGTACTGCGCGAGCTCGAGCTTTAACTGCCCCGCGACGCTCTTCATGGCTTTGGTGAGCGCCGAGCTGCCGACGCGCGAGACCGAAAGTCCGATGTCGACGGCCGGCCGGATGCCTTGGAAAAACAGTTCCGGCGTCAAGTAGATTTGACCGTCGGTGATCGAGATGACGTTGGTNNGGATAGGCTTCGCGGCCCGGCGGACGGCGGAGCAGCAGCGACATTTCGCGGTACGACTGCGCGTGCTTGGTGAGATCGTCGTAAACGATCAGCACGTCTTTGTTTTGATACATCAACTCTTCGGCCATCGCGCAGCCCGCGAACGGCGCGATCCAGCGCAGCGCGGCCGCATCGGACGGTCCGACGGTGACGATGGTCGTGTACTCCATCGCGCCCTTTTGCTCGAGCAGCTGCGCGAGCGCGGCGACGGTCGAGTTCTTCTGGCCAATCGCGACGTAGATGCAGAAGACGCCTTTGCCCTTCTGATTGATGATCGTGTCGACCACGATGGCGGTTTTGCCCGTGCTGCGGTCGCCGATGATCAGCTCGCGCTGCCCGCGACCGATCGGAATCAGCGCGTCGATCGCGCGCACGCCCGTCTGCAATGGCTGTTTGACCGGCTGACGCTGTACGACGCTGGGCGCGACGTTTTCGATCGTGCGGAATTTCTTCGTTTCGATCGGGCCCTTGCCGTCGACCGGCTTGCCGAGCGGATCGACGACTCTTCCCAGGAGCGCTTCGCCGACCGGAACCGATGCGATGCGGCCGGTCCGGCGCACTTTGTCGCCTTCCTTAATCCCTTGGTCCGAGCCCATGATGACGACGCCGACGTTGTCCTCTTCCAAATTCAGCGCGACGCCTTGCAGGCCGTTGGCGAACTCGACGAGTTCGGACGCGCGCACGCTGCGCAACCCGTAGACGCGTGCCAGGTTCGCGCCGACCTCGATGACCGTGCCGACCTCATCTTCTTGCACGCCCGCGGTGAACGTGGCGATCTGCTGTTTTAAAATACCGGCAATTTCGTCTGCGTTGATCATTCCTAATTCCTAGCGAAAAGAGTGCGAGCTAATTCTTGGAAGCGGCCTTCGACCGAACCGTCGACGCGCCGGTCGCCCATGAGGATGCGCAGCCCGCCGATCAGGCCGGGCTGAACGATCTGCGTGACGTCGAATTTTTTCCCGTAGATTTTTTCGAGCTGCGACACGATGTTGCGCAGTTCGGCGGATTCCAGCGGTTTAGCCGACGTGATCGTCAGCGCGTTCACGCCGCGGGCTGCCAGCTCCAGCGCCGCGTATTCGGCGACGATTTCGCGCAGCAAGCCTTCGCGCCGTTTGCGGACCAGCAGCAGCATCGTATGCAGTGCGACCTGATGTGCTTTTCCGTCGAATGCGGCTACCAGCGTGCGCTCTTTCTCCTTGCGGTCGACGACCGGCGACAGGAAGAAATTAAGCGCGCTCGCGTTGTCGTCGATAGCGTCGCTGAGGATGCGCAGCTCCTTGCCGACCTGTTCGACCGCATTCGCTTCGGAAGCGAGTTGGAAGATCGCCGTCGCATAGCGCCGCGCGAGCTTTTGATTGGCCATTAGCGGCCGCTCCGTTCCAGGGACTGAACGAACGAAGTCGCGAGCTTCTTGTCGGCGGCCGCGTCCATATGGCGGGCGGCGGTCTCACGCGCCAGCCCGAGCGCCTTCTCGAGCAATTCGTCGCGCAACTGTCCGCGCGCCGCGGCGCGTGCGCGCGCGAGCTCACCCTCGGCGTCGCGCAACGCGCGTTCGCCCGCCTCGCGAGCTTCGCGCAAGATCGCTTCGCGCTCCGCTGCAACGAACGCCGCGATACGATCCTTGATGGCCAGCGCGTCCCGCTGCGCCAGCCCAATCTCGCCGTGGAGTCCTTCGAGCGCGGCTTTGGCTTCGTCGCGGTGCCGTTCGGCTTCGTTCACGCGCGCGTTTTGCGCGGCTTGCGCAGCCAGGACGGCCGGCTGAATGAACTTGAACCACATCCAGACGAGCACGGCCAAAAACAGCACCGCCGACGCAACTTGGCTCCACTCCGCAATCGCCTCGTAGTTCATCAGGCGATCTCCGGTACCGCGCGTGCGAACATTTCGTTTGCCAACTCTCGCACCGTGCGTTGCTCGTTCGAACGCGCCGCCTGCACTTCGGAATCGACGGTCTCGTGCGCCGCGCGAACTTTCTCCGATGCTTGCTGCGCGAACTCGGTCGAGAGTCTCGCGCTTTCGTTCGAAGTCTCGGCACGCGTCTGCGCCGCGAGCTGTTCGGCTTCGCGCCTAGCGGCCGCACGGATCGCTTCGGCCTGTGTGCGCAGCGCGTTTCCTTCAGCTTGATAGCGGTCGTAGTCGCCCGTCACGCTGTTGATGTACTCGCGGCGTTTGGCGATCGCGCGCCCGACGGGACGCGTGAAGACGACATTCAAGATCGCGAAGAAAATCACGAAGTTGAGCAGCTGCACGAGAGCGGTCCCGTGCCAATCGAGCGAGAGAAAGCTCATCGTTTACTTAAACGGGAGCACCGGCGTAGGCACTTTGACGACGACCAGAAGGATGTAGAATGCGAGCGCGATCGCGATGAACGGTACCGCCTCCAGCACGCCAACGCCCAAGAACAGGAAGGTAAAGATGTTCGAGCGGGCCTCCGGCTGACGCGCGATCGACTCGACGGCTTTGCTGGCGACGATGCCGTCGCCCACCGCGGAACCGAACGCTACGCCGGAAATGATGATTCCGAACGTGATGAGCGTCGCTCCGATGATAAAAGCTTGCGGATTCAAGGAGTTTCCTTTCTCAATGTTGCTCGGCAATCGCCAGCGAGAGATAAACGATTGCAAGCAGGGTGAACACGAACGCCTGCACCGTGCCGACGAAGAAATTGAAGAACTGAATGAAAAACGGCACGACGGCTATGGCGAGTGAGAGATTGACTGGGCCGAGCATAATTTTGGCAGTGATGATTGACGCGATGATGATGAAGAGCAGTTCGCCGACGAAGATGTTGAAAAA
>PLED01000006.1 GCA_003136355.1 Vulcanimicrobiota bacterium | reverse complement strand
GAACCGACATAACGGCCGGCACGACGATTACCGCGGTGACCGGCAAGCGCGACGATGGCAAGCCCGAGATCAGCAACCTCATCGTGCCGCAAGCCGCGCCCGGATTTTCGCGCAGCAAAAAATATCGCAAGATGGGCTGGCGCGCGTCTGATACGCGCGAGCTCGTTTTCACGGACTGCCAGATTCCCGAAGAGAACCTCCTCGGGGCGCGCGGCGAGGGCTTGAAGAATTTCTTGCAGATTCTCGACGGCGGGCGCATCTCGGTGGCGGCGCTCTCGGTCGGACTCGCGCGCGGCGCCTATGACGAATCCATGAA
The DNA here is from genome assembly GCA_003136355.1 of Vulcanimicrobiota bacterium. Taxonomy (GTDB): domain Bacteria; phylum Vulcanimicrobiota; class Vulcanimicrobiia; order Vulcanimicrobiales; family Vulcanimicrobiaceae; genus Rubrimentiphilum. The sequence goes on along the minus strand of PLED01000006.1, from coordinate 10,420 downwards.
GTACGCCAAGGAACGGCACGCCTTCGGAAAACCGATCAGCAAATTTCAAGCCATCGCGTTCAAGATCGTAGACATGGCCACCGAGATCGAACACGCTGAGCTCATGGTGCTCAAGGCGGCGTGGGAGAAAGATCAGGGCCGGGACTTCGTTCAGAGTGCGAGCTACGCCAAACTGTTTGCCGCCGAACTCTCACATCGCGTCGTGAATGACGCGGTGCAAATTCATGGCGGCTACGGCTTCATGGACGAGTATCCGGTCTCACGCATGTACCGCGATCAAAAAATCAACGAAATCGGCGAAGGCACCAACGAAGTGCAGCGCATGATTTTGGCCAAGTTGCTCGGACTTTAGCTCTGCACCGCCGTCGACCAGCCTGAGTAATCGCCGCCAAACTCTTCGGCGAGCGTCGTGAGTGCCACGCGCATCTCGGTGATTTTGAACGGGTCGACGGTATCCAGCTTCGCGCAGCGTACGGCGTTTTTGGTTGCATCGATGGCGACGCGGTAGCCTTTGTTGGCCATGACTCGCGCGAAGCCGTCGAGCTTTTCGCGGTCGTCGAACGTGACGGTATGCTCGATCGGACGGCGCCTTTCGAGATCGTCGCCCGCGTCGATCAACACTTGCAGCGCCTTCATGTCGTTCGCGAATGCCATTTGCTGCGCGTCGGGATACAGGTAGTTGGCGTAGACATGCCAGAGCGGGTCGCTGGCGGCGAGCAAACTGTAGGTATACTCTTTGTGCCGCGTCATGACGTCTGCAACGCGCGCGCCAACGTCGTCGCTTTCGGGTCCATAATAATGGAAGGTGCGCATCCCGCGGCCGGTTACGCGTCCCGCTTCAACCAAACCGGCCGGTTCGAGTGCCGCGGCGAGCTCCTCTTCGACGCGCTGCAGAATGCGGTATTCGTTTGCGCCGGTCATGCCGTGCCGATCGGGCTCCCGCAGCGTTAAGGCGATCGTGTATGCGGTTGCCTTGCTGTGGTCCGGCGCGCCTTCGCTCAGCGCGAGATCGACCGCCACCGAGACCGGCTCACCCTCGACTCGCGCAAAGTACGACGACCAATCCGCCATGCCGATCCTTCTTCCCAAAGGCCGCCCGGCGCGCCCTTTCGAACGTGGACTCTAGCGGCCGCACCACTCGTAAGGAGAGTCCATGTACCGTCGTCTTGTTCTCGCCGCCGTTTTATCGGCGTTCGCCTTCGCACCCGCTCTGGCAAGTTTGCAAACCGGCGCCACGGCGCCCGACTTCAAGACCCAGGCTTCGCTCGGCGGCAAAGTTTTCGATTTCAATTTAGCCAACGCGCTGAAGAAGGGGCCGGTCGTTCTCTATTTTTATCCGGCGGCGTTCACGAAAGGCTGCACGATCGAAGCACACGACTTCGCCGATGCCGTCGACCAATACAAGAAGCTGGGCGCAACCGTGATCGGCATTTCGCACGATAACATCGACACGCTGAACAAGTTCTCGGTCAGCGAATGCCGCAGCAAGTTTGCCGTCGCCGCCGATCCGCAGCTGACGGTTGCCAAAGCTTACGACGCGGTGTTGGCGCAGGCTCCCGCCTACGCGAACCGGACCTCTTACGTGATCGCGCCCAACGGCAAGATCATCTACACTTATACCGACCTGAACCCCGCGATGCACGTCACCAACACCCTGCAGGCGCTGCAGCAGTACGAGGCGTCTCAGCACTGATCTGAACCGGCGGCCACCCCCGCGCATAGAAAAGGCATGAGAATCTTCATGCCTGCCGCGGTCGCCGCCGCCGTTCTTCTGGGAGCCGCCGCCGTTCCCAATGCCGCCACCGCAACAACCGTGCAGACGGTCGAGATCAGCGGCTTCGCATTCAATCCGGCGGTGCTAAACGTCACCGCGGGCGACACGATCAGATTCGTCAACCACGATCAGGAAGCGCACACCGTGGTCGCGCAGAGCGGGGCTTTCACGTCGAGCGGGCTGGACACGAACGATCAGTGGACCGTTCGTATCACCAAGCCCGGAAAGTACCCGTACTTTTGTTCGCTGCATCCGTACATGAAAGGCACGATCGTCGTGCGCGCCGCGCGAGGCATGCACTGATGCAGCGAAAAGATTTTCTCGGACATGTCGCCTGGACCGGAGCGGGGATCGCCTACGCGATGAGCGCCGGCGGACTCATGACCGGTACCGCCTTGGCGCGCGGCGTCACGGGGTCGATCGATTTCGTGCAGATTAGCAATAGTCACATCGGCTTTCACCAAGAGGCAAATCCCGACGTCTCCGCCACCCTGCAGTCTGCGGTCAACGCTATCAACGCGCTGCCGGACCAGCCGAAGTTCGTCATACACACCGGCGACGTGACACATCTCTCCAAACCCGAGCAATTCGGAACGGCGAAAGACATCCTCGCGCAATTGCGCGCGCCGCTGATCGTCCTTCCCGGCGAGCACGATTTCATCGGTCAAGATTACAACTCGTTTTTTCAGGCCTTTCCAACGCCGAAGGGCGGAAAGCAGTGGTTCTCGTGGGACCAGAACGGCACGCATTTCGTTGCGCTGATCAACGTGTTCGATTTTGAGAAAATGGGTTTGCTCGGCAACGATCAACTCACGTGGCTCAAACGCGATCTCGCGGCGCAGCCAAGCTCGATGCCGATCGTCGCGAGCAGACGATGCGTCCTGAAACGGTCGAACCCGCCGACGAATCGCTGGCGGATCGCGACCGCATCGCACGCGCTCTGGAACTGTTAGGAGAAAAACAGCGCGAGGCGATTCGTCTATCTTACGAAGAGGGCTTGCCGTACGCCGAAATCGCGCGCCGGCTCAACGAGCCGGCCGGCACGATCAAGAGCCGGCTGTCGAACGCGGTGCGAACGCTTCGCGCTCACTTCGCCGCTCAAGGAGAAACATGGTAAACGATCCGCGGAACGAGCATCTGGAAGAGGACGCGGAGCTGTACGCGCTCGGCGCGCTGCCCGATACCGAACGCGCCGCGGCCGAAGCGCACGTCGCGCAGTGCGACGCATGCGCGCGACGCGTAGGCGAAGCGGAGGGGACGCTGGCGAGCTTGGTGCGGCCGCAAACGCCGTCATCGCAGCTCGACCGCCGCGTGCGCGCGACCTTTGCACCGCGCAGCAGTAGCGCGCGCGCATTTTATCCGCTCGTGGCGGCGGCGCTCATCGTCGCACTCTTGCCGGGCGCATTCTTCTGGCAGCGCGATCGCGATCTGCGCGCCTCCGACGCGGTGAACCGGCAAGCCGTCGCCGCGATGATCGGCTCGCACTTTCTGCATTCGCAATTTGTAAAGATCGCGCCCGACGCGCCGCCTGCAAAAGCGATCTTCGCGCGAAACGGAGCGTGGCTATATGTGATCGCCGTTACCGGGCGAGACCTTACATTGACTGGGGGCGGTCACGTACTTGGAAAACTTTGGGGAACCGGAAACGAACGCGCGATTTTCGTGGAGCATCCGCCTGCGACGCGGTCGCTAACACTTTCGGACGGTTCGCGCGTGCTGGCACGTGCGGCTGTGGCGGTTCCCTAGCCGGCGGTTTTGCGCTGCTGTGCGTCGAGCGCCGTGATTTCGCGCGTGGCGAGTTCGACGGGCACGAGTTCGGGAATCTCGGCATCGGGGAGCGAGGCGAGCTCGCGAATCTTGCGGCCCTGCGGAAGCACGCGGCTTTCCATCGAGCCGACGGCGCTGTTGTAAGCGCCGACCGCTTTTTCGAGGCTCGATCCGATTGATGCGATATGTCCGGCGAATGCGCGCACGCGATCGTAGAGCACGCGCGCGGCCTCGGCGATCTTCTTCGCGTTTTCTTCCTGCTGGCGGTGCTGCCAGCCCAGCGCGTACGAGCGAAGCAGGCCGATCATCGTCAGTGGGCTGGCGATATAGACGTCTTTGCCTGCGCCGTATTCGATCAGATCGGGATTTTCGGTGCAAGCGGCGCTCAAGAACGCTTCGCCCGGAACGAACATCACAACAAAATCCGCGGAGCGTTCGGCGCGCTGATAATTGCGGCGGGCCAACGAATCGACATGGTTCTTGAAAGCTGCCGCGTGCGCGCGGAAGCGTTCGCGCCGTCCGGCTTCGTCGGGAAGTTCGACGGCCTCGAGAAAAGCGTTGAGCGGAACCTTCGCATCCACGAAGATTCGCGAGTTTCCGGGCAGTTGCACGGTTAAATCGGGGCGCCCGCGCTCTTCGCCGGTTTGCAGCGTCTGCTGCTCGCCGAAATCACAGTACGCTTCCATGCCCGCGAGTTCGACGACGCGGCGCAGTTGGATCTCTCCCCATTTTCCGCGGGTTGTCGGATTGCGCAACGCGGCGGAAAGATTCGTTGCCGCAGTCTCCATTTTGCCGCTGCGGTCGATGAGGCCGGTAATCTGCTCGCGCAGGCCTTCGTAGGCCCCGGCGCGCTTCTCTTCCATCTCGCGCACGAGCGCGTCGAACTCGGTAAGCTTCTGGGAAACCGGCGAGACCATCGCTGCAAACTTCTCGTTGGCGAGGGTCAGAAACGAGTCGCGCTGCATCTCCGCGACGCGCGCGTTGGCTTCGTGCAGTTCGGCTTTGAGCCGGCCCGCCGCAAACCACATGATCGCTGCGCCCGCGGCCACGCCGCCAAACAGCGCAAAGACGACGGCGAGGGAGATCGGCACTCCCCAACGATTCGCGCTAAGCGGTTAAATACTTTGTGAAAAAGGCCATTGCACGGCGCCAGCTGTCTTCGGCTGCATCGGCTACGTACGACGATCGCTGGTCGTCGAAGAATGCGTGGCCGGCGTCGTCGTAGATGGCGATGTCGCTGGGAACGTGGAGAGCTTTTTGGAACGCGCGAACGGAATCTGCCGGAATGCTCGTGTCGCGTCCGCCGTAGCTTCCGAGCACCGGCATCGTGACCGTGGCGGGATCGATTCCCTCGGGATTGCCATACCACGCGCTCGCGGCAGCGAAAATATCGGGATTATCTATCGTTTGGCGCAGTGCGATCGCGCCGCCCATGCAAAATCCGGTGATCGCTACGCGCCCACGCGTCTGTTGCGTTTTGAGCCACTGCGCTCCCGAACGGAGATCGCTCGCCACTTGGTGACGATCGAGTTTCTGCGCGAACGGTCTAAAGGCGGCAAAATTCGTGGCGCCGTCGCCGCTCGGGGCGCCGAACCGTCCGTAAAGGTCGGGACCGATCGCGGCGAATCCGGCTTTGGCAAGCCGCCGTATGAAATCGCGAATGGAAATATCCACGCCCCAAATGTGCATCGTGACGACGATCGCCGGCGTCGTTGCCGTCGCAGTGCGCGGAAGGGCGGCGTAGGCCGGAATCGCGCCGGCGGGACTTTCCAGCCGGACATGCTCGATGGAAATGCTTGGATCGTCTTCCGGAACGAGCGGCGGATGCGGTTTGCCCAGGGCCGATTGCGCGAATGCAGGGCCGAGCGTTGCTGTTCCAGCCGCAGCGGCAGCCGTCGTTCCGAGAAATGTGGACCGGCGCACGTTCAGACTGGTCGAGTTTGTGGGATCAATCTCTTTCGTGGCGTAACTCCCTTGCGTCAAGGGAGGCTTCATGAATCGCGCGTCGTTTCTTTCCAGCGCTACCATTGCGGCCGCCGCCACGGGCGTGCCGGGCGGGTCGAACTTCGTCGAACGCCGCGCGAACTTCGATGCTGCGGCTTTCGCGCGCGCCGTGAATAGGCCGGCGGATATCCGCCAAGTCTGGGAAGCCGTTTCGTTTCATCCCGCGATCTTCAATAATATGAAGAACGGGCTCAACGGCCTGCGCTTTGGTTTCGGCTATCCGGCGGATCGCATCAGCATGGTGTTCGCGCCGCACGGTCCGTCCAGCGCGTACACATACGCGGATGCGGTGTGGCAGAAATATCGCATCGGTGAAGCGTTCGGATTGAAAGACGGATCCGGGAAGACGATCGATTCCAATATCTTTTTGCGCCCGCCCTCCATATTCCCGAGCACGACCGATCCCGACGATCCGCAAAGCGTTTTCCAAGATACGTCGATTGCGACGCTGCAATCCCGCGGCATGGTTGTTTTGACCTGTCACACCGCGGTTGAGGAGCAAGCGCGAACGCTCGTAAAAAACGGTTTCGCGCCCGCGGGCATGGACGCATCGGCGGTGGCTGACGACATCTTGACCAATCTAATTCCGGGAGCGCACGTTGTTCCCGCCATGATCGCCGCGATCGCCGAATTGCAGCAGCGCTATCATTATAGTTATTTGACGCTCACGTTTGCATGAACAAACTCGCGCTGCTCTTCACGGTTTGCGTGTTGGCTGCGTGCGCCGGAAAGAGCGCGCCCGCGCAAGCCCCGCTCTATGATCAGAAATCTCTTCCGGCCGGCGCACCGGGCGCTGCGATTCGGTATGGCCGCGAACTGATCGTCAACACGCGCGCGCACATGCACGGCTACGTCGTGGCGAATTTGGACTGCGCGGCCTGCCACATCGCCGGCGGAACGAAACCCAAAGGCGGCAGTTTTGCCGGAATCTACGGACAGTTTCCGCAGTGGAACGCGCGCGCGCATCGCATGATCGCGCTGCAAGACCGTCTTGCGGAGTGCTTTCTGTACAGCATGAACGGCAAGCCGCCGTCATATAACAGCCGCGAAATGATCGCGCTCGTTGCCTACATCGCCTACTTGTCGCGCGGAACGCCGGTTGGCGCAACGCCCGATCCGTCAGTGAAGCTCACGAAATTCGCGCCGCCGCAACCCGCGAGCGCGCAGCGCGGAGCGGCACTGTACGCGCAAAAATGCTCGGCCTGTCATGGTGCAAGCGGCGCCGGCGCGGCGGTTTTTCCGCCGCTCTGGGGTCCGACGTCGTTCAACGGCGGGGCGGGCATGCACCGGCTCGCGACTATGGCCGCCTTCGTGCGGTACAACATGCCCCAGAACGCCCCCGGCTCGCTCACCCCCCAGGAGGCATACGACGTCTCGGCCTTCGTGCTCAGCCACGCGCGGCCCAAGTTCCAGGGGGCCCGCCCGGTCGGGTTTCCGGTGCGTCCGGCCAAGTATTTCTGACGGGTGCGACCGGGCAGGTTGCATCCGATAGCCAAAACGGGACAATCTTGGGAAGGGCCCATATAGTGGTAGACGGAGACAACATTCTTGCCTGAGACCCTAGTGCGGATCGTTTTGCCCGAGATGGGCGAGTCGGTGACCGAAGGTTCGGTCGTCGCCTGGCGTAAGCAGCCGGGCGACTTTATCGCCGAAGGCGATCCGCTCGTTGAGATCACGACCGACAAAGTCGACGTCGAAGTGCCGTCGACGGTTTCGGGCGTGGTGAAGCAGCTGCTCGCGGCCGAAGGCGATACGGTTGCCGTCGGCGCCGCACTCGCGGAAATCGATACGACCGCGAAAGCGCTCGATGGCGCCAAAGCTCCGGCACCCGCCGCGAGTTCCACAAAAACTGCGCCGCCCAAACCGCAGGCACCGGCCGCCGAACCGAAGCGCACCAACGGCGCGGTCGTTGCCACTCCGCAGGCCAAGCGCATCGCGCGCCAACTCGATATCGATCTCGCGCGCGTGCGCGGCAGCGGACCCGACGGTTTGATTCTGCGCGAAGACGTCGACCGTCAAGCCGAAAGTTTGCCGCCGGCAAGCCGCGGCGCACAACTGCCTCCGCTGCCGCCACTTCCGGCCGGCGCGCAGGTCACGCCCATTAAGGGGCCCGCGGCCGCACTGGCTTCGTACATGGAGCAGAGCCTTTCGATTCCGACCGCAACGAGCTTCCGCACGATCGCCGTCGATACGCTCGACGCGCGCCGGCGCGCGCTCAACGCGGGCATAAAAGCCGCCGGCCGTTCGGAAAAGATCTCATTTACGCATGTCATCGCATACGCGCTCGTGCGCGCGGCACACGAGATGCCCTTCATCACCGCGCATTTCCGCCGCGATGGAAATCAGCCGGTGCGCGTCGAGCCCGGCATCCACTTGGGCTTGGCCGTGGATGCGGAGCGAAAAGACGGATCGCGTTTTCTCGTCGTGCCGGTGATCAAAGACGCCTCCTCATTAGACTTCGCCGCTTTCCGTAACGCCTACGAAGATCTCGTGGCGAAAGCGCGCGCGAACAAACTCGCGGCCGACGATCTGCAAGGCGCGTCTTTCACGCTGACCAATCCGGGCGGGATCGGAACTTCCGCTTCCGTACCGCGCTTGATGCCCGGACAAGGTGCGATCATCGCAGCCGGCGCGATCGGGTATCCGCCGGGCTTTACCAACGCTAACGAAGCTTCGCTCAAATCGCTCGGCATGACCAAGATCATGCAGATGACGTCCACCTACGATCATCGCGTCATCCAAGGCGCGCAGTCGGGCGATTATCTCAAACGCATCGACGAACTGCTCCAAGGCAAAGACGGATTTTATGAAACGCTGTTTGCGTCGCTCGGCTTGCAGATGGGCGATTTTCTCGAAGGCCGCAGTCCTGAGCGAGCGTTTAGCGAGTCGAAGGGGTCCGACGAAATGCTGCGCGCCGTCGCGGCGGGAATGGCGCTCGTCGCCGCGTACCGCACGCACGGCCATCTCGCGGCGCATCTCGATCCGCTCGGGTCGCCGCCGCCGGGCGATCCGTCGCTCGAACCGGCGAACTGGGGACTCACGCCGGCGCTGCAATCGGCGGTGCCCGCATCGGTGTTACGCGTCAAAGTTCCGGGAAATACGCTGGCCGAAGTTTTGCCGCAGCTGCGCGAAACGTACAGCTCCACGATCGCTTACGAAGTCGAGCACATCTCCAACACCGAGCAGCGCGAGTGGTTGCGCGATGCGATCGAGTCGGGTCGTTACAAGATCACGTTCTCCGACGATCGCAAGATCGATCTGCTGCGCCGCCTGACGCGCGTCGAAAGTTTCGAGCGCTATCTGCGCAAGATGTTCTTGGGACAGAAGACGTTTTCGCTCGAAGGCCTCGACGCGATGGTTCCGATGCTCGAAGAGTTATTGGCGCTCATCGCCGCCGACGGAACGCAAGCGGCGGTCATCGGCATGGCCCACCGCGGCAGGCTCAACACGATCGCACACATTCTGAACCGGCCGTATGAAGAGATCCTGACCGAATTCGAAGCGGCACACGAACGCGGCGAGCTCGGCTCGGCCGATGTCACGGGCGACGTGAAGTACCATCAAGGCGCCGAAGGCGTTTTCGAAACGCCCGACGGCAAGAAAGTTCGCGTCACGCTTTCCAACAATCCCAGTCACCTCGAAGCGGTCGATCCGATCGTAGAAGGAACGGCGCGCGCGCTTCAGACCGATCACTCGTCACCGGTCGCGCAGTTGGATGCAAAAAAAGCCGTCCCCATACTGATTCATGGCGATGCGGCGTTCCCGGGCCAAGGCGTCGTTGCCGAGGTTCTGAATTTGCAGTCGCTCACGGGATATTCGACCGGCGGCACCGTTCATATTATCTCCAACAACCAGATCGGATTTACGACCGATCCGCGCGACGCGCGCTCCACGCGCTACGCATCGGATTTGGCCAAGGGCTTCGACGTGCCGATCGTGCACGTCAATGCCGACGATCTCAGCGCTTGCATGTGGGCCGTACATCTGGCCGCCGAATTCCGGCGCCGCTTCGGGCGCGACGTGCTGATCGACGTCATCGGGTATCGCCGCTTCGGCCACAACGAGCAGGACGAGCCGGCGTACACGCAGCCGGCGATGACCGAGAAAATCAAAGCGCATCCGACCGCGCGCGATCTTTTTGCGAACAATCTGGTGGCGCAAGGCGTACTCGCCGCCGAACGCGTCGCCGAGCTCGCGGCCGACGCGGCCGCGCATCTGCAAGAAACGCATCGCACGGTCAAGAGCGGAAAACATAACGTCGCCGGAATGCTCGCGAAGATCAGCGGAACGGCGCCTATCGAAGCCGTGCCGCTCGCCGCGGCCGGCAAGGACCGGTTGATCGCGTGGAGCGCGGAGTTGACGCGCATGCCCGAGGGTTTCTCGGCGAACAAGAAGCTGCAGGCGCAATTCGAACGGCGTCAGTCGACCATCGAACAGAAGGGACTGGTCGATTGGGGAATGGCCGAGGCGCTCGCCTTCGCATCGCTGCTGACGCAAGGAACGCCGGTGCGCTTAACGGGTCAGGACACCGAGCGCGGTACGTTCAGCCACCGCCATGCGGTTCTGCACGATCCCGCCGCGCGCGCCGAGTACGTGCCGCTCCAGCATGTCGCCGGCTCGAAAGCCTCGTTTGAAATTTACGACAGTCCGCTTTCCGAGTACGCTTGTCTCGGCTTTGAGTACGGCTATAGCGCGACCGTTCCGAACGCACTCGTGCTGTGGGAAGCTCAGTTCGGNNAACGGCGCGCAAATCGTCATCGATCAGTTTATCGCGGCTGGGCAAGCGAAGTGGGGGCAGACGGCGCGGCTTACGTTGCTGCTTCCACACGGTTATGAAGGCATGGGACCGGAACACTCGAGCGCGCGGCTCGAACG
>PLED01000011.1 GCA_003136355.1 Vulcanimicrobiota bacterium | reverse complement strand
ACGGCGACCAGATGGCCGTGCATTTGCCGCTCTCCGCGGGCGCGCAGGCCGAAGCACGCATCCTGATGCTGTCTTCGAACAACATCTTGCTGCCGGCTTATGGCAATCCCGTTTCCATTCCCACCCAAGACATGGTACTCGGGCTCTATTACCTCACGTTTCACCGCGACGAGTACGTCGGTCCGGCCAAAGCGGCGATCGCCGACGACTACGACGCCAAGGTCGAGCGTGAGGATAGCGTTTCGCGCAGCAACGGCAAGCGCAAGAAAGGCAAAGGCGAGGACGATACCGCCCCGCGCATGCACTCGTTTAGCAGCCCCGATGAAGCGATCATGGCGCACGAGACGCACCATGTTGCGCTGCAAGAGTGGATCAACGTCCGCTGGCGCGGAGAACTGATCCGCACGACGGTCGGGCGCGTCATTTTCAACAACGCGTTTCCGCAGAACTGGAACCACGCCTACGTCAATAACATCTTCGATAAGAGCGCGCTCAAGAAACTGATCACCGATTGCTACCGCAAGTACGGAAATGCTGAAACGGCAAAATTCCTGGACGCCATCAAAGACCTCGGCTTCCACTATGCCACGCAGTCGGGCACGACCGTTTCGATAACCGACATCATCTTGCCCGAAGCCAAGTATGAAATTCTGAACAAGGCGCAAGGCGAAGTCGACGAGCTCCACCGTCTCTACGAGCAAGGCTTCATTTCGCACGACGAGCAGTACAACAAGACGATCGATATTTGGTCGAAAGCCAGCGACGACGTCAGCGAAGCGATGCAAAGTTCGTTCAGCCCGCTCAACCCGGTCTTCATGATGGCGACCTCGGGTGCGCGCGGTTCGATCGCTCAGGTCAAACAGCTGGGCGGCATGCGCGGATTGATGTCCGATCCCTCGGGCCGGATTCTGGAAATTCCGGTCAAGGCGTCGCTCAAAGAAGGTCTGACCGTCCTGGAATACTTCATCTCGACGCACGGAGCGCGTAAAGGCTTGGCCGATACTGCGCTGCGCACCGCCGACTCGGGTTACCTGACGCGCCGTCTGGTCGACGTGGCGCAGGACGTCATCATCCGCGAAGAAGACTGCGGAACGTCCAACGGCATCGTTGTGTCGGATATCGCCTCGGGCAAAGAAATCATCGAGCCGCTTGGCGACCGCATCATCGGGCGCCGCGCTGCCGAGGATATTAAAGAAGGCCGTACGGTCGTGGCCAAACGCGACAGCGAGATCGACGAAGAGAAGGTCAAGACGATTCTCGGAAACGGCATCAAGAGCGTCAAGATCCGCTCCGTGTTGACGTGCAAAGCGAAGTACGGCGTCTGCTCGATGTGCTACGGCCGCAATCTCGCGACCGGCAACAAGGTTGACGTCGGCGAGGCCGTGGGCATCATTGCGGCGCAATCCATCGGCGAGCCGGGCACGCAGCTGACGCTGCGCACCTTCCACACCGGCGGCGTGGCAACTGAAGACATCATCACGGGTCTTCCGCGCGTCGAGGAGATCTTCGAAGCGCGCAAACCCAAAGGCCAAGGCACGATCGCCGAACATAACGGTAAAGTCAAATTCGGCGAAGAGAAGAACCGCCGCGTGGTCTTCGTCGTTGACGAGACCGGCGAGGAGCACGAGTACGATATCGGACACGGTATGCATTTGCTCGTGCACGAAGGCGACACGGTTTCCATTGGCGATCAGCTCAGCGAAGGATCGCTCAATCCGCACGATATTCTGCGGGTCAAAGGCGAGACTGCGCTTCAAAACTACCTCGTGGAAGAAGTCCAGAAGGTCTATCGCTCGCAAGGCGTCGACATCAACGACAAACACATCGAGGTCATCGTGCGTTCGATGCTGCGCAAAGTCAAAGTGCGCGACGGCGGAGACACGCAGATGCTTCCCGGCCAGCTGGTCGAGCTGGCGAACTTCGTCGAGCAGAACGATCGCCTGGGTACGGGCGATCAAAAAGCGACGGCGGACCCGGTGCTGTTGGGTGTAACCAAGGCATCGCTCGCCACGGAGTCGTTCTTATCGGCGGCCTCTTTCCAGGAAACGACACGCGTCCTGACCGATGCCGCGATCAAAGGCAAACACGATCCGCTGCTCGGCTTGAAAGAGAACGTCATCATCGGAAAACTGATTCCGGCGGGCACCGGTATGTCGCGTTACCGCAACATCAAAATCGAGCCCGAAGGCCAGGATCTCGACGACGACGGGCGTCCGCGCAATCAGTTCGAGGCTTCGGTCTACGATACGATGAGCGCCGACGACGCCGCATTAGCCGAAGTCATGGCTGCCAGTGGGGACGGCATGCAGAAGCTGGTGAGCGCTTACGACCGGACCCGCGAACCCGCGACGGTGCAGTACGAAGGCGAATACGCAGATCATACCGCCGTGCACGCGCCGCCGAAAAAGACGCAGTACGACAAGACCGGCTTCAAGGGGATTAGCCCCGAAGATCTGTAGACCGCAGTGAACGGGCGGGCCGCCGTATTCGTTCGTTATCGCAGCGGCGATGGCGCGGGACACGTCGGCTGGGCCTTCGAGTACGACGCGCCCAAGCAGATCGATGCGGGTTCGGTTGAGAATCACTCCGGAGGCATCCATGCGGATGCCTCCCACATGGATTTTTGGAGCGAACTGAGTTCCGATCCCGTCGCGTGCATGCGCAAGAACCAGTATGACGACGTGAAGTTCGTCGACGTGAACGATCCCGATCCCGTCTCGGCTTATGAGACGGTGCTCTGGATCGAGAAGCATGCCTATACCGCAATTCTGCGCAACTGCCTAGACGATGCATATGACGTGCTGCGCGCGTACGGCGTCGCCGATCTCGAACCGCCCTCCCACGATTGGTTTCCAAAGAACTGGTTTGCCCATTTCAACGGTACGCAGCGTCCCGTGGCCGAGTTTGACTGGCACGAGGGTCAAACGGAACAGGCCGGCGGAAATCAAACGCTGCCTGACCCTGATTCGCTCGAACCTCAAGCTCCCGATTGGCGCAACCCGCTGAGCGCCGTCTTTTCGTTATTTCGGCTGGAGCTGTTCCGCGATTTCTTTCGGGGGCTCGCTCACCGCCGCCGGCGCCGGGGTTAGCTTCACCGCCTGCGCGGCTTCCTGATACGCGCAGAGGAGATTCACCAGCGCCATCTGTTCGGGCGTTTTGCACGGCGATTCCAATAGGCGCGGACTGCAGACGATAATGCTGGCGCATTGAGCGCGCGAGATGGCGACGTTGAAACGGTTCTTATCGAAAAGGAAGGCCGCGTCACGCGGAAGCGTCTGCGAGCTCGAGGTCGCCATGCTGTAGATGACGACCGCTGCTTCTTGCCCCTGAAATTTGTCGACCGTGCCGACGCGCACGTCTGCGAGTCCCGCTTCTCGCAACAGCTCTTGTATGCGCAGCCGCTGCAAGTTGTAGGGCGCGACGATTAAGATGTCGGCCGGCGTCATCGCGCGCGACCGCGCATCTCCTATCGTGACGCTGCCTTGCAGCAGCCGTCCTACGGCACCGGTAATCCACATGGCTTCCTCATCCGATTTGCGGCCATTGCCGTCATGTTCGATCGGCTCGAAAAGCGGACCGGCGGCCGCGAAGCCCGGCGCGTCGATCGCGTTGTGCCGCGTCGAAGGCGCGGTGTGCAGCCGGCCTTCATAGATGTTCTCTGAAATAAACCGGCTCAGCGCGGGATTCAATCGATACGTCGTCTCCAAAAAGACGCCGCGACCCGGCGGGATGGTGCGATCGCCCGCCAGCAGATGCTCCAGAATGGAGAGATCCGTGCCGGCCGGATGCGTGCCCTTGGTCACCTGCGGAAGCTGAAGCGGATCGCCCAGCAGCACAACGTTTTTTCCGGCCAAAGACGCGATCAAGGCGTCGGCCAGCGAGACTTGTCCGGCTTCGTCGATGAAGATGTAATCGAACTCGCGTACCAGGCTCTCATCCGCCCACGCGTATGTCGTGCCGGCCGCGAGCACGCACAGTTCCGAAGTGAGTGCGGCGATGTCGTCCAGGCTCTCCATCATCGGCCAATCGCTTAGGGCTTCGTATTTCGATCCTTCGGTCGTCGCGCTTTCCTTGTGGCACCCGTGGAAACGAAACTCCCGTTCTTTCGCGGTTTCCTCGACCTTGCGCAGCAGGTTGTGCACGGCCTTGTGGCTTTGCGCGACTACGCCGACGCGTTTACCGGCTTGGAGCAGGTCGACGATCGTGTGCGCTCCGGCAGTCGTCTTCCCCGAGCCGGGCGGACCTTGCACGAAGAGCGCGCTGCGATCGAGATTTGCGATAACGTGCGAGACTGAAGCGGGCGTGACGCTTTCGGGCTGAATTGGGCCGGCATTTTTGAGCGCCGGCGCGCGGGTGAGGAGCATCTGCAGCGTCGCGGGGTAATCCGCTTGCAGCGTACCAGCAGCGTACGCCTGCGCGATCCGTTCCATAGCGGCGCGTTTTTTGGCTATCGGAATGGGCTTGCCCGGAATGAGCGCGCGCAGAGCCTGTGGCTCGATCGCCTTTGCGAGCTTGATTTTCAGCCGGCGCCCAAGTTTTTCGATATGTACGACGTCGCCCGCGCTCCCTTGCGTGTACGGGTTGTGGTAAGCGGTGAAAGGCAGGCGATGCTCCTGAGCCGGAAAGTCGTACGTGTAAACGAGATTCTTGTCTCGCGGTCCTTGTTTGTACGGCTCGACGTCCCGGCACAACGTGAGGCCGCCGAGCGCCTCGTCATCATATTCTTGCAGATCTTGCGGGTTCGCGCAGCGGTCGAAATATTTCCACCACTCGGGCTTGTGCTCGCGCCTGTGGTATTGCAGCAGATTGCCGAGCAGCCATCGCGCGCGCAAATCATCGCTCCAGCCGCGCAGCTCGGCGGCCGAGTCCGGTGCCGGAAGGCCGTCGAGAAAAGTCTTCTCGAGATCGCTTTGGCCGGTTTCTTCCGCGGGTTTGACCTCCGGTGCGCTGCGCCACGCTAGCGCCTCCTCACGTCCGGAGTTGAGCTCGTCGCGCAGCACGCGCAGCCATTCCCGCAGCCGGAACGTGGAGCGGCAGTCGTCTTCATTATAAGCTCGGATGTCTTCCAAGATGGCGTCCTCGGGCTTATCGAGCCACGACTCGAACATAACGATGGACTCGTCGCCGCCTTTGACTTGCGTCTCGCGCTGCAGGCCGTAGAACGCCTCCACTTTCTTAATCGAGTAGGACGGCTGAGAGATTACCAGGCCTTGCCGCACCACCGGATAGAGATCGACGAAGACGCCTTGGCGCAAGAAGTCGTCGATCTCGCGTTCGCGCGAGCCGTAGCGGCCCATCAGGCGTTTGAGCACGGAGATTTCATACGAAGCGTAGTGGTAGACGTGCGCGTCCGGATATTCTTCACGCCGCCGCACGACGAAATCGACGAACGATTCGAAGGCCGCGCGTTCGAGCGGCGGATCGGTTCCCCAAAAAGCCCGGTAGGTGTCTTCGGCGGGGAGATAGAGACCCCACAAATATTCGAGGCCGCGGTCGGCGCGGTACAGCGGGTCGCCTTCGATATCGAAGAAGATGTCGCCGGGATCGGGTTTGGGGAGCTTTGCAAACCCGCCGAGCTCGTCGCAGCGGCGGAACTTGTAAAAATGTTCGCCTGCACCGCTATTACGCGAAGCGCGATGCAGATGCTGCTGCTGCGCCTGATCTTTTAGCCGTTCGAAGGTGCCCTCCGTCATCTTTTGCGGCTTCTGGAGCGCGGCTGCCAATTGCCCGAGCGTATGGATTCCGCCCTTTTCGAGCTTGGCGATCTGGTCGCGCCGGATGCCGGCGACCAAACTCAAATGATCGTCGTCGTCGCGTTGCTTGGCGCACTGCGCGTTCCACGGACAGATAACGCAATGGGCGCATTCGAAAGGGTAGACGCCTGTGGCTGCTTCGACGCTCTCCAAGAACGACTGCTTTAAGTGCCGGTAGTACGCGGTATAGTCGGCCAGCCGGAACGGAGCGTTTTCGCCGCTGCCGAGCACGATGTGTCCGAATTCCGGAGCCGCGCCCTGCACGCGCTGCAGATGCTCGCTGTAATTACACAGCTGAACGAGGAAATACGGTTTGGGATGCAGCGCGAGCTTCGTATCGATGACCTCGTAGCTCCAGTCCCAATGTGCCGACTTCGTTTCGATGCGCCGCAAAAAATCTGCGTGACCCATGAACGTGCCGTCGAAAAAAGTGGCCTGGTAAATGTAACGGACGCCCTGTGCCATGGCGCGCACCGTTCGGGCTTCAGCATCGCGCAAGGCCGCAATCGTATGTTCCGCGGGCCGGTCGAATATTTCGACCTCGCCCTGGAGTTCGGTCAGACGCTGCAGGTAGTGCCGCTCGTGCTCCTCGCCCTTGCGCGCGATCAGCGCGGTCATCGGCTCGACGTGATCCGGCCGAACTTTCTGTCCGAGCGCGACCAGCCGGTCCAGCTCCGTGAGGTGGCGGCATTCGAGAAAGTTGTTGAGGTCGGAAGCCGAGTAGACGGCGACGCCTTCGATGCGCTGCATGTGCGGAGCTTACCGTAGCACTGTGCCATACGCCTGGCACTCGGAGTTAAGGATGTGCGAAGAGCCGGTTAGACCGGATGCGGTTTGCGGTTGGCCAGCCGGAGGCGCCGCTGCAGTTCTTGGCTGGGAACGCGCACGCGGTCCGCGAGCCTGACCAGCCAGAGCAGCCTGATGGTCCACCACGTCATGTCGATTTCGTACCACGCCATGCCGTGTCGGGCCGAGTAGGGAAACGCGTGGTGGTTGTTGTGCCAGCCCTCGCCGAACGAGAGCAGCGCGACCCACCAAGAGTTGGTCGAACGATCGGCCGTCTTGTAGGTCCGGTAACCGAACATGTGCGTGGCGCTGTTGACGAGCCACGTCGAATGATAGGCGAAGACCAGGCGCCCGAATACTGCCCAAACGACGAAAGGCCAGCCGCCGATGGCGAATAAGAGGCCGCCGAACGCAAGTTGGATCGGAAAGTTCAGCCGGTACAGCGCGCGGTAAAAAGGATCGCTCCAAAGGTCGGGACAGTATTTTTGAAACTCGGGAACGGTACGGGGCACGTCAGGGTTGGGCTTGAAGATCCACTCGATGTGCGCCCAGCCGAATCCGCGGCGCACGTCGTGCGGGTCGCCGTTTTGATCGGCATGCGCGTGATGGCGGCGGTGCGTTGCCACCCAGGATATCGGGTCTCCCTGCATCGCGAGCAGTCCCATGATCGCGGTTGCGTATTCAACGGGTTTGACCAAGCGGACGCTGCGATGCGTCAGCGTGCGGTGGTAACAGAGCGTAATTCCTAGCGCGCCCGTCGCGTAAGCGACGCAGGCCGCCGCGATGATCGCGGGCCACGAGAAGAACACCGGCACGAAAACGGCCAAGGCACACAGGTGAATGATTAAGAGGCCTATGCCGTTCGGCCAGTTCGGACGTGCGTCGACCATTTCTAGAGCTTTCCCCATCCAGCCTCGCTTGAAGCGCGCCGGTTTTAAACTAATCCGGCACGGATAGCGTGTACGGCGACTTGTGTGCGCGCCGTCAGGTTCATCTTCGCCAAGACGTGCGAAATATGATTCTTCACGGTTTTGTCGCTGAGTTTGAGGCGCCCTGAAATTTCTTTGTTGGAAAGCCCTTCAGCGACCAAGCGCACGACTTCCAATTCACGATCGGACAGTGTTGAAAATGCACGGACGGCAGGCGCCGGAACGGGCTTGAGTGGCGGGGGCGAGGCTTCGGGCGACATGCGCCGGAGCGTATCGATGGCTTCGGCGATCGTCATCGCCCGCAGGGTGGCGGCGAGCGAAGAGGCCGCGCCCAGGACGTCGATTTGTCGTTCGAGGTCGAGTAGACGGCCGAGGGTCCCGGAAATCACAGGGTCGGAGCCGGAAAAGACGTCTCCGGCAGCCTCATGAGAAACAGCCATATCCGAACAGGGTAGCGGGCCAAGTTGTCCTGGGCCTTACGGACTATAACAAGCTCCTTACAAAGCGCTTACAAGAACTGCCCCGTCCAGAGAGTCCGGCGGCGGTGCGCCGTCGTAAGAGACCGCGATGGCCGTTTTGAACGCTGCCGGACTCGAGATCCGGCGCGACGCTCTGCTTGACCGGCTTGAGAAGGCCCGGCCAAAGATTCTCGCGCTCCTGGCGCCCGCCGGTTTCGGAAAATCGACGCTTGCGCGCCAGCTGCTCGCCGGCAAGACGAATGCGGCCATCTGCGATGCGGCGGACGTCTCGGGAGATCTAGAACTCGCGCGCCGGCTTATTCCGGCGCTGGCCGCCGAGAACCCGGCGCGCACTCAGACCCTCACGCAGCGCGAACTCATGATGGGTGACGCCGGGACGGCCGTCGCGGATCGCGTGAACCTGGCTCTCGAAGCGTGGAAAGAACCGATCGCAGACTCAACCTTCATTTTTGAGAATGCGGAACATTTGGCGCGCGATCCCGCAGCGCGCGAATTCTTCAGCCGCCTGCTCGCGCAACGTGCGCCCGGGCGCAACATCGTCATCTGTTCGCGCGAGAACCTTCGCGTGCATTTGACGAGATTTGCGCCGCCTCACGAAATCTTGACATTGCGGGCCGAGGATTTGGCGTTCGATCGATCCGAGCTTGGCCGGCTCTTCGGACCGTACAGCGATCGCCCCGGATTCGTCGCTCGCATCATGCAGCTGTCGCAAGGCTGGCCGATTGCGGTCTTTCTGCTGCGGCGGTTCGCGGGCGAAGGCCGGATCGACAGTCTGCTCGAGAGTTTGAACGACGTCGCGTTCGAAGAACTGCACGACTATCTCGCCGATCAAGTTCTCGCATCGCTCGACCCGCTGCTGGTCGATGCGCTCTTTGCTTGCGCGTGTATCCCAAACGCGCACGTCGCGGACCTGCGCGCGGCACTCCCCGAAGAACGCGCGATCGTCGCGCTTGCGGATTTTGCGAAAGGATCGCCGTTCATCACGCGTTCTGACGAGGCGTTTGTGCTGCACCCGCTGCTGAGCTCGCTGCTGACCGAGCGCCGCCGCGAAGAGCGCTCCGATCTGCTGGCCAGGGTTGCCGGCGCTCATACGCAGGCCAAGCGTTATCAGCGGGCCGCCGAGCTGCATTTAGCGCGCGACGACCAAGAAGCGGCGGCCGAAGTTCTGGCGTGCCACGAAGTGATCCGCGACCGCGCCCCATCGATGGAATACGCGCGCGTTTTAGCATCTCTCGATCACTCCCTGGTTCAGCGTTACCCGCGGCTCTGGGCGGTGACGGCGATGCTGCGCATGTTCTGCGTAGATTGCGAGGAGCTGCTCGACGAAGCCGAGTCGCTTTGGCGGACCCTCTCACCCGAGGTAAGCGCATCCGAGCGCGGTTACGTCATGCTGTTCCGCATCATGCTGATGAGTTATATCGGCTTGATCGACGATGCGGAAAAGATGCTCGGGGAATTTCTTTCCGGCCGGCGCGGACCGGCGCAGAGCAAGGACTACGTCGAGGCGTATCTGGGATACGTTCTAGGGGTTATGCGGTCGCGCGTAGGCCGGCTCGAACAAGCCGAACGCGATCTCACGATCGCGCTTCCCAAAATCGGCGGTACGGACATTGCCGGCTCCGGTGCGCTGTTGACATTGGGCGCCGACATCGCGCGCGTGCGCGGCGAGTTCGCGGTCGCGCGGCAATTCATCGACCGCGCGCTGGAGAGCGCGCGCCGCTCGGGTCTGTGGAACTTCATTGCATTCGATCTGGCCGAAGCGTGTTTCGGAGCGTGGTTCGCCGGCGACGACGCGGCTTTCGTTCGCTACGGCATCGAACTCGACGAAGTCGTTCACCGCAACGGTATTCGCTGCTTGGCTTTTTTTGGGGCGGCCGCGCGCGGGCGTAGCGAGCAGCCCGCGGACGCCGACTTATTCAAATTCGTCGCTTGCGGACGAATGATCGTGGCCGCCGCTTCGCACGACCGCAGAACCGCCGCCCGTCATGCGCGAGCCGCCGTCACTGCCGCGCAGCAGCTTCGATCGCCATTTACACTGTGTCTAGCCCTTTTAACGCTCGCGGTATACGACGATGCAAGCGCGCCCGAGCGTTTTGAAGGCGCCGTTGAAGCCGCGGCGCGATGCGAGTCGCCGCCGTTGCACAATGCCGTGCGCGCCGTGGCGGAAGGCCGCGCCGACTATGGGATGCTCAATCCGTTCATGATGCGGCTGCAGCACGAACGAACCGGAGCGGCGCCCTCGCTCGAAGTGCTCCTGACGGGTGGCGTCGTGCGGACGGCGGGGGAAGAAGTGGCCCTCTCGGAACGTGAGTTTGCGCTGCTAGCGGCGCTTTCGATTCGTCGCGAGACCGTGCCGCGAGCGCGCCTAACCGATCTGCTTTGGCCGGAACTGGATGAGCCCTCGGCGCGTAACGCGCTCAGCGTCTGCCTTCACCGCTTGCGGCACCATCTCAACATCGATCAAAGCGTGGTGCGCAAGAAAGACGGATATGCGCTGCACGACGACGTGCGCGTCGATCTCTGGGAGATCGATCGCACGGTCACCGCGCTCCGCTCGCGCGCTGCCCTGGCCGACAGCGAACGCGCGCTCCTTTCGGGCGTCTACGAGCAGTTACGGCGCAGGCGACCGGAACGAATGCTGCAGTGGGACTGGTTCGAACCGACCGAACGGCATATTCGCGAACTGCGGCTGGAGGTGGCGCACCGGCTTGCCGGTGACGCGCTCAGTCACGGACAGGTGCACCGCGCGCTCGAGCTGGCCGAAGAAATGATTGGCTACGATCCTTGCGACGAGGCCGGACGCGAACTTGCCATCACGGCGCATTTGCGCCGCGGAGATCGGGCCGCCGCAATGCGCCAGTACCGGCAATACCGCGCGACGCTTCTCGCCGAATTGCAATGCGAGCCGTCCGACGAGATCAAGGAGCTCGTCGGCGTTACGCAACACACGGCGTAACGTAACATGATCGGCATGATCATGGCCGCGCTGGCCGCGACGTCGTCACCCTCTCCGGCGCCGCCCGCGATCCGGCAGTACGATGTGCTCGTCTCCGCCGGTCACGAAGGCCGCCCGGCGAGCTGTCCGCGCTTTCCAAAACGCCGTTGTAATCTGGGAGCTGTGGGCGAGCGGCAGTGGACGCCGGTCATCGCCGACGAAACGGCGCGCTCCCTGCGCGCGTCGGGACTCAGTGTGGCCCGCGAGCCGGCGGATTTCGACGGGTTCTTCGAAGTGAAGGCTGCCGTATTTATCCATTTCGACGGCAGCGATCGTCCGTGTTCGACCGGTGCGTCGATCGGCTATCACGACAGCGGCTCGAGCGCCGCCGCCAAGCTGTGGCGCGACATGTATTCGCGGTATTTCCGGTTCACGTTCATGCCCGATAACTTTACGGACAACTTGCGCGACTACTACGGATTCCGGCAAGTGCATGCCACCGACGGGGCGCTGGTGATCGAGCTCGGCGAAATATCGTGTCCCGCGCAGCGGCAATGGCTGGCGGTGCGGCTCAAGCCGGCCGCGGACCTGATTGCCGACTTCATAAGGCAGCTCATCGCTAAGAAGTGAATGCCGCAACGCGCGGCTAAACCGCCCGTATGCGCCGATTGCTTCTTGCATTTGCCCTTCTAGCCGCGTGTCTGCCGCAAGTCGCCGGAGCGGCTGAAAAAAAAGAGACGCCGAAGCCTTCCCCTTCGCCGGGCTTTTTCGATCAGATACGCTTTCGCAGCGTCGGTCCGGCGGTTTCCGGGGGACGCCTGGGCGCCGTAGCGGGAACCGACGCCGACTCTTCGCTCTATTACGTAGGCGCGGCCGGCGGCGGCGTATGGCGCAGCACGAACGGCGGTCAGAGCTTCTCGCCCGTTTTCGATTCGCAGTCCGTCGGGTCGATCGGAGCGGTCACGATCGATCCGCGCGATTCGAAGATCGTATGGGTGGGCACCGGCGAAGGCGCGCCGCGGAATGACGTTTCGCAAGGCGACGGCGTGTACCGCAGCGCGGACGGCGGAAGAACGTGGAGTCATGTCTTAGTTCTAGGGAACGCGCTTGTCGCCGCGATCCTCGTCGATCCCCGCGATTCGAACGCGGTGCTGGTCGCAGTCCTGGGCGATCCCTTTGCGGACAACGAGGCGCGCGGAATGTACCGCACGTCCGACGGCGGAAAAACTTGGCAGAAGACGTTGTATGTGGACGCGCGCACCGGCGCATCGGATATTGCCGCTTCGGTCAAAGAGCCCGGAGTCGTGTACGGCGGAATGTGGCCATACCGGCGAACCGGGTGGAGTTCGCAGAGCGGCGGAACGCAAGGCGGACTCTACAAATCTTCGGACTTCGGCGCAACGTGGCAGAAACTGACGGGCAATGGATTGCCCAACGGTGAGACGGGACGTATAGGCGTCGCCGTAGCGCCGTCGGATCCGCAACGCGTATACGCGCTCATCGAATCGAAACAGGGCTTGCTGTGGCGCAGCGATGACGACGGTGCAACCTGGAAGCTTACGAGTTCGAACACGCTCATAAATGAGAGACCGTTTTACTATACGCACGTCTTCGTCGATCCGGCCAACGAAGATCATCTCTGGGCGCTTTCGGTCCATGTGGCGGCAAGCAGCAACGGGGGGAAGACGTGGCGATTAGGCGCGCGCGGCGTGCACGGCGATAATCACGCGAAGTGGATATCGAAGGACGCCAAACGGATAATCGAGGGGAATGACGGCGGACCCTCGATTTCATACGACGATGGCGCAACGTGGCAGATGCCGCACAATTTAGCGATCGCACAACTCTATCACATAGGATTCGATCGTC
>PLED01000040.1 GCA_003136355.1 Vulcanimicrobiota bacterium | reverse complement strand
GGCGGCCACATTCCCACGATCGTCATCACGAATCACGGTCCGCGGCACACAACCGATCCTACACCCTACACCCATTACTCTTTGTTACGCACGATCGAAGATGCGTTCGGCATTCACGCCTACTTGGCGCACGCGAATGATGCAACCGCCGTACCGATGCTCCCGCTCTTTGCGGTCCCGGCCGCTCCTTACTCGCGAAGAAACTGATGCACGAAGGCGATCGCGATCGATCCTTCGCCGACCGCTGAGGCGACTCGCTTGACGTTGCCTCCTCGAACGTCACCGGCTGCGAACACTCCGGGCAAGCTCGTTTCCAGCAGGTAAGGCGCGCGCGCGAGCGGCCAGTGTGCCGCCGCCAACTCTTCCGGCGACAAAGCCGGGCCCGTCTTGATGAATCCGTCTTCGTCGAGTGCGACGCATCCGTTGAGCCACTGGGTATTCGGGATCGCGCCCGTCATAACAAAAACGTGCTGGATCGCGTGGTCCTCAACGTTCTGTGTCCGGCCGTCCCGCCAACTCACGCTATTGAGACTGTCGCCGCCTTGCAGTGCAACGATTTCGGTTTGAAGCCGCACCTCAATTGTCGGGCTATCTTCTATGCGCCGCACCAAGTAGCGCGACATGCTCGCGCCCAATTCATTCGAGCGCACGAGCAAATAGACGCGGTGCGCACTTTCCGCGAGGTAAAGCGCAGCTTGGCCCGCGGAGTTTCCCCCGCCCACTACGATCACGTCGTCGCTGCCGCACAGTTGCGACTCGACAAATGTCGCGGCGTAGTAAATTCCGGACCCTTCGAAGTGCGAGAGATTGTCCAGCGGAAGCTTGCGATAGTGCGCGCCTGAGGCAATGACGACGGTCCTCGCGCTGACTCCGGAAGTCCCCTCGATTTCGACCACAAGCGGCCTCCGATCGCACGTGAGGGCTTTGGCGGTCTTCGCGATCATGATGTGCGCCCCGAATTTTTGCGCTTGCGTATAGCCACTCGTCGCCAAATCTTGGCCCGAGATGCCGGCCGGAAAGCCCAAGTAATTTTCAATGTTGGAACTCGAGCCGGCTTGTCCGCCGGGTGCGTTCGCCTCCAACACCAAGACGTCAAGCCCTTCCGAAGCGGCGTACACCGCGGCTGCAAGGCCCGCCGGTCCAGCCCCCACGACGATCACGTCGCGCGGGCGCACTTCATCGATCGCCTCGTTGAATTCCAAACAATCGGCGATCGCCTCATTGCTCGGATTGCGCAGCACATTTTCGCCGCGGCATATGACGACGGGAATGTCGCCGACGGAGACCTGAAAGTGATCCAAGAACTCTTGGACTCCCGCGTCATGATCCAGATCGATGTACGAGTATGGGTGGCCGTTGCGCGTGAGAAATTCCTTAATACGAAGCGTATCGGGAGAATGCGCCGAGCCTAATACCACGACGTCTGAGATGCCTTCGGAAAACAACTCCACGCGCCGCAAAATGAACGCGCGCATGAAAAGCTCACTCAGTTCGCTGTCCGTCTGCACGAGCTCGAGGAGTCCCGCGCGATCGACTTCGATCACTTCGCTCGCTTGCGTCGCCCGCAGCCGGCCCAAAATCCGGCGCCCGAAGAGAATGCCGATCTCGCCCGTGAACTGGCCGGGCTGAAATACCGCAACGGCCCTTTCAATCTCATCCGCGTGTTGGGCGAACTCCAATTGGCCGCTCCGCACCAAGAAGATGCGAGTGTTTTTCTCGCCGGCTTCGACGAGGAGTTCGCCGGGCTGAGTTTTTCGAACGTGTCCGCGCGACATGACGCGGGCCGCCTGCGCCGGCGTTAAAACCGGAAAAGCCTGATCGGTACGTGGGGCCGGCAGTTGAGTCACTTTGAGGCAAGTCACCTTTCCGGCGCACGGGAGCCGTCCCTTGCCGTCGAACCAAGACCGCATGGAGCACGTCGAGTTCCTTGTGGTCGGGTGCGGACCGGCCGGTGGGATCGCCGCCCGCGAAGCCGCCCGGGCCGGGGTGGGAACGGTCGTGCTCGAGAAAGATTCGGTCATCGGCGCGAAACGCGTCTGCGCCGCCGGGCTGCGCCCGGGATTTTGCGCGACGTTCGACTTGCCGCGCGAGATCGTACACTGCGACACACCGCGGTTGGCGCTTTTCGACCCCGCCGGAAAAGAATACGAACTGACGATCGTTCCAGGCCACACGACGACGCGCGAAGAGCTCGACGGAACCATCGGAAAACTTGCCTCTGCCGAAGGCGCCGACGTGCGCACCTCAGCGATGTTTCGCGAAATGCGGCGCGAAGGCGATGGCGTCGTGATCGAGTATGCCGACGCGCGCGCGGGGGAGAGGAAAACAATTGCGGCGCGAAACGTGTTTTTCGCGCAGGGCTCGACCGCAAAGTTGGAAGAGACCGAGTTTGCCTATCCGCAATGGCAGAGCGGCTTGGTGACGACGCTCCAGTATCGTGTGTATTTGGATCGGCCCGCCGACGCCGTGGCCTACCGCTCGCTCGAGATGCATTATTTCGCAACGCGCGACGGCCGCATGACCGTGGCGTGGATGTTTCCTAAACGCGATCATTTGGCGATCGGACTTGGCGTGATGGGGAAGATGCCCGGCGCGCAGCTGCGCGCAGAGCTCGACCTTTTCACGGAACGCGTGCGCGCGCGGCTCTATCCGGCGGCAGCCTTCACGACAAAACTTGAGGGGCATCTGCTGTACGGCGGAGCGCCTCGCCCGGGCATCGCGATTCCCGGAGCAATGGTCGGCGGAACGGCGGCCGGTTTGGTCGACGCGACCAATGGCGAAGGAATCTACGAAGCTGCGATGAGCGGCCGCATGGCGGCTGAAGCCGTCAGTGCGGCGCGCGCACAGCCCGCGCGCGCCTACGAGCGCTACGGTGCAGCGCTAAAGAAGCGTTTCTACGGACGCTTGCGTCACCGGGCGGAGCTCATGCGCTTTCTCGAACGCAAGCCGGCGCGCTACACGAAACTTTTCGAGCAGCTGGCGAGATCGCCGCGCTTCGTCGACGTTCTGCAGCGCGAAGATCGCGATCGCTCGCTGGGCGACAGAGCGTTTCTCTACGGGCAGGCGCTGCGTTTCGCCGCGCGTACGGTGCATGGCTAGATTCGCGGCCGTTCGCGTCGTGCGGCTCGTCTTCGTGCTGATCGCGATTACGATCGTGAGCTTCGCGTTCATGAAAGTGATCCCGGGCGATCCCGTAGCCATCCGGCTGGGCGAGCATGCGTCGCCGGTAGCGGCCGCCGCTCTGCGCGCATCGCTTGGGCTGGACAAACCTTGGTACGTCCAGCTCGGGATCTATATGGCGCATGCCGCGCGCGGCGATCTTGGCAACTCACTCGTCGACAACGAGAGTGTTGCCGGGAAGTTGGCGCAGTATTTCCCCGCGACGGTGGAGCTCGCGCTGGGCGCGATGATCGTCGCCATCGCCTTCGGCATCCCGCTCGGGATTATTGCGGCCGTAAAGTTCCGTTCGCTCGCCGACGCCTTCACGATGAGCCTCGCGCTGCTGGGAGTCTCGATTCCGGTTTTTTGGCTCGGTTGGATGCTCGTCTATCTGCTGTCGGTGGTACCATCGCATTACGGGCTCAATCTCTTTCCGATTTCGGGGCGCATCTCGCTGCAGTACACTGTTACGCCGATCACGCACCTCATCGTCTTGGACGCGCTTCTGGAAGGCAACTGGCAAGCCGCCGCCGATGCGCTCTGGCACTTGGTGCTGCCGGCGCTGACGCTCGGCACGATTCCGCTTGCAATCATCGCGAAGATCACGCGCAGCGGGATGCTCGACGTCTTGCGCAGCGATTATATCCGGACGGCGCGCGCCAAAGGCCTGAGCGAACGCACGGTTTTGCTGCGGCACGCATTGCGCAACGCGCTCGTTCCGATTCTGACGGTGGTGGGTCTACAGACGGGGCTGCTGCTCGGCGGAGCCGTGCTGACCGAGCACATCTTTGCCTGGCCCGGAGTGGGACGCTTGGCGTTTGACGCGATCGGCAACCGCGATATGCCGCTGGTCAACGGCGTCATCTTGCTGTTCGCAACCGTCTTCGTGGTTGTGAACACGGGAGTCGACCTGCTCTATGCTGCCGTGAATCCCCGCATCAGGTACACGTGACGACGAGCGGCGGCAAGCGCCGCTACCGCATCAACGGCGTCGAATATTCGCGCGAAGAACTCATCCACAAGTATTTGCACATCGTCAAATATGTGGCGGGAAAAATTTCCGTCAGCCTGCCCCCCAACGTGGACTTGAACGATCTGATCAACGACGGCATCGTCGGTCTAATCGATGCAATCGAAAAGTACGACGATTCTCGCGGCGTGAAGTTCGAGACCTATGCGATCACGCGCATCAACGGCGCGATCATCGATGCGTTGCGCGCGCTTGACTGGGTTCCGCGGGCCGTCCGGCAGCGCGCGCGCGAAATCGAGCGCGCCTATCAGCAGCTCGAAGTAACCCTTGGACGTCTGCCGACCGATGCGGAAGTGGCGGCGCAGCTCTCGATGCCGATCGAGGAATACAACGCATTGCTGCAGCGCGTGCGCGGCACGTCGCTGCTTTCGCTCGAGGAACCGCTTCCGAGCGACAAGGGGTATCACATCCCGCTGGCCGACACGCTGAAGGACGCCGATGTCGACATAACGGCCAGCGTCGAGCAGCGCGAACTCCGTCACGCGCTCGTGCAAGCCGTCAGTGAACTGCCGCCGCAAGAACGCGTCGTGATTTCGCTCTACTATTTCGAAGGGCAACCGCTCAAGGATATAAAGGAACGGCTTAGCGTATCGGAATCGCGCGTTTCGCAGATCCACGCGCAGGCCGTCATCCATCTGCGCCAGCTCTTGCGCGAGCTCCAAAGCGACCTCGGCATCCGCGAAGGCGACCCGACCCTCAAACAAAAGTACGTCCGGAAGACCCCTCCAGGCGCGTGAGGCGGCATCGAACAGGAGTTCGATTAGGGGCATGGAAGGCTTGGGTCCGTGAGCAGCTGGCTTACTAAGCTCCGGGCCTCGTTCGGACTGACGAGGGAGGCACTGGCGGGCGTCGAGGCCTTAGGCCGGGCGCGCAAGCCCATTACCCCCGAGGTCTGGGAAGAGCTCGAGGAGCTTTTGCTCTCCGCGGATTTCGGCGTGGCCACGACGACCAAGATCGTCGCCGGCCTGAAGACGGTCGCCAAGCAAGAACTGTGGAGCACGAGCGATCAGATCGTCGCGCGGTTCCGTAAGGACGTCGAGCGTTTTCTCACGCTTCCCGGCGCCGAGCTGAATCTCGCCGGCGCGCCCGCGGTGGTGCTGGTCGTCGGCGTGAACGGCAGCGGCAAAACCACGACGATCGGCAAGCTCGCAACCCGTCTGCGTTCGCAGGGGAAGCGCGTAACGCTTGTGGCTGCGGACACGTTCCGCGCGGCAGCCGCAGAGCAACTGGGCATTTGGGCGGAACGCTCGGACGCGTCGTTCGTCCGCGGCAAGGAAGGCGCCGATCCGTCCTCGGTCGTTTTCGATGGTTTGCAGGCCGCCCGCTCTCGCGAGGCTGACGTCGTGATCGTCGATACCGCCGGCCGGCTGCAAACCAAGACCAATCTTATGGAAGAACTAAAAAAAATGCGGCGCGTCATCGAGCGTGAAACGGGTGCACCGCCCGCGGAGACTTTGCTCGTGCTCGACGGCACGACCGGGCAAAACGCGATCTCGCAGGCCAAACTTTTCCACGAGGCGGCCACCCTGACCGGAGCCGTCGTGACCAAACTCGACTCGACCGCCAAGGGCGGCGTGCTGGTCGCCATCGTTGACGAGCTCGAGGTTCCCATAAAATTCGTCGGGCTGGGTGAGACCGCGGAAGACCTGCGGCTGTTCTCTCCGGGCGAATTTATCGACGCTCTTTTCGAAGAATCCACTTTTTGAGTGCCAGGCACTTGGCACTTGGACCCGATATCGTGATAGAGAAATAACAGAAGCTGGAGATATAGGAGAGCAACATGGCAGCGCAAGACGAACGGCAGACCGCCCTCAGTAACGCCCTCGCGCAGATCGAGCGCCAATTCGGCAAAGGCTCGATCAT